>CALKYM010000095.1 GCA_938003525.1 uncultured Planctomycetales bacterium | reverse complement strand
AGCGCCTCTTCGCCGCCTTCGCCCGTGCGGATGCGGATGGCCTCCTGCAGATCGCTGACGAAGATCTTTCCGTCTCCGATCTGTCCAGTTTGCGCCGTACGCAAGACGGTGTCGATAACGGTCTGCAACTGACCGTCGGCAACGACGACTTCGAGCTTCACCTTGGGCACGAAATCGACCTGGTACTCGGTGCCGCGGTACATCTCGGTGTGACCCTTTTGCCGCCCGAAGCCGCGCACTTCGGTGATGGTCATGCCGTGAATCTCGTGCTCGGTGAGCGCGTTCTTGACGTCTTCGAGCTTGAAGTGACGAATGATCGCTTCGACCTTTTTCATGGTCCGGGCTCCTTGTCGCCGCCGGCGCGGCTCACTGTCCGGCGCCGGCGGCGGGTGCATTCAGTTTAGTGGTTCGCCTCACTAGATAAAGATATAGCCTTCTTCGCCGTGCTGGCTCTGGTCGAGCCCTTCGATCTCCTCTGCCTGCGAAACACGCAGACCGATCGTCAGATCGAGCACCTTGAGGATGATGAAGGTGCCGACGGCAGCGAGAATCCAAGTGATCACCGTGGCGGCGACCTGCGCGCCCAAGACGGTACCACTCTCGAGCAAACCCAGCCGATCGGGAATATCGTCGGCGTTGGCATCCATTGCCGCAACCGCACGGGTGGCAAACACCCCGGTAAGGATTGCTCCGATCGTCCCCCCGATGCCGTGTACACCAAAGGCGTCCAGCGAGTCGTCGTAACCCAGGGCTTTCTTGAGCGCCGTGCAGGCCATGTAACACCCGATGCCTGCGACCGCTCCCATAATCAGCGCCGGCATCGGTTGCACAAAGCCGGAAGCTGGAGTGATGCACACCAGTCCTGCGACGGCACCCGAGCAGGCGCCGAGTACCGTTGGTTTGCCGCGCATGAGCCACTCCATCACCGGCCACGCGACAGCGCCTGCAGCAGCCGCAAAGTGCGTGACGACAAACGCGCTGGCGGCCTGTCCGTCTGCCGCAAGTTCGCTACCGGCATTGAAGCCGAACCAGCCGACCCACAACAACGAGGCCCCTACGACCGTATACGTCAGGTTGTGTGGCGGCATCGGCTCGGTTCCATATCCCAAACGCGATCCGAGCACTAACGCACAGATCAGCGCCGAGACGCCTGAGCTGATGTGCACGACCGTCCCGCCGGCGAAGTCGAGGGCCCCGATGCTGAACTCACCGATCTTGCTGTAGTCACCGCCATAGGCGAGCAGCCCGCCCCCCCAGACCCAGTGCGCCAACGGACAGTAAATGAGCGTGCCCCATAGAACCATGAACACGACCATGGCGCTGAATTTCATGCGCTCTGCAAACGCACCGCAAATCAGCGCCGGCGTGATGATGAAGAACATCCCTTGAAAGACCATGAAGGTCATCGTTGGAATCGAACCACTCATCGGGTACTCGGCGACGCCGGCGCTTTCGTTCCACTCCGACTGAACGCCGCGCATGAAGATGTGATCGAGGTTTCCAATCCAGCGGTCCAGATCGGTGCCACTGGAACCGAAGGCCAAGGAGTATCCGTACACCGCCCAAATCACCGTCATCAGCCCCATCAGGAAGAAGCACTGCATCATCACGCTGAGCACGTTCTTCTTCCTTACCAGTCCGCAGTAGAAGAGAGCGAGACCGGGCCCGGTCATCATCAAGACCAGTGCCGAGGACGCCAACATCCAGGCGTTGTCCCCGGTATCTGCAGAGGCGGAAGTCGGCGGCGGATCTTCGGCCACTACCACTCCGCCCTCTTGCGCCAACACAGCCGTCGTCATCGCTGCGAGGACGCACAGCGTGAGAGCACCTGGAATAAACCGCCTGAGACGTAACTTCATCATTGATCCCCCTGCCACGCAGCTTCGGTAAGCCTTGGATATCCGCAGGGTCGCGCTGGCGGTGGCTCGCGAACGGGTGCGGTTACACCACAGTTCGGCAGAGTGTGCGCACAGTGCGACCTCACTCCCTGGTCGCAGGCTCGACGCAGAAGGCTCGATCGCGGGACGCACGATCGGCCGCCAGAAGGAGTTCGAGCTCTACCCCTCAACTAGATCTTTACAACCGCCTAGGCCACAACGTACCTGCGGCGCAGCGCGAGGTAAAGCGGCTATCTGCCAGGGGAGACTGGAGTTTCGCCCCAACCATCAGCCCGAGAGATCGAGATTCTGGCCGGCGTCGCCGCTCGCATCGCGGCTCTGGCGGGGCGGCCCGGTTTCGGAGTTCGACTCTTCGCCCGGCTTTTGCTCGGCGTCGCCTTCCCACAGCCGGCGACCATCGGCATCGCGGTCGGATGCCTCCTGGTCCTCGTCCGTGGTGCCGATGCCGGCGGCATTCTCGGCCTTCTGATCACTCTGCGCGGCTCGCTGCTGCGCTGAGTTCTCCTGGGTTGCGCGACTGGCATCGGTCCCGTGCGCTTGAGACAGGGGACTACCGGCGAAGCCACCCAAGAAACCTGCGGGGCCGACGCTCATGGCCTGGGCTCCTTCCTTTGTTTTACGCTGCCAATGCAGCGCCATACTCGTGCCTGTGCCGCAACCGACGGGCCGCTACTCGCGGCGTCCGATCACGCGGGGAACATCTCCCTGCAGCGTTTGCAGGGCCTGATTGACTCCGGGAAAGGCCTCTTTGCGCGTGAGCGGGTTGTCGAGCGTGCCGCCCACGTGAATCAACAGCACTTGTTTGCTCGCTTCGCCGATGACGTCGCGGACGATGGGTACCCTAAACTCGTCGCGGCCCACCATGGCGTGAAACGTGAGGTCCAGGTGACGGTCAAAATCCATCTGGCCTTTACCCAACAGGCTGATGGCGTCGCCGCGGAAATCGATCCGATCGCAATAGATGTGATCGCCCTCGATGCGGAACGCGATATCGCTGTTGGAAAAGGCCGTGGGATCGGGGGAACGCACGCTGAGAATCTTCAACATGGCCACCATCAAGGGTAGCTCATAGATGTTGGCATCGCTGAGGTGCACTTCTCCGCTGCCACGCATCGTGTGCGTTTCGGCACCGGCGCCGGTGAGCCGCACCTGGGCCATGACCGTACCATGCAAGTCCTGCGGCCCCGCAAAGATCTCCTGCGCGCAGCGCCGCAAATCGCCGCCGACCAGCGACGCGTTGACGTAGTAGCGAGGGGACTCGGTCAATGTCACCCAGGCGTCGCCGCGGACGTAGCCACCGATGGCGCGGGCAACAATGTGGGGCGGAGGCTGCCCCTCGACGGTTTGCTGTGCGAAGGCGCCGAGACAGAGCGTGCGATCGTCGATCCACAGCGGACCGCTGAGCTGCGTGAGCTGATAGTCGCCATAGGAAAGCGTATCGAGTTGCAGGTTGCCCCAACTACGTGCGGTCGATCCGTCGAAGGCCCCTTCGAGCACAACCGTGCCGTGGATGTTTTCCAACAGCGGCCCGCACTGCAAACTGGCGCGGTGCGCATCGCAGTAGAGTCGCCAACTCGCCGTGATGGGAGCGTCCGCAGCACCCGAACCGGCCAACCGCAGCTCGCTACTGCGAAGATTCAGACGCCCCTTGAGCTTCGCCCGATCGACCATCCGTCGCAGCGCGGGCGGCAGCGCGCGGTGGAGATCGTGATCGACCTGCATGCGGTCGACCGTGAGGTTGTTGAGATCGAGCTGCCAGCGCCCTTCGGCGGACACCTCGCAGTGCCCATCGCTGCTCACGCGGACCTGATCGTGGACGCCTCGCAGTTGCTGGAAATCGACCACGCCGTTGCGGTACTTGAACGTGCCGGACAGATTGTCGAGCCGATACGGGAAGAACACCGGTTCGATCGAGGTGGTTCCCGGCAGCGGACGAACCTCGGCGGCTAGATCGAGACGGCGATCGGCGCTTCGATAGTTCAGTCGGCACGTCAGATCGACCGTGCCGTGCGGCTTGAGATCGTCCCACAGTCGCTGCGCGCTGGGTTGCAAGGCGTCGCGGAGCTCGACCTCCAGCGGAATCAGCTTGCCCTCGAAGTTGAGCACCAGCTCACTGCCCGGGCCGACCTTGGACATATGCCCCTGGCAGGAGACAAAGCCGCGATCGTTCGTTCCCTGCAGTCCACGGAACTCCCAGCGATCGTTGGCCATCTCGATCGTGCCGCGGATGTTGTCGATCGGGTAAGGGAACTTCTCGCAGCGGACCGAGCATCCTTGCAGACCGATCCAAATGGACCGCTTTGGCGTTTCTTGGGCGGTCGCCCGCGTCTGCTCGAAGTGCACGTCGAAACCGCCGCGGGGTCGCATCTCGCGAACGACGCGGCGGGTTTCTTCGGGCAACGCCGCCAGCAACTTGTCGTTGATTTGCAGGTCTTCGCCGCGAGCCACGATGGTGCCGATGGCGTTCTCGCCCGGATGGGTCAGCTCGCAATCGATGCGGATGGGGCTGATGTCGCTGTAGGCGGTGAGATTGGCGACCAGCTTGTCGTTCTCGAAGTTCAGCGTGCCGGTCGTGTGATTCAGACGGTAGGGAAACTTGTAGAACGTGAAGGCGGAATCGCGACAGACGGCAGCCAGCTTGGGTTTCCAGGTCTGGCCGTCATAGTTGGCCGTCAGATCGACGTCGATTTCACCGCTGGGCAGGAACTTGTTCCAGCTCGCGCGCCAAGCAGCGGGCAGCGACTCGCGCAGCCGATCGTCCAACGCCATCTTGCGTACCCGGGCTTGCAGTTCGATGGGGCTATCGGGCTGGAGTCCTTGTTGGTGCGAGGCCATCCACAGTGTCGTCGGGCCGTTGCGGGCAACGAGTCCGCGCACGTGCAGGCCATCGGCGTTGGCGTGGATATCGGCGCGCACGTCGCTCAGCGGAAACGGCAGGCGCGGATGATCGACGCGGCCATGTTGCACGTTCGCATCGACGGTGAACGAGAGTTGGGCGTCGGGCGCCGCGCGGGCCAGTTGAAACTCCAGAAACGCCTGCCCGGCCACGCCACCGAGTTCGAGCGTCCAGCCAGGAAGCTCGCCCGGCAACGACTCCAGCAACTTCGGAGAGACCTCCAGCGCGGTCACACTGCCGCCCAGCGACCAGTGACTCATGTCAGGCGCCAATGACCCATTGAAAACCACTGCCCGGGTGTGGTCTCCGATCAGGCGCCCTTCGACGGCAAGCTCGTCGTTGCCGCCGGCGTCCGACTGAGGATGCACGGTCGTGTAGAGCTGCCGCGCTTCGAAGTTACTGGCGGGTTGGCGATGGGGATCGACGACGATGATCCGCCCGTCTTCGATGGCAGCGGGAGGGGGCTTCGCGCTGAACTGCGGTAACGGCAACAGCCGGGATACGTTCCAACCGCCTTCGGCGAGCTGGGTGGCGAAGATCGTCGGGCGCCTCAGCACAAGCTGTTCGATGTGCAGTGCATCGGAGACAAGATCCTGCAGCTCTTTGGGCCCGGCGAGGAACACTTCGTCGACATAAACCAACTCGGCAGCCTCGCCCGCCAAGCGCGGATCTCCGAGCGAGACCCCGCGAAGTTCGACGCCTTCACCCCGCACCCACCGTGCGGAGCGGATGCGAATGTCGAGCTCGGGGTAGTGCCCTTCGAGCAGCCGCAGCGCATGTTGCCGGATTTCGTCGTTGATGTGGTAGAAGACGTACGCCGCCGCAGTGCCACCGGCGAACAGCGCAATGACGAGCGTCCAGCGAACCAGGCGACCGACGCTTTGTACCAACGTTGCCATGGCCGCCGACCTAACTCCCGCGTTGCTCTGTGAGGGAACGCGAGGTATCGTTCGCCGCGCCGAGGTGCACGACCGCTGCCGCGGCCAGGACAATCCAGGCCAACATGGCCGGCTCGCGATAGCGCAGCGAGCTGACGAACACGACGTGCAACGCCGTGAAGTACAACACGGGCAGCCAACAAACCCACCAACCCCCGCGGCAGCGCGGACCGCGCCACAGCGCGAAACCGCCCAGCACGATGAGCGGCAAGTAGCCAACCGCCGTCACGGCGCGCAAGGGGAAGCTCGAAAACTCCTCCGCATTGGGCCACACATTCCAGAGCCGCAAGAACTTGGTGCCGGCCAGTTGTGCAGCGTCGCCCGGATGGGCGAACGCCCAATCGAGCGCCGCGTTTCGCAAGTGGCGGTCGAGTCGATACTCGAACTCGGCACGGTCCACGTCGCCGATTGCGCGACGCACCTCGCGGCGAGCGTTTGGCAGAAACGCCATGTCGCTGGAGCCATCTGCCCCGGGATGAAGCCCATCGTAGAGACTCGCGCCGACTTGCAGCGTGGTGGGCACAAAGCGTCCGGTGACGGAGTAGTTGCGAATCCACCAGGGTGTTATGACGACCACGAGCGCGACGATCACCGCGACGCCCTGCATAATGCGGCGTCGACGCTGACCGTCGCAGGAGATCAGCATGAGTGCCGCGAGCGGCGTGAACAGCAACCAGCTCGGACGCATCAGTGTGGCCGCACCGCCGAGAGCACCCGCTAGAGCGCAAAGAAGCACTGCGTCGCGGGCGGCTGAAGTTCGCCCGGCGGCGACGAAAAGAGTCAACTGGGCGACCAACAACGGGCAGAAGGCCGGCTCGCTGAGCACGACGATGCTGGTAGCGATGGCGCCGGGATAGACCGTGCACAGCGCCGCGGCCAATAGCCCCAGCCGCGACCCGCCAATTTGTTTACCCAATAGGTATACGAAACCCACGGTCAGCGTACCCAGGGCCGCGCCGAGCAGCCGCACGGACAGCACTGGGGGATCGTCGTCGCCCAACACGGTGAACCAACCGGCCAAGAGCAGCGGATAGCCCGGCATGCGAAACACGCGCGCGGTGGGCCCGCCGTATTCGTAGGGATCGCCGCGCACGATCGACTGGGCCAACACCCAGTACGAGTCGCTGTCGCCGAAGCGGAAGCGCCCTTCGAGCTGCTGCTGCCAGACCACCGCCGCCGCGCAGCGCAAGGCGAGCGCGGCCGCCAGCACTCCTACGAGCAACCATCCATGCCGTCGGCGATCGAGCTTCAAGCCGCGCTCCTGTCTCAGGTCGGCTTCGGCTGACGCATCTCGTGGCGCGGGCGCGGGATGCGCGCACCGTGCCCCTCAAAAAAGCGGGGCATCCTACGAGTGCCCATCTCGAAGGGTCAAGGTAGGTTCGGTCACGCGATTGGCAGTCATCCTCCGCCCCATGGCTCCATCGCCGCGAGCGGTCGAGGCCTGCTCCTGTTACGAAAGTTCGACGCGACCTGTTGAAGCCCGAGCCAGCGCTTTGCGTTCTTCAAAGCAGCGACTGCTGGGCAAATGGAGAAGTGAAGGCAGATCGAAAACGGGCGCAAACCTTCGCACCAAACCTGTCCCTGATAATGGTTTACTTCGCGCGTGCTGCTCTTATACTGCTAGCTCGCTGTTGCGGGGGGAGGCTTCGCACAGCGATCGGTGGATCGGTCATAGATCCCCTAGGCCCGGGCTGCAGATGGCTGCGGACGCGATCGCCGGGCATCGAAAGATCGGCCTCAGCAATCAGTGCGCGCACCCGCAGTGCGTGATTTGAACGGGAGATGCCTGCATGGTGCGGCCCAGGTGGTTGTTCGTCCTTAGTTGCATTGCGCTGGTCACGTCGGCCTTCACGTTCGTCGTTCGCGGCGACGTGCTGCAGGCGCTGGGCGACCACTTCCAGTTCACGCAGGAACAAAAAGGTGCCTTTGAAGGGGCCGTCTTCCTCGGCATGGCCATCTCGATGTTGGGCGGGGGCTTCATCTGCGACCTGCTGGGCATGAAGCGAATCATGTGGCTGGCGTTCGCCTCGCACATCATCGGAGCGCTGGGCACGATCCTGATGGGCGAGATGGATCTCTCCGGATCGCAGGACAACAGTACCGTCTTCGCAGTCTTGTACGGCTTGTCGTTCTTGATGGGCTGCGGCAATGGCTTCACTGAGGTGGCCATCAACCCGCTGGTAGCCACGCTCTATCCGCTGCGCAAGACGCACTACTTGAACGTCCTGCACGCCTGGTGGCCGGGCGGCTTGGTGATCGGCGGCCTGCTGGCCCGCACAGTGGGTGGCGGCCTCGATCTGGGCTTCTTCCAAATGGACGGCTTCAATCTCAACTGGCAGGGCAGCCTGTTTCTGATCGTTGTGCCGGCCGTGATCTACGGGCTGATGCTCTTGCCCTCGATCTTTCCCGCGACAGAGCGCGTGGAAGCGGGCGTATCGACCAGAGAGATGTTCATGGCTTGCCTGCGGCCGCTGTTCTTCCTGTGGGCCTTCTGCATGTTGTTGACCGCCTCGACGGAACTCGGTCCGCAGAAGTGGCAGGAATCGGTGATGATGAGCGTTACCGGCGGACACGTGTCGGGGACGCTGTTGCTCGTCTACACGTCGGGCATGATGTTCGTGTTGCGGCATTTCGCCGGAACGATCGTGCTCCGCATATCGCCGGTGTGGATGATGGCCGGCTCAGCGTTTTTGTCGGCGATCGGCCTCTACCTGTTGAGCTTTGCGAACAACACGGCGTCGGCCTTTGGCTACGCCACGATATTCGGACTGGGGATCGCGTACTTCTGGCCGACAATGCTTGGAGTGACGGCCGAGCGCTTCCCGAAAGGCGGTGCGCTGGCGCTGGCCCTGATGGGTTCGTTCGGTAACCTGGCCGTGTCGCAAGTTCTGCCGCAAATGGGCGGCATCGTCGATCGCTATGCGGTGATTGCCATGCAAGACGAATCACCGGAATTGCAGCAAGAGATGCTCAAGCGGAACGACGAGGGCGAGGCGGTCGCACTCAACCCCGATGAGTTAAACGCCTTGGATGTCGAGATCGTCGATCAACTGATCGCAATCCAGCGCGAGGATCCCGCGACGGCGCAGCAGATCGTGGCCAACGAACAGGTGTACGTCAAACTCGAAGAAGCGGCCGCCCAGGCGACACCCAAGTTGGGTGATCTGACGACCCGAGCGCTGGCGCGGGGCGCCTTGGACCGCGGGGCCATCGATCAACTGGCAGCCACGAACGACGACGTGGTCGTCCTGCAGGACTTGCTCGTGAGGCGCGATCCCGTCCGCGGGGCGGAAGCGTATGGCTTCTCGATGGCGTTTCGCTGGGTGAGCACGCTGCCGGTCGTGTTGGTATTCCTCTTCGTCGGCATCGCGCTCTACGACACCTCCCGGGGCGGCTACAAGCCGGAGTTGCTGATCAGCGACAAGGAAGAAGCGGAACTGATGACCGGTGGCGTCGAAGGACCGATCGAGTAGAGCTCTCGCTGAAGCCCGTAGCCGCCCGGCAGGGGATTACTCGCTCGTGCGCTCTGCGCGCGAGAGAGCGAGAATGTCGTTGCGGCAGGTGGCCTTGATCGCGCCAGGGAACACGGTCGAGGTCGGGCTTCGATCGCCGTCCGCGGCGAGCACCATGTCGGCCAGTTGTTGCCACTGGGCGTAGCCCATCGCCTGAAGTGGCCAGTTCTGACGGCGCCAAATCGAAGCCATCAGCTCGCGGACCAGGTACGGTGCGGCTTCGCGCAGCGCGCGGCAATCGACGCGCGCTCGGCCCTGCGCGTCGATCTCAATTGCACCATCGTCAAGCCGCGCGATCCTTTGGTCGATGAGTTGTTGGGCGTCCTCGGCCAGCACTGCCAGCCGCACCAGCGCTTCACGCACGTTGGGATTGTACGCCTCGGCCACGTGCGGCAGCAGTTCGTGTCGTAGTCGATTGCGGGTGAAGCGGCGATCGCGGTTTGTCGAGTCCTCGCGATACGGCTGTCCGAGTTGCTCGAGGTAGCCCAACACGTCGGCGCGCCACACGCCGAGCAATGGTCGCACCAAACTGGCATGTCCCAACATGCGTGCCGATGGAATCCCGCACAATCCTGCCAATCCAGTCCCCCGCAGCACCCGGTGTAGCACGGTTTCGGCGCGATCGTCGGCTGTGTGGGCTGTGACCACATAGCGGGCACCCCGGGTTTCAGCCACCTCTTGCAGGAACTTGTACCGCGCGTGACGAGCTACATCTTCCGAGGCTGGCTTTTCGAGACGGCTTGCGACGTCGGCTCGGCCGACTTCGCAGGTGAGCTCCAAGCTCTCGGCCAGCGAGGCGACAAACTGCTCGTCACCGGTCGACTCGTCGCCGCGCCAGCCGTGGTTGAAGTGTGCCACAACGAGTTGCCCGGCTCCCGGCTGTCTTACCGAGCAGAGAGCGCGGAGCAGCGCCACGCTGTCGGCTCCACCCGAAACCGCCACGACGCATGTCACATCCCGCCAACGCTCGACGGGCCATCGCGCCAGCAATTGCTCTTCAAGCTGCCGGGGCTGCCCGCCTTCGAAAGTCGACCGAGGTTCCATAGTCGGGCTCGAGTGGGTGGGTGGCGTTATCCGAACAGGTTGCCTTGGCCGCCGCGGCGCCCGCAGATACCGGGCCCACCACACGGGCGAAACTCGACTGTATTTGCAGGATTGGTCGGCGCTGTTACCATGCCAGGGTTCGGCAAGGGCCGTCCTCACTTCTCTGTGCGAGTCGCCGTCGCCACTTCATAAATCTTCATTTCCTACGGCACGGCAAGTGATTTGGACTCGCCAGGGCAGCAGGCGGCGCCTGTCGCAACAACGTGGTTCAATGCGAAAACCCTGAACAACGAGTGTCCTCGGCCGCCCACCAGTGGGCAAGCGCCGAGAGGCGCCGCGCTGCCACGGCTGCAGCGAGACGGGTTCCAGTCAGCAAGAACCAGCCAGCACTCGGAGACCGCTGGGTGATGAAGGCGTGGGGTCATCGGTTCGCGCGGCTCTTGTCGCAGATCTTGGCAGTCGCGCTGGCGGCGCGTGCCCAGATGCCGACAATCGCTTCGCCGCAGGCGAGCCTGCGACGGAAACCTTCGCACATCCGTGCGGTAGGAGTAAACGTGTCGAGCACATGGGGGCATCCCGATTCCCGGGAAGTGCGACTGGCTCGACTCTGGGAGCTCGTTTCCACTTGGACAGGTCGACCA
>CALKYM010000094.1 GCA_938003525.1 uncultured Planctomycetales bacterium | reverse complement strand
AACGACGTGATCGGGGCCGTGTATTCTTTTCGCGAGTATTTTTGCGGCGATCGCGCTGAGACAATTGAGTTTGTCGCGGAGGTTGATTTCGATGCGGTGGCTCTGGAGCGTGTGGCGGAAACGCTAGTTGTAAGTCCAGATGTTGCGCCCCCTTGGAATGCGCTACCTGAAGGCGTTCGCCAATCATTGCGAGACGGCGATGGCGACGCGCTAGCGGCTGCCCTCAATGCGACACTCGACGATGAGGTGTACTTTGCTAAAGTGCATGCTGACTCGACCATGCGCGAACTGACTCTCCAGAATCTACATCCTTTAATGCGTGCATTCGTCGACGAAGAGCGATGGAACAAGCGCGAGGGCGCAACTCGGGACAAGCTACGCCGCAGTTGCCGACGCCTGCAGCTCCGAGAACTGGTGAATACACTGGCTCCCAAGGGCCAGATTGTGAAGCCGCAGCGCATGATCCAGCGAACGCGAGCGTCGGCGCCATTTGAATCGTCGGTCTCCGGGAGGCCAATTTTCTGTGTGTCGACTCCCCTCACCGGTGGCTCGGCTGCACAAGGTGTCATGGCGCTATTTTTCGAGTTGAGTGACCTCGGCGCGTGGCTCGACTTAAGGCCCGACACGCGCCTCTTGATATCTGTTGATGGAGAACCGGTGTTGCACATCGACGAAAGCGGAAACGTCGTCGATAACGCAGCGACTTTGGAGACCATCACATCACGTCATCATCAGGAGCAGCGTAGAGGCGAGCTGGTGAAGGCCCACAGATCATTCGTGGCCTTGCCAACGGTCGCTCTTGAGGGCGATGCGAACCATGCTCCTTCGACTTGGAGCGTCGATGTATATCGTCCTTGGCACCTCAAGAATCAGTTCAAATCGATGCTCATCGGTTGCACCGCCGTGGGTGTGGTGCTGGTGGGGGGGCAGTGGTGGTTGTTACGTTGGGCCCTTGTTTCCAGACGGCGGCGTAAAGATGCCTGACTTGGTCGCTAAGTTAGAAGGCGAATATGAGCTGTGGCGGAAACGATTGCCCGCTGACGCCACATTGGATTTGGGCCGCTCATCGGCGTGTCGCCTATCGATTCCGGAAGACGACAAGATATCCCGCCGCCACGCCACGCTAAAATGCTCCGAAGATCAGGTCACTGTAGACCGACTCGGCGCTGCCAAGAATCCGATCTTTCACGAAGGTGAGGAGAAAGAGTCGTTTGAACTCAAGGTAGGTGGTCGATTCTCGATCTCGCGTACGGTTTTTGTTGTGGAAGACAGCCTTCGTCACGACCATGCCGCCGCGAACGACATGACGGTGGCCATGTCGCTCGACGACGCCAGCGCCTCGGCCAACTTGCGCGACGAATTTCAGCCCGAGTGGCTTGATGGGCTTGGCCAATTGCCCGACGCACTACAGGCAGTACAGGCCGATGCCGACCTGGAACGAGCGGTGGCCGAGGTTCTCGTGCACGGCATTCCCGAAGCTGGAGCCGCGGGAGTGTTGCAGCTCGATCAACAGAAAGGCTCCAGTCGTCGTCCATTGCTGAAACGCACGCACATGTGGGACAGAGCGAACAAACTGTGCACCGACCAGAAGTTCGATGTGGCATGGTTATGGGAGGTCGTCAAACATCAGAAGAAGCCCGCGGTAATAGCAGCACCTCATGGCGACCCCAACCCGCGTTGGGTGCTCTGTTGTCCACTTCCCGCTGAAAGAAACGACCGCGGCTGGGCCATATATGTCGAAAGCCAGTCGCTTGACACGCTGGTCAGTCACCGACGGGTTGACCGGGGGCACCTTAAGGGTGCCATGAGCTTCGGTCACTTGGTGGCCAAGCTCTTCGCTTCGCTACGCCAATTGCGCCGGTTACGATCGATGGAGGCGGAACTGGGCAATTACTTCTCACCGCCTGTACGCGAGGCTTTGCGCGCCAGCGGCGTGCGGAGCGAGTCGCTACACCCACGCACGTCTTCGATTGCGGTGATGTTCTGCGATCTGCGTGGATCGAGTCGCATGGCTGAAGATGAATCTCAGGATCTGCTGGCCGCCAATCTGCGTATCAGCGAAGCGCTGGGCGTCATGACCGAACATATCCACAACAGTGGTGGATCAGTCGGCGACTTTCAGGGCGATTCGGCCATGGGTTATTGGGGGTGGCCTAGTGAATTGTTCAGTTCGATCCACCGCGCTTGCACTGCTGCCAGCAACATTCAACACAAGTTCCAAAACGTCAGCACGGATCCTAACAGTCCACTCTCCGGGTTTACCTGTGGAATCGGAATCGCTGCCGGCGACGTCGTCGCGGGGCGGCTGGGAAACCACTTCTTGCGCAAGATCGGCGTCTTCGGTCCGGTTGTCAATTTGGCTGCGCGGCTGGAAGGGCTGACGAAATACTTCCGGGTACCAGTACTCGTCAACGAACAAGCTGCCTTGCAACTGCGCGAGAACACGACGGACTTCCAGGTTCGCCGCGTCGCGCATGTGGTCCCGCTCGGCATGAATACTCCCACGCACATCTATCAATTGTTTTCGCGCATCGTCGAACCAGAACGATTCAGCGACACGTACTTGTTGGATGAGTATCACGACATCTTAGAACAGTTCGAACAGGGCGACTGGGAACGTGCGCTGCGATCGCTCGAATCACTACTCAGTCAGTACCCGGCAGACGGTCCCGCGCAATTCCTGCACAACTACATACGCGACCACGGAAATCCGCCTACCAACTGGGATGGCATCATCCGACTCGATCGAAAATAGCTCACGGTATTTTGCCGCGCCGCGTAGCCAACCAGTACCATTCTGACACGGCGCGGAAGTTCATGGGCGTGACTGGCAAATGCCCTAGATGCAGGTAGACTGCCTGGATAACTTGACCCCTTCCCGACGCGGTCTCGGCTCACATGTTCCGTTGGCGCCCCATGCGCACGAGCGGTGCGCCATAGCCGATCGGTCTCCGGCTGCCGATATCGCGGCACTCTTGCTCAGGTAGTCCTTCGATGAAGGCATCCGACATCCTCACTCGGGCACTAGAGTCCGAAGGCGTGGAGTTCATCTTTGGCATTCCGGGGAAGGAGAACCTCGACTTTCTTGACTCGCTGTCGCGTTCCAAATTCAAGCTCATTACTCACGCGTCACGAGCAAGCGGCAGGGTTTATGGCGGCCACCTATGGCCGGCTCACTGGCAAGCCAGGCGTGTGTTTGGTGACTCTTGGGCCGGGCGCCGCCAATCTCGTAACTGCTGCGGGATACGCGCAGCTCGGCGGGATGCCAATGGTGATGATCACCGGACAAAAGCCGGTCAAGACCAGCAAGCAAGGTCACTTTCAGATTGTCGACGTGGTCGACATGATGCCGCCGCTCACCAAGTACTCGCGGCAAATCCCTAGCGCTGCTGACCTTCCCCCTTCAAACGAGTCCATCGCCTGAGCGATAATTCGGGCGATTGGACGCAGCTGAAGGAGGGCGTTCGATGCCACGCGGGAAGAAGTTCAAGACCGAGGAGATCGTCGCCAAGCTTCGCGAGGCGGAGGTGGCGCTGGCGCAGGGCAAGAGAGTTCCTGCGGTCTGCAAGCAGATCGGGGTGACCGCCACGACGGCATGAGGATGCCCCTCTTGAAACAGCTCTTGTGGGCGACGGGGCGATTCCGGTAGTAGACGCTGGGGCTCTGCTGCGATTGGCCCGTTGGGTGGTCGAGACGTTTGAGCCGAAGGAGGGAGACGCAGGATGCAGAGCGTTCGTCACGGCAACGCCGGGATACAGGCACCCCCCATCCATTCCGCGCGAGGTCAGGGGGATCTGGTCCGCGCTGAGCGAGGATCGTCAGCGGAGACTGGCGGCGCGTATGAGCGACATGATTCAGCGCCAACTGCAGCACCAATCCCAAGGAAGGGATCAACATGAGCACGAACGCACTCTCCGAACACAAGATTCGGCCTGAGCATCGCGATCGGCTGGCGATCGTCTACGTGCGCCAGTCGACGGTGCAACAAGTGCAACACCACCGGGAATCCACACAGTTGCAGTATGGGCTGGTCGAACAGGCTCATCATCTCGGTTGGTCGCGTGGGCAAGTTATGGTGATCGACGAGGATCTCGGGAGCTTCGGCCGAAGGACGCGAAGGCTTTCAACGTCTGTTGAGCGAAGTGGCACTCAACCACGTGGGGCTGATCCTGGGTGTGGAGCTGTCGCGGCTAGCGCGCAGCTGCAAGGACTGGTATCAACTGCTGGAGCTGTGCGCTCTGTTCCGAACGCTGATCGCTGATCTCGACGGCCTGTACGACCCGACCAACTACAGCGCTCGTCTGCTTTTGGGGCTCAAGGGAACGATGTCCGAAGCGGAGTTGCACATCCTCAAGCAGCGGATGCTTCAGGGCGCTCTGCACAAGGCGCGGCGTGGTGAGCTCGTGAGCAAGGTGCCCCTGGGCTATGTTCGCGACGCAGACGGAGCAGTCCAGCGGGACCCTGACGAACAAGCGCAAGCCGTCGTGCGGATGGTGTTCGAGCAGTTCGCGCGACTTGGGTCAGCCAGCAGCGTGCTTCGCTGGCTGGTGCAGCATGGAGTGCAATTGCCGGTCCGCATCGATTCGGGATCGGAGAAAGGGAAGCTCGACTGGCGACGACCGAGCTTCACGACGGTGCGAAACATCCTCACGCACCCCATGTATGCCGGGGCGTACGTCTACGGGCGCACCTGTCAGAACCCGACGACGCGGCGGGTTCGCGGCGTCACGCAACGCCTCTCCCGCGACCAGTGGCAAGTACTGCTCAAAGATCGGTATCCGACCTACATCTCGTGGGATGAGTTCGAGCGAAACGTCGCCCAACTGGAGGAGAACCGGTCGCTCACGGCGCGTCGTGGTGCTGTCCGGCAAGGACGGGCGCTGCTGCCCGGGCTAGTTGTTTGCCGGCGTTGCGGATTTCGCATGACGACGCGCTATCGCGGCAAAGCCAGCCAGCCGCGGTAGCTCTGCGACAGCGGTCGACTCATCTACGGGCGCGAACGGTGTCAGGGAGTCGCCGCCCGAGTGATTGACGAGGAGGTCGTGCGCCTGGCACTGTTGGCTTTGGAACCGGCTTCGTTGGAGGTCAGCCTGCAGGTGGCGGCCGATGTCGAACAGCAGCGGGCGCTGCTCGAATCCCATCATCGTCAGCAACTCGAACGCGCCACCTACGAAGCAGAGCGAGCCCACAGGCAGTTCGATGCGGTGGAGCCCGAGAACCGGCTGGTGGCACGAACACTGGAACAGCAGTGGGAAGAGAAGCTCTGCGCGGTGCGGCAACTCGAACAAGACTATCAGCGATTTCAGCTTAAGCAGCCGCAGCCGATAGGCCACAAAGAACGTGAACAGATTCGACGTCTTGCCAACGACTTACCCGAACTCTGGCGGGCGGAGACGACAACCGACGAGGATCGGAAGGTGATCCTGCGCCAAATCATTGACCGGGTCGTCGTGGATGTGGAAGAAAACAGCGAATGGGTGGAGTTACGTGTTCACTGGGTCGGAGGGCACGAGACCTATAGCCGAATTCGGCGACCGGTGGCCGGCACTTCTCAGCTCAGTCGATGGCCGCAGCTTGCCCAGCGCCTGCGAGTGCTGAAGGAGCAGGGGCTCTCCTCGCGTGAAATCGCTGCTCAACTCCAGGATGAAGGCTTCAGACCGGCCAAGGGAAAGACGATCTCTGCCGAGATCGTGCGCATCTGGTTGTCGCGTTACGGCCTGACCAGCCGACGCAGGAAATCATCGCTGGCGCTGGCTGCCGACGAATGGACAATTCCAGATATCATGGACAGCTATCGCTTGCCGTACAGCACCGTGCATGGTTGGATCAAGCGGAACCGTGTCTCCGCTCGTCAGGTCGGCGGCAGTGGTGGACGCTGGATCATTCAGGCCACGTCTTCAGAGCTTGAATACCTTGTCCAAACCCAAAGAAGCCGCACATCAAGGACCGAAGCCCCACCTGCCAGACAGCCAAACCCACCCACGCAACCTGTGACAAGAGGGGCACCGTGAGTCAGAGTTCCAGCAGACGTTCTACCGCTAGAAGAAGAAGTTTGCGGGCCTGCGGGTCGATCAGGCCAGGCGGCTCAAGGAGCTCGAGAAGGAGAATGCTCGGCTCAAACACCTGCTGGCGGATGCCGAGCTAGACAAGGCGATCCTCAAGGAAGCCGCCTCGGGAAACTTCTAAGCCCGACGAAGCGACGTCGAGCGGCTGCGCACGAGCCCAGAGACACGCCCCGATGGGTCGCCGAACGCAGTCGCGCAGTGCACGGCCAAGCGGATTCAAGCCGGCCAATAGCACCTCGCCGCCAAACGGCGGTTCATCCAGCTGGCGGCCGTAGCCGGCGATCGCCTGGCCACCAGCGAGTTCCTGCGGTGGAATGACGAGTGGGGCTGCACCGAGGCGTTCAGCGCCGACGTCGTGATGCGGCGGATCGGCTTCGATCCGACTGGAATGCAGGAGATCGAGTCGCTCCCCGCTACTCACGGACGATGACGTAGTCCGTGTTGTTGCGAGACGCCCGATGATCAGTGGCTGCGTCGCTGCAGCAAGGCGATAATCGAGAGCGCCCGTTCGAATGGCCATGTGGCGAAGTGGTCAATCGACAAGCCTGGGAGGCAGAATCATGGTCCGCTCCCTTTGGAAGATGCCGATCCTCGACCTGCACGAGCAATTCACGCCGCGCGGACGGACGCGCGAGCTCGAGCCGATGCTGATGGACGCCCCGGAGTCCGTCGCGCAGTTCCATCACGGTGGCGCGACATCGTCCGGGATGCTCGCCGTCCATGACCTCAGTGCTCGCTGCCTGAACATGCTCGTGCCCGAGGGCGGTCGGCTGCTCGATTTGGGCTGCGGTTCCGGGCGGGCGCTGACCTACTTCGCCAAGCGTCGCAGCGACATCAGGGCCACGGGCGTCGATCTGGCCCCCAACATGTTGGCGCAGGCGCGGCAACTCATGGAGGAGGAAGGCATCGCGGATCGCGTGCGGTTGATCGGGGCCAACATCGCCGCGCTTCCGGATGAAGTGCTCGATGCGCCCTGGGACGCGGTGAGCTGCGTCTGGACGCTGCACCACCTGCCGGACGAGGCGACCCTTGACGCCGTGCTGCGGCAAATCACAGCCCTGCGCGAGAGGCATGGCTGTGCAGTCTGGATCATGGACTTCCAGCGCTTGAAGAACGCCCGGGCCTTCCCACAGGGTCTACGCATCTCCGAGCCACGGCTGGATGATCGACTGAGCGAGGACGCGATCGCGAGCGAGGCGGCCGCGTTCACCTACGCGGAACTCACCTCAGCAACGCGGCGTGGCGGGAATTGCCGCTGGAAGGGGCGGCTTGGTTGGATGCCGCGCTGCCGAGGCTTGGGTTTGGTGGGCTGCCGCTGTAGTGCGGGGATGGCTCGGCGACGGCTTGGGCGTGACACAAGTACGGGTTGGTTTCTCGCATTGGAGGGAGTTTGCTCAGATGGTCGACCCGCCGCGCTACATGACCACTGTCGAAGTCGGCCGATTGCTCGGCGTCGACCCCTGCAAGGTTCGGACGTGGATCGCCAACGGCGAGCTAGCGGCGGTCAACGTGGCGACGCGAGCACTTGGTCGCCCTCGGTGGCGCATCTCGCCGCAGGCTTTGCGAGACGTCGAAGCGCTGGGAGCTGCGCCGCCGAAACGCACGCCCCGATCCAGGCGGCCCAGGTACTCTTTCGTAACGGAGTACTTCTGATGACGCCTCCGCGCGCAGCGTAAGCATTGACGAAAGCCATTTGCCGCGAATCCGCTCGACGCGTGAGGGTTGCGAAAGCCGGGACCTTGCCGAAACTGCGTGCGGCGCAGCGACCAGCTGTGATTGCCTAGCAGCGTGGGGTAGAAGGCGGTCGACGTCGCCTGAGATTAGCGCAGGTAGCCGGTGGTCGAGAAGAGGGGGTCGCCAAATGCGTTCGTGCGGCCTCATCCGCAGCGAGCGGCCCAACACAGACCGCACGACGGCGTCAGCGGTATTTGCAGATGCAGCATACATGCAGGGCCGTACCACTTGTACCATTTTCGCCGTCGGGTACCACGTTCAAATAACGACTTACGCTCACGTTTGCTACGATTTGCAAAGCCGCAGCGGATTGAGTAAGTTGCTGCGCCCGCTAGGGTTTACGGGCTGTGGAGCGGCGTTCGCTGGGCCCATCGACAAGCTGGGGGTCACAGGTTCGAGCCCTGTATCGCCCACTCTGCATGATTTGCGCTGGGTGCGTCTTTCTATCGTACCTATGCGACGAGTCCGTCGATGACACGGCCGTAGACGTCTGTCAGACGGAAATCGCGCCCGCCATGCCGGTAGGTGAGTTTTTTGTGATCGAAGCCCAGCAGATGCAGGATGGTGGCGTGGAGGTCATGAACCTCAACGGGCTGATCGACCGCCGCGTATCCGAACTCGTCGGTCGCGCCATACTGGATGCCACGACGAACGCCGCCGCCGGCTAGCCACATTGTGAACCCGGTCGGATTGTGGTTGCGCCCTAGTCCAGTTCCTGGCACGTTCTCGACGCCGAAGGGACTGCGGCCGAATTCACCTCCCCAGACGACAAGGGTGTCGTCGAGAAGCCCTCGCGCTCGCAGATCTTTGATCAATCCGGCGATCGGCATATCGACCGCCGTTGCGTTATCGCGGTGCCCCCGCTCGAGCCCGCCATGCTGATCCCATCGGTCCGTGCCGTCGACATTGGGGGCCAACAGTTGTACGAAACGAACGCCGCGTTCCACAAGACGCCTGGCGCGGAGGCACTGAGTACCAAAGGTCTCGGTGAGCCGATCGTTGATTCCGTAGAGGTCGAGCGTCGTCCGGGATTCATCACTGAAATCGAGCAGCTCCGGCACAGAGCTCTGCATACGGAAGGCGACCTCGTGACTGGCGATAACTGCCTCAAGCGCGTCATTGGTGCCGAGCGCTTCACCGTCGAGAGAGTTGAGCTGGTTGATGAGCTCAAGCTTCGCCACCTGCAAGTAGGGCGATGTTTCCAGCGGACGCAGGTTGGCGACGGGGTCTTCACCCGGCCCAATCAGGGTTGATTGGTACTTGGCTGGAAGAAAACCGCAGCCGAGGCAGGACGAACCTCCGGCGGGAACGCGACCCGCACCCAAAACGATAAAGCCCGGGAGTTCCTCGGAGGCGCTGCCCAGGCCGTAGAGGATCCAAGCACCCATATTAGGGCGACCTGGCATAGCCGATCCGGTGTTCATCAAGAAGTTTGCTGCGCCGTGGTCGAATTGGCTGGAGACCATCGACCGAACGATTGCCAGCTCGTCGACGCACGTCGCGACGTTTGGGAAGATCTCGCTGACTGACGCCCCGGACTCGCCATAGCGGTCGAATCGATACGGCGATCGCATCAGGTTGCCGCTGCGATTCTCGGCCAGCGTGATGTGCTCGCCATCGCGTTTTTGCAGCGAGGGCTTGGGATCAAAGGTGTCGACGTGCGACGGTCCACCTTCCATGTATAGGAAGATCACACTCTTGTGCTGTTTGCGGGAGACGTAACCCTGCTCCCGGTCGCGCCAAAGGTTCAACAAGCCGGCTATGGCGGCGCCACCGAAGCCCATCCCCGCACCCAGCAGCAACCGGCGACGCGTGATCCAGTTTCGGGTTGTCGCCGGTTCTTGCATGGCAAACTACTTCAGATCGCCGGCCGCAGCCACCGATCATACCGAGTCAAGATGGTCGTCGGGTGAGGGGACCTGACAGTCACGATTGTCACTCCCTACCGCACAAAATGGAACTCGCGCAGATTCAGCAGGCTATGACACAATGCGGACCAGGCTTGGGTCTCGGCGGTCTGCGGATCGCTACCTTCACGGCGGAAGCGGACCGCTTGTTCGGACACAAATTCCAGTGTGATACGGAGGTGTTTCTCGGTTGCTGGGCGGCCGAACGCTTCGTGATACATCTGTTGTACCCGCGAACGATCGGCGGGTGTTGTCGCTTCCAGCCGCTGAGCCCAGGCGTCGGCCTGTTGATGCACAAAAGGGCTGTTGAGTAGCAGCAGCGACGCCAGCGGGACGAACGAATCGCGCCGTTCACCTGCTGATGTCTGCGGATTGGGGAAGTCGAACGTTGAGAGCATCGGCGGTAAACGGTTGCGGTGAATCTCCAGATAGAGGCTCCGGCGGTGACCGCGCTGCTCCGGCAAGCTGAGAGGCCCAGTCGATGTGCCCACATCGAGCGATTGACTCGGACCACCCATCTGGCGGTCGAGCGTGCCAGCGACGGCCAGCATCGAGTCGCGAATACATTCGGCTTCTAGCCGCCGGATCGGCATGTGATGCAGCAACCTGTTGTCGGGCACCTGCTCCATTGCCAGCGGATCGGCGTTGCTGCTTTGGCGATAGACGCTCGACATCAGCATCAGGCGGTGCATCGCCTTGATGGACCATCCAGACTCAATGAAACGCGATGCGAGATAGTCGAGCAGTTCGGGATGCGACGGGCGTTCGCCCAGGGTCCCAAAATTGTTCGGCGTGGCGACCAGGCCACGGCCGAAGTGATGCTGCCACAGGCGGTTGACCATCACGCGCGCCGTGAGCGGGTTGTCGGGCGAGCCGATCCATTCCGCCAATTCCAGGCGGCCGCTGTCGCTTGTGAACTCAACCGGCTGTTCGTTCTCCTCGACTATCACGCCCAGGAACCCACGAGGAAGCTGCGGCAGGTACTCTTCAGGGAATCCAGACATTTGCAGGTCGGCGTTGGGAGGCTCTCCATCGGCCGCCACCAGCGCCAGCGATGATGTGGGAGGCTCCAATTGGAGTCTTTTCAGCTCACCCACGATGCGGTCGTACTCGACGCGCTGTGGCTCTTCAAAACAGTCGAGCACCTGTTGTTTGGTTGGCGCGAGCGGTCCCTCGTCGCTGAGGGCCCATGAGAGTATCTGCTGCCGATCAGGGTTGGCCACCGTTGATAGAGGATGATCCGGCGTGCCGAGTGCTGCGTCGAGTTCGGACTGCCACTCTTCGAGCACGGACACCAACATCGCCTCGTAGGCATCGGCCAGATGCTCGATCGAACTGGGAACCTCCGACTCATCCAAGAGCGCCACAACTGCGTCGAGCGCCGGCGGCGGCTGAGGCGGGGGAGTGTCAGTCATCCGCAGATCGTCGACGATGATGTGGCCCCAGGGTCCCTGGTGGTTATCAACCAGTTCCACGAGGATTTCAACGCCCTGCAGAAATCGCAGGTCGAGCGTGCGGCGGACCATTCGGTGACTGTTGTTGGCCGTCAGCGTGTAGTCTTCGAGATCGGGAATCGCCTCGTTGCTGAGAAGGACATTCAAGCAGGTACGACCGGGATGCCCGCCACCGGCCATCAGACATGTCAAGTAGCGGCGTTGGACCGTAATCGGTGGGCTCACCAAGCGTCCCAGTAGTGCGTCGTTGCCACCGAAGCTCGAAGCGCAGCGGTCGCCCTGTACGCCGATGAGGCGAGAGCCGGTGGCCTCGATCGGCCCCTGTGCAAACGCTGGTCCGACGACGGTCCAGTCTTCGTGGCCGGAGTGCTCAAAATCGTCCACGAAGATGTCGTCGGAGGTGGACTCTTCGAGCTGCCGGTCATATTCGGCCAGTTGGTCGCCCAACGTACGAGCGAGTTCCTGCACAAGGCGCCCGTAGCGAACCTGGCTGTCGTAGGCACTTGCCGCCCGCCGCGAGATGGCCGACCAGAGATAGAAGATTGGGTCCTGATCGTCCTCGGCTCGCTCGAGCAGCTGATGCCAAACGGCCAGCCGGTTCGGATCGCATTCGTGCTGCTTCGCGGCCCTGACGATCGCTTGTCGTGTCGGTGGCTGCTCGCCGGCCATCAGTTGATGCGATGCCATCAGGTACTGGCTGATTTGCCCGGCCAGTTCCAGCCGCTTTTGATTGACGGCCGCTAGCACTTGGGGCTGATTGACCATGTCCAGACGCTGACTTGCGAGCCGCTCGACATCCGCCTGATACTCATCGAGCTGGGCCTGTTGCTGCGCGCTATCGACGCAGGCAACGACGGGTTTTGAGCGGGTCAAGAAACCCGCCAGAGAGTGGTAATCGTCCATCCGCACGGGATCGAACTTGTGATCATGGCAGCGAGCGCACGCCAATGTCATTCCCAAGAACGCGCTGCCGATCGTGGCGACGCGATCCTCTACTTCGTTTGCCTTGCCCAAGCCGTAGTCGGCCGGATCATCGACCATCGCTCCCAGCCAGAGAAACGATGTTCCGACCGGCGACCAGATGATCCTGTCGTCGCGACTGACGCGTGGCGGGAGCAGATCGCCAGCCAAATGCTCCCGGGCGACGAGATCGAAAGGCACGTCCTCGTTGAACGCCGCGGTGACGTAGTCTCGGTAGAGGTACGCGTGCGGCTTGTCGCTGTCGATCTCGAAGCCATTGGTTTCCGCATACCGCACTACGTCGAGCCAATGCCGTGCCCAGCGCTCGCCATACTGCGGGCTGGCCAGCAGACGTTCGATGACGCGAGCGACCGCGTCAGGCCGGTCATCGCTGATAAAGGCTTCGATCTCTGCCGGCGTAGGAGGCAAGCCGGTGAGGTCAAATGTCAGTCGCCGCAGTAGCGTGTACTTGTCGCACGGCGGGCTAGGGTTAAGGCGGGCATCCTCTAGGCCCCGGAGTATGAATCGGTCAATGGGGGAAGTGGGCCAGGTCGTGTCTTGGACTTCCGGCAGCGGCGGATCGGCGATGGGCTGAAACGACCAGAAACCGCGTTCCTCATTGCTGAAGGTGCTTTCCTCGGGCCAAGGCGCGCCCATCTCGACCCACTCGGTGAGATCCGCGATCTCCTCTAAGGAGAGCTTCTCGTCGGGCGGCATCTCCAAGTCGGCGCCCTCTCGATAGTTCACGGCATCGATCAGCGGGCTCTCTGCGGGCTTGCCCGGGGCGATGGCCGGGCCGCGGCTACCACCGGTCAGGACGCGCGAGCGGCGGTCCAATCTCAAACCCCCTTCGGCGTCTGATGCCGGCCCGTGGCACTCGAAACACTTCGCGACCAAGAGCGGCCGAACGCGCGTTTCGAAGAACTCGATTTGCTCAGGTGGGAACGCTTCCGGCTGCGCCTCGCCCGCAGCCAAGCTGTCGGGCAACGCGGCTAGAATCATCAAGCCACAGACAAAGGCAAAGAGTGGAGATAAAACGCTCATGGGAGCGAATCGAAGCATCGTCGGAGAGTCGAGCCGCCATCTCGCGCCAAACGGGCGACGCTACTGGTGAGCAGCTTGCGGCGGCAGCACAAAGCTTCCATCGTGACATGCCACCAGTGCGGAATCAATTGCCCTTGGCCTCCAGCTTGGGAATTGATCTGACAGTGGGCGCACCGGGCATGAAATCTCCATGTCGAGCGGCTACGCTCTCTGAAAAGGGCAGCTCGCTGTGAGCTGTCGTGGCCTGCGGTCTCCGCCGAGAGCCTCGGTCGCTTTCTGAGATCCATGCGAAACTCCATCCGCTATACGTTCGCGCTCCTATCCGCGGTGGCGGTCATCATGCTCGCCCGCCCGATATTGCGGATGCTCAATCAAGACGAGTTGGCCGCGTGGCTCTTGCTTGAAGATGGGGTCATCGAGAATGTCTCCACGCTGCTGCTCGTCGCTGCTGCGGGCACGCTGTTGGTGGCGGGGACCCGTTCGAAAGGTCGATCAAATCGTCGCGTTAGATGGACGCTCTGGGCATTCGCGTTGCTGCTCTTTCTCGGCTTTGCAGAGGAAATCGATTGGGGTCAGAGGATCTTCCGTTACGGAGTTCCGGAATCGCTTGCGCAGCAATTCGAGCCTGGAGAAGTCTCGCTGCACGCGATGAACAATCCCGTCGTTGACATCGCGGGGTTATTGTTTGCAGGAGCGTCATTGATGTACTTGGTGGTGCTCCCCATCGCGCGCGCCACCTACCAACCACTGGCCGCCAAATTCAGTGATACCCTCCTGCCGAGCATTCCACTGGCTAGCGCGATTGCAGGGGCCACCATCTTGATGCTTGCACAGCTCTTGATGGAAGGCGCGGCCGACGAGTCGTTTCCTCACCAGTTGGTAACAGAAGGCTTCGAGGCGGCGCTCTCGTTGCTCGTATTGATCTTCGCGGTCGAGTTACTGCGCAAGGCATCCGGATGGACTACTAGGCAGTCGTTTGAGGCCGTGCTTTGTGCAGTTGCGTGTCTGGCCATGCTGCCGGCAGGAATCGTACTGTTCATGCTCACGGACGCCGATGTTCGCAGAGCTGCTGTCTACAAGGTAGAGGGCCAGTATCTCCTGGGACTCAATCGAACAGACGAGGCAATGGAGTTGCTGGAGTCGGCCGCTGAACTGACCCCGGACGACATCGATCTGCTCATTCAGATCGGAACGTTGCACATGGTGGCTCGCCGCGCTGACTTGGCGGATCGATACTTTCAACAGGCCATTGACCGGGGCGACGACGCGCGGGCCTACCTTGGTCTTGGTGGTGTTCGCATGGTTCAGGGGCAAATGGGCGAGGCAGCCGCGCTGCTGGAGCGCGCGGCAGAGATCGATCCGGACAACGAACAGATTTGGAAGGAACTCGGCTCTGCCTATCACATGCTCGGTGACTTGGGCCGCGCGACAGATGCGCTTCGACGAGCACTTGCGTTGGATCCGCACTACGGCGAGGCTCGTCGAAGTCTGGTGAACGCGTTGCTGGATCAGGGCGATCTACAGTCTGCGGATCAAGAACTCAGAATCTTGGTGACCGCGCAGCCGGATGATGCCTCCCTGTACCACGCCCTCGGTCTGGTAAACGCTGAACTCGGCCGCCGACAGGAAGCCCGCCGCTTTCTTGAGCAGGCCCTCGAACGGCAGCCTGACTATCCGGAAGTCCGGGCGCTGCTGGCAGAATTGGGCAGAGGGTGACGCGTGCCTTGTTTGCGGTGCGCAACTGAGTCACCTAACTTCGGCACCATGCCATTTCAGTCGCCAGATCGATTGACCTTGGAAGACCGTGCCGGTAAGAGAATAGACGGTAACGACGCGCGGGATGCACTCTGAAGATCCCGTCACCCGATATGCGCACCGACACGTCTTGCATCCAAGAGTTCGCGAAATCGCACCCGTACTTTTCCGGACAACTTCGTTTTCGATTCCGTTCTCCACCGGCGCTCAGCAGAGTCGTGCCGGAGGCGAATTCGTAGATGCCCGGACCGCTGACGATGCCTCGCGAACCAGCCGCCTAGCCACTTGTTCACGCCGATGTCGGAAGTTCCGAATCCAGACGTCAGACCGCCGCGGACTCGACGCTGGCTGGCGGGAGCCTGTGTTCTCGTCGGCACGTTGTGCTTCGGGTGCTTGTTGCTCGAAGGGGCTGCTCGACTGCTCTTCGACTGGAACGGCATGCACTACGGGATCGAGATGTGGAAGTACGCCAAGACGCTGAAGCGACAGAGCGCTGATCCTCGAATCGGGCACGAGCATGTGCCGGGCGGGCGCGCAAGGCTGATGGGCGTCGATGTTCAGATCAACGAGCGAGGTTTACGCGAACGCGAGTTTGCCAGCGTCCCCCAGGAGGACGTCTTCCGGATTCTCGTGTTGGGCGATTCGATGACATTTGGGTGGGGGGCCCCCGTCGATCACACGTATCCCAAGGTACTGGAATACCAGCTCAATGAGCAGCTCTCCTCAGCGACTGGACTGGAGTACGAGGTGATCAACGCGGGGGTCGGCAACTACAACACCGATCAGGAAGTTGCGTACTTTCGCCAACGGGGAATCAAGCTTGAACCCGACCTCGTCATTCTGGGCTTTTACATCAACGACGCAGAACCGACGCCGCGTCCGCACGGGGGGCTACTAGCCAGGCACTCGTACCTATACGTTTTGGGCTCATCGTTCTGGGAAGGCTGGCAGAGCCAGACAAACGATCGCGGCCATTTCGAGCAGTACTACCGCGACCTATACCGCGAGGACCGACCCGGCTGGCTGCAATGCCAATCGGCGTTGACAGAGCTCGCCGGCCTCTGTCAGGCGAAAAAAATGGGTCTGCTGGTACTCATGATTCCTGAACTCCACTCGCCCGCCGAGGACTATGCCTTTGACGAGGCTCACCGGAAGGTGCAAGACCTGTTGAGCACCTGTGGTGTAGAGGTACTTGAGATCCGAGAGGCGTTTGCGGGCATCGAACCATCGAGACTGTGGGTTTCGCCAGGCGACGCGCATCCGAATGCCGAGGCGCACCGCCGCATTGCCCTGGCGTTGTATGATGCATTGAGGGCATCATCACTCATGTCGGCCACCCGCACCGGAGGTTCTGCGGATCGCACATCCGCCGAGTAGAGGACATCAAATGCCGAAAGCGCTGGAGGTCGTGCTGCGAATGTTGTGGGAATTCAAGTGGTGGTGGATGATTCCCTTGGGGCTCATGGTCGGCCTTTTTGCGCTCATCGCGATCTCGGCCAATATCACCCGAGATGCACCCTTCATGTACACGCTTTTTTGAAGCCGCCCATCTTCCCGCACCACTCGTTCGCGGGTGCTACGGATTTGGCGCGGATGAAGCTGACGTCGATTCTGCTTCGTCGTGTTCCTCGATCAGCGGAACAACATCGGCCAGCATCCGCTGGGCGACGGCGTCGTTGCCAACGTCGAGCAGGTGTCCGAAGCTGCGGTAGAGTGTCACTTCGTTCCAGGCCTCTCCCGAGAACAGGTCGCCGATGTAGATGAGGCGGTCGGCCGCCGCGGCAACCTCTCGTGCGAACTCGCTCTGCCGACCGACCGTGTCACGCGCAACCTCATGCGTGATGCGATAGAGCTGCTCGAATTGCGGATCGACCTCCAGCTCTCGCTCTAACGCGGTCCGCTGCGACTTCTCGAATAAGAGTGGTTGCCAATAGAAGATCGCGCGGAAGCCGAACTCGGTCTCTAGCGCCTGCACGGTGCGCATGTTGGCGTTGTAGAGCCGGATGACGTCGCGCGCCATTTCTTGCAGAATCAGCCGCTCGGCGACGGCTGTCTCTTCCTCTTCGCTCCTGCTGGCAGGCAGGCGGGCGAGTTCCTGGCGGTATGCGTCCTTGACGCGCGGGTCCTCCCACTTGGCTTGAGCATAAGCTGCGATGCGATTGCCTTTACCGTGAGCAGGCTCCAGCGTCGTCGTGCCAGTAACTAGTTGCGCAGAGCGTGAAGATGCGAACGCGTCCCACAAACCATCGAACAGGTTATCCAGTTGCTGCATGCGGTCTTCGAGAATCCGGCGGCGTGGCTCGTTGATCGTGCCTCCGACCCTTCCGTTCTGAAAGACCGAAGCCACGTCATTGTTGCCGTCGTAGAAAATTGCCACATCCGGCACGTTGCCCCGTTGCAACTCCCAGAGCAGCATCAGCACCTCTTGCGACGACACATAGCCGACCTGCCCGAAGTTGCTCACTTCGGCGTTGTAGCCTAGTGCGGCGAGCTTCTTTCCGAGGAACGAAGGAATCGTCTTATCGTCGCGGCTGCCGGTTGCGAACATTGTGGAGCCGCCGAAGAGGAAGATGCGAAATGGCCGCTTTTCTTCTGGTGCAACGGCCGGCGGTTGCCAGGTTGCCCGAAGCCCTGCTTCGTCGACGTTAACGTAGAGCCCCTCTTGCGGGTGCATGCGCCAGTACGTGTACGGCCAGAACTGGCCGCTGACTGCGCGGGTCTCAGCGACGAGGATCTCGGGCCATTGGGCATCTGGTTCTCCGACGAATCGTCGGAGCTTGGCGACATCTTCCGCGCTGGATAGGGGCAGCGACGTGATGATCCCCTCGACGGCGAGGATCAGGAGCACGGTCAAACCAATCATCGCGCAGCAAAACCGCACAGCACGCCCCGCCAGCGCGACGGGACGAGGTATGCGCAGCGCTTTTTTCTCTTCGGCGTCGAGATTCGGTTGAAGCGAGTCGTTCGTCTTAGCGGGAGATTCTGCCGCTTCCGCACACACGATCAACCTCAACGTTCCGGACGCGCGGTCATGGCACCGCTGAGCGTAAACGCCGCCAAGAAGTTCGCAGTCAGCGGCCTGCCGAATGCGGTGCGGCCTGAAGCGATGGGTGCTATGGTATCTCCGCCGGATTGGCGCGGCAACCATTGGCAGTCCTGTAGATAGCGCCGTCACCTGCGGTACGGCGGCGGGCGCCAGAAAACACACCGTCGGCTCGCAGCGTGCCGACGTTCACTCTGGTCGTGAAGTGGAACGGTCGCTCGATGTCGGTGGGGATTTCCGAAACCGGACCTGCTCAGACAGAGGGTGAACAGCCTTTACTGGTCATTGGCACGATCTTTTTCTTTTCTGGAGCGACGGCGCTCATCTACCAGGTTGCATGGATGCGACTGCTTTCGCTGTTCTTCGGAAGCGACATCTACGCCGCTGCGATCACGCTCGGGGTGTTCATGGCCGGGCTTTCGCTGGGAGGTCTCCTGGCAGGCAAGCTGGCGGATCGAGCACGCCGGCCTTTGCTGATTTATGGCTGGATCGAGATCGGTATTGCCCTTTACGCCTTCGTCTTTCCCAGCCTGTTGGCCTCCTTTGAACCGGCGTACAGGCAAATCTATCAGGCCTACTTCGACTCGACGCCGGCGCTCTATTTCGGCTTTCGCCTGCTCTTAGCCGCCGCGTTGATCTTGATTCCAACGGTTCTCATGGGGGCCACTCTCCCGCTGCTCGTGAGGCAGTTCGCAACCCGCGCGACCCTGTTGGGCCGACGCGTCGGGCATTTCTATGCCATCAATACGATGGGAGCTCTCTGCGGAACTCTGAGTTCGGGCTTCATCCTCATCCCAGCGTGGGGTGTCTCGCGAACGGTGCTGATTGCGGTTGTCGTTAACCTGTCGATCGGCGTATGGGCAATCGCCCTCGCGGCTCGACTTAGACTCATCGCTGCAGAGTCGCAGTCGGGCGACGGCCTGTCGCAGAGGATGCCATCGGCTGGCCAGCGCGAGCGCGTGGCGATTCTGATGGCGATGGCTATTTCAGGGATGGCAGCCCTCGCTCTCGAAGTCGTCTGGATGCGTGTATTGGTACAGTCATTCAGCGCTACGGTCTACGCATTCGCGATCATGCTGGCATGTTTCTTGTTCGGCATTTTTGCCGGAAGCACGCGCGCATCGGCAACGGCCGACCGCCACCCGGATGGTTTGCGGCTGCTGGTACAGTTCGAGCTTTGGTTGGCAGCGTCGGTTGCGTTGCTCGGGATTGTCACCTATTTCGTTCCAAGTCTGTTCGGCATGCTGCTCTGGGGCCTGGCCGGCGCGACTGGCGGAAAGTTTGGCGTCGCCAGCGTCATCGCGCAGTTTGTTGTCGCCGGCGTTTTGATTTTGGCGCCGACGGTCCTGCTGGGCGCTACGTTTCCAGTCGCCGTCAAGCTCTACACGCGTCACATCGATGACCGGGCAGAAGGGGCTGGCACGGTGTATGCCGCCAATACTGCGGGCGCGCTGATCGGGACGCTGCTGGGAGGATTCATCCTGTTGCCAACATTCGGCGCACAGAAAAGCCTGATCGCCATCGGGGCATTGTTTTTCCTGGCGGCCATCGTTCTCTGGCGAAGGCGCGGCGGAGTCGTCGGGCGGTGGGTCGGCGAACCTAGCCTAATCGTGCCCGCGACGGTCGCCGTTGTCGCCGGCCTTACCGTCGTGCTGCTGCCGCCTCAAACCGTCGTGAATTTCGATCTGCAGAGTTCGACCCAGCCCGAGGTCCTTTATCACGGCGAGGGCGTCTCGCACACGCTCGACCTAGTTCGCACGCGCGATGGCCACACGATCATGATGATCAACGGAAACGTCGAGGCGGACACCACACTGGTTCAACGACGGCACTTCATCCTCAAGGGGCATCTCCCGTTGCTGCTGCACCCGAATCCAAGCGAAGTTGCCGTGGTTGGGCTGGGGCTCGGGATCACGCTCAAGGCAACGGAAAACTATCCGCTGGTCCGTAGGATTCGGGTCGTCGAGCTTAGTCCCCAGATGGTGGCGGCTCACGCCCACTTGGGTGACGTGACCCGCAACTTACTCAACAGCCCCAAGATCGATCTCCGGGTCGACGATGGACGCAACTTCATGGCGATGTCTGCCGAGCGGTTCGACATGATTACCGCTGACCCAGTGCATCCGCGGATCACAGGCGTGGGCTATCTCTACACGCGCGAATACTACGAGCGGATTCGCGAACGCCTCTTGCCTGGCGGCATCGTGACGCAATGGATGCCGATGTACCAGATCTCCCCCGAGTCGTTCGATGTAGCATTTCGAACGTTTGCGACCGTGTTCCCCCATGCCTCGTTTTGGTACGTGCGGGGCCACGGGCTGTTCGTCGCGACGATCGACGACTTCGTCATCGACTATCCGAGGTTTGCGAAGCGTTTTGCCGATCCACATGTCCGATCGGATATCGACTCCATCGGAATCGCTTCGCCTGAGCAACTGCTAGGGCATCTGCTGATGGATGCCCAGCACATCGAAAGCTACCTCGCTCGCAATGAATCGCGGACACTGAACACCGACGACAACGCGTACCTCGAATATCACACGCCGTTCGAGTACGTGGGCCGCACAGAAGAGATCCTGACAGGTTTGTTGCCGTTTGCTGGCTGGGATCTCGATCAGATACTAAGCGGGGCCCCTGACGAAGTCGCCAGCACGGTCCAACGCCACTTCGAACAGCGCCTGGAGGTGGCGATACCGGAATTGTCAATGCCCATCGACTAGGGATCAAACGAGACTCGTCGGGGGTATCGGGTTCGCGCGCGAGAGGATCGCATCGGTCATTCAGAATTGCCGGTTGACTCTGGCGGCCGGTCTTGCAGGCAAAGTTCCGCGAGACAGGTGCCTGGACCCTGGTTTTGAACGAGGGCTATACTTAGGGAAGGGCTGCGGTGTCCGCGAAGACACCATTCGGAGCCCTGCCCGTTGAGTCGGCCTATCACGAGCCGTTGACAGATTCAATGCCGACCGTGGCGAGTCATTGCCGCCATCGCAGGTGCTCTCCATTTAAGAGGCATATTCGACCATGACGCTCGCGCGTTGGATTTTCGTGTTTTGCTTGCTGGTGGCGGCGCTACATGGTGCGGTCACAACAGCGCAGCCGACGGAATCTGCAAGCTCCCAGGCCGAGGAGCCATTCGCGTCCGGCGAAGCAACTGCCGCGACTGTCGCCGAATTAGAAGCGGAGTTCAGAGAACGCCTCGCCGAGTTTGATCAGGTGCGTCAGGAAAACCTGCAACTTTTGCAAAACATTCGTGACATTGAGAGCGAGGATGAGCGGCGGACTCTCGTCTACGAATCGCAGCAGCGGAGCATGGCCGCCCTGAAGGCGCTCTTATCTGCGGCCGAGCGTTTCTATGTCGCCAATCCCGACAACGCAGACGTTGCACAGTATCTCGCGGCCGTCGCCATCAAATCGCTGAAACAAGAGCTGATGGAAGATGCCGCGCACTACTCCATTCTTTTGCTCGACCATGGTTACGACCCTGGCGCATTGGCCCTGGTTGCCGGACGCGCTTGCCTCGAACTTGGGCGGTTGCCCGAAGCGCGAGAGTATCTCGAGTTGGCGCTCGAACACGGTCGTGATCTCTCGCAAATCAGCAACCGCTTCCTGGCGGAATACGATCAAATGGAGCCGATCATCGCCGCCGAGTTGGCCAAGCGCGAGGCGGAGAGCGCGGCAGATGACTTGCCACGCGTCCTGCTGGAGACGACCCGCGGCGAAATCCTTATTGAACTCTTCGAGAATGAAATCCCGAACGCGGTTGCCAACTTCGTGTTTCTCGTCGAATCGGGGTTCTACGACGATACAACGTTCTACCATGTTCGGCCCGGCTACTTTGCAGCCGGTGGTTGCCGCAAGGGAGACGGAACGGGTACTGCGGGATACTCGATCGTACGCGAGCCGTGGCATCATGCTGCGTCTGAGCCACGTGCACTCTCGGAAATGATCAAAGCATCGGATGCTGCAGCGGCAACGCAGCGCCATACTCGCACGCCAACGCGCGGCACCGTGAGCATGGTGATGATGGATCAGTGGACATGCAGTTGCCAATTCATGATCTGTTATCGCACCAGCACAGCGCTCTCGATCACGGACAGCCAGCAGCCGATCGGTCGAGTTTTGGAGGGCATGGATGTCGCCACGCGCCTGTTTAGCGCGAATCCACGGATTTCGCCGGAGGGTACACAGCGCGACAGGGTCGTCAAAGCCACCGTCGTGCGACGACGGGATCACGCGTACCGCCCCGTCACGGCCACAGAGTTGCTACACGACATCACGGCTCACGGGCTCGAGTTGGCTCGCAAAGGCGAGCTCGAAGACGCATCGAACCTCATCTGGATCGGGTTGGAGTTAAGTCCTAAGAATCCTGACGCACTCTTTGCCATGGGAGTGTGCCTCAATCTGAAGAAGGAGCATGGTGGGGCCACGGTTTATCTCCAAAGGCTGCTTCGAATCCAACCCGACTACACAGAGGGCTACTACGAACTGGGAAATGCATTGATAGCGTTGGACCAGGTGTTAATTGCAGAGGAACTCTACCGACGCATGGTTGAGAACCTCCCCGATGAAGCACGTGCGCACAACAATCTCGGTGTGGTTCTCATGAAGCAAGCAAAGCTGAAACAGGCAGCCGAGTGCTTTCAGACTGCCTTGCGCCTCGACCCAGATTACGAGACCGCGCGGGCCAATCTGAATCTGATTCGCCAACAGGGATTCTGAGTGCAATTGGCGCGGATGCTGCGTCCCCACGCCAGTCATGCGGGCAGCGCGCATCCTGTTCGAGCGAACGTTGATCGCTGGGGGACTGCGACGGGCTGCGTGACCTGCTCCACATCGAGCGATACGACGCTTTGCCGTGACGATTGCCCTGCTGCACTCTCCACGGCAGTCCCCCTGCCCTGGTAGGTCTCACACGCCACAACGTCCTACCAGCGAGGTAATTCCACTCCAAAATCTGCGGCGGCAATCAGCACGTGATCGAGCAGATTGCTAGTACGGGGGAGTATCCCGGCCAAACTAGCAGCGGGTTGGAATCACGAGCCGTCGGTCGTGGCGAACTCGGACTGGCGCGTCAGCGCCGGCTGCATGGAAGACTGTTCGCGCTTGGGCCGCTTCTTGCGCCGCAGCGCAGCGTTGAGACGCTGTTCCAAGGCCCACTCGCCACGGTTGATGATCAGACTGTGAATCAAGCGCACGAAGCGCCATGGGCGGCGGGCAAAACTGACCGCGAAAAAGGATGCCATGCCAAAGACTCGCCAAAACGCAAGTTCCCGTGGTCCAAGATGGCGGCAATAGTTGTCAATCGGCGAGAAGCTCTTCATGCCCAGGATGGCGCGGAAGTAGTCGTCATCCAAGTCGGCAATCAAGCCGTCCTGGCGGAGTTCTTCGAAGAGCTCAGTACCGGGGTACGGTGAGAAGAGCAAATAGGCTGCATCGTGGACGCCTACGAGCGCAAGTTTGCACCCAAACCGGATCGTGTCCAGGACGTGACGCCGGGTTTCGTGCGGGAATCCCACGATCAGGTTGACCCTCAGGACCATTTTGCTCTTCAGGGCTACCTTCATGGCAGCGACCATCTTGTCGAGGTTCACGCGCTTCTTGATGCGGTCGAGCGTGTCCGTGGACCCGCTTTCCGGTGCGAACGCGAGATTGCGGCAGCCGGCGCCGTAAAGCGCCCCGGCGACCTCGTCATCAACGACCTCCGAGCGTGTTCCAGTCGGCAGTTGCCAGGTGAACTGCATGCCGCGCTCGTGGATCCGCCGACAAAAATCGAGAATCCACTGCCGCTTGAGCACCATGGTCAAGTCATAAAAGTCTATGTTCTCGGCCTGATACCGGTCGATGTACGTCTGTATCTCATCGAGAACATCATCCGGATCGCGGGCCATCCAGAGCTTGCCGTACATCAGGGGATTCGAGCAGAACGTGCACTTGTAAGGGCAGCCACGCGTGGCGAGTATCGGCATCGTTCGACCGCGATACACGCCGTGCGAGTTGCGGTTGCAGAGGTAGAGTTCCATCGGGAACAAATCCCAGGCGGGCCGTGGCAGCGCTTCGACGTCGCGAATCCGCTGACGGGGCTCATTGCGGTGAAACTCTCCGTCGATCATGCAGGCTGTCCCAGGGACCGATGAAAGCCGATCGCGATCCCAGGCGTTACGCACGACGTCAACAAGGGTTTCCTCGCCTTCGCCCATCACGATGAGATCCAACTCAGGGCTTTCGCGAAGGCTGAACTCAGGTAGTGCTGAGATGTGCTCGCCTCCGGCGATGATCAGTTTGTCGGGGAACCGCTCGCGCACCGCGCGAATCAGTTGTCGGCTCCACGGCCAGTCCTGCGTGAACATGCACGAGATGGCGACGATGTCGGTGCGGCTATCGATTCGCTCGACGGTTTCTTCGACCGTGAGCCCCTGAAACAGATATGGGCCTCTTTCGATGAGTTGATCGGGCGCCTCACCGACGGCGTCGATGGCATCCACCTCGGCACCAGATTCGCGCAACGCCGCCGCCAGGTAGGCGATGCCCAGCGGAGGTGTGACCGGCATACTCCATGTACCGGCCGGTGCAACAAGCCCGGTGCGAATCAGGGTCACATGTCGTGAAGACGTGGTTTCAGCTTGGCCGAGAACCGGGAATGCGATCTGCCCCACTGCCATCTATAGTCTCCAGATTCGGTTTGACCGACCTAGCGCACAACACCCACGGGCACGCTCCACAACGCTTGTCAAGGAGCGTGTGTTGCAAGGCCTGCTGCGCATTCACAGCGGCCACGACAGTCCAGCACTGACCGTTGCCACGAGTCTAAGCGGCTAGTGAAGCAAAAAAAAGCAGATTTTGCTTGAATCCCGCAGGATCTTGCCCAAACAGAGGGTCGGGCACGCCGGGCGAGCGTATGAGAACGGCGCAGGCCGGATCATTGAGGGCTGCTCGACCAGCGGGGTATGATGAACTTTCGCCACGGTTGGCGGCCAGCCTCCCTGTGCACGTGGCAGCTTTCGCAGTCCCTGTACACGCTTCCACATGCCGGCAGCGCCTCCTCTGTCCGCACTCGCTACGTCGCCCGGGCGGTCACCCAGGGATCCGGCAAGCGGATCCGATGCGAATCGCTTGGTGGCATGGGTCGGCGCGCTGGTGGCAACCTTCGCCGCCCTTCTGGTTTGGCGAGTCAGCATTCTCCAGTCGCCTCCCTATTGGGACCAGATCACGCTCTGGCACGAGGCCGACTACCTCGTTCGCACTGATTTCGACTACCCCGCCCTGTTTGCAGAGGAAAAGGTTCCGCAGGGAGGCTGGCCGGCATACTTAGTGAGCATTTCGCCGACACTGTTGGCGTTGCTGATGGTCGTCAGCCCGTCACCGCAGGTCACCCTCATCGTCTTCCATCTCTTTTGCCTGCTCTGCACGGCGGCAATTGCTGTGACGGTCTTCGCCATCCTGCGGGAACGCGTCGGCATGGTCTCTGCGGCGCTGGTGAGCGGCGCGATGGTGACCCTCCCTCTGTTCAGCGCCCAAGTGGACATGGTCGGGTTGGAGATCCCTCTCACGCTACCGGCAGTGCTTGTCGTGCTATATGTCGTGCAGGGTCGATTCTATGCAGCCACGGCAGCAGCCGCCGTCGCCTTTACGATCAAGAACACCGGTGCGCTGCTCAGCATGGCCCTGATCGCCTACTTGGGTTTATGGCTGCTGGTGCATGCTCGGCCCGGAGATGCGCGGACGTGGAAACCAGCATTGCTGCCGTTGCTGCTGAATGTCGCGCTGGTAGCCGCTGAGTATGGGCTGATGTTTGCCGCTCAAATCGTTACAGCCATGTCCCTCGCCAACGTCGACCCACACTCAAAGCTATCAATGATTCGCCTCTGGTCGCCCGACCTCATGGTACTGATGGGTCTGGCGGCAGTATTCGCCATGTCGCTCTTGATTACCGCGTTCCGACGACGGCTTGTGCAGGCATTTTCTGCACGAAAATTATCGCCTGTGCGCACAGCGTTGGCCAATGTGATCGACACGTACCCTGAAGTCATCTTCAGCGGGATTCTCATGCTTGGCTTGCTGACCGCGCTGCTTCGCGCCTTCTACACGCCGCGCTACCTCGTGATTGCTGTGCCGTTTGTTTTCCTGATTCTGGGCCGCGCCACGCTCTCGCGGCCCTTGTTCCGCCCCGTCTTCGGCATCGGTTTCGGCCTGTTGATTGGCTTCAATCTCGCGAATGCTCGCGGTCACTTCTTTGTGAGCATTGCGGATGCGATGGCGGATCGCATTGAATACGGCCGAATTGGCAGCTTCTGGGAACGAAGCCGTGAGTACCTGGAAGACCACGAATCCAACATCAAGCTGGCGCAGCTGCTGTCCGAGGACTTCAGAGATACGCCGATCATCGCGGGCATGCCGTTCAACTACTTCTATCGTTTGCCGCGTTTTGGCTACGTCGAAGAACCGCTGCAACTTATCGACGTTGATGCTCCCCATCGATTCGCGTATCGCTATCCGGGCCTGAGCGAACTGTTAGCCAGAAAGCCCACCGAGGCCGTTCTGATTACGACCACGGGCGAAAACCCTGAGGAGTTCGCGGTGCCACCGGATGTTCTCGTCTATCGCGACAACATCTACCCGAGCCTCGTTGCACTGCAAATCACATTGACGGATCGGTCTGCGGATCCTGTCGAGCACTACCTTTCGCTGTTCCTAAAGGATCGACACTCGATGGAGCCCGACTCGGTTCTGCGCCGCGCGACCATTCTTGCGGAAGCAGGCTATACGGACCGAGCCATCGACGAACTGGAGTCCGGCGTCGCCCAGAGTCCCCAAGAACCGGAGCTCAGACGGGCGCTGGTGCGCTGGCTACTTGTCTCACAGCGGTACCAAGCGGTTCAGCAGCACGCATTGCAGCTTGTTGGGCGTGAACCAAGTGACATGCAGGCACATGCCTACGCTGGCCTTGCTCGCCGTCTCGCTGCACCGTCGAATCGACTTGGCGAACTGTCTGATGGAATCATCGAAGCGATTGCAGTCGTGGACGAACACGATCAATACGATCGACTCGACGAGCTGATCGTCAGGCTTGGTCAACGGCCGGGTTCGGACTCAGCGCAGGTACGAGGGTTACTCGATTTGCTCATCGGTCGTGGCGCTCCAGCGCTTGCAGCCTTGCAACAGGCCACCGAGTCGGAAGACGGCGACGCGGACGCGCACTACTACTATGCGGTGACCCTGTTGAATGTAGGCGAGGTCGATCGCGCACAACGCGAACTCGAAGCACTGCTCAGCGCAGATGATTCGCTAGCGATGCCTTATCTCCTGCGCGGTGTGATTCAGTGGAATTGCGGCCAACACGAAACGGCTCTCGATTCTCTGCGGCAGTACGTTGCCAGAAGTCCCATGTTGGCGGAAGCACATTCGCAACTTGGATCGCGATTGCTGGAGTTGGGGCGTCTCGACGATGCACGCCAATCGCTCGCTGCAGCCATCAGGCTTCGACCGGAGTACGCGGAAGCACACAACCTGCTTGGCGTGTGCTACGTTCGTCTTCGTCAGCCCGCTCAGGCAGTCGAAGCATTCCGCGCCGCTGTGGACATGGCGCCCGACCACATCAGCGCCGCCGCGCATTTGGCCAGCGCTGAAGCGATGGTGCTGCCTCCGGCGAGGTAGGGCTGGTGGGCTCTCTGTTTCGTTCGAGCACACGATTGAGCACTCACGGGACGCACTCGCCTGGCGAGACATGCTTGGACGCCGATGAAGAGGCTGCTCGTCAAGATTCAAACGAGGGCGAGCCATGAAAAGTGCACTGATCGCCGAACGCCGCGAACGTGGCCTACGGTGCAGCACTGCCTATAATGGTGAAGGCGAGGAGCCTCACAACGTGGTGGACCGGTGACGAAAGCGCGATGAATCGCCAAGGCAAGCTTGCCGCGATTCCATAGTGCTTCGCCCAACTGAACACTTGAGCTGGCTGGCCGCCGAATTCGTCGCGGGGCCGCTGGTTGGCCGCTCGGCGATAGCCTTCGCGTCCGCGTCACTTGGGTGCTGCGTTCACGTGACTTCATATTCCGACTCAAGCCGCCGAGGCACCTCAGTCGAATCGCGATTGGGTATCCGCCGTGGGCGCAAGGGTCGATTGCCGGGCTGCCTTCGCTGGCTGTTGAGTCTGGTAGCCGTTTTCGCAGCGCTCGTTGCCTGGAAACGCGACGTGCTGCTGCTGCCCCCTTATGAAGATCAGGCGGTCGGCTTGTGGGCGGAAGCCGACTTTCTGGCCGAGACCGGTTTCGACTACCGGAAGCTGATTGAGGAAGAGCCTCATTACATGTCCGGCCGTGGAGGTGCGCGGTCTTATGTCATCAGCGTTTTGCCAACCATGTTGGCAGCGCTAATGCGATCCGCGCTCAGCACGCGGGATCTCATTCTGGCGACTCACCTCCTCACGCTACTTGTTGCGGCTCTGATTCTGCAGGCCACCTATCGCGCGCTGTCGGCGGGGATTGGCCTTTGGCCTGCCGTGCTCGTCGCCGCAGCCATGGTGACGACGCCCCTGTTTGGGGTGCAGATCGAAATGGTCGGCATGGAGATCCCACTGACACTCGTCGCGCTGTTGGCGGCCGTACTGCTTTGGCGCGAGCACTACGTGGCGGCGGCGGCAGTGTCTTTGCTGGCATTCTTGTTCAAGGCAACGGGTGCTCTATTGAGTTTGGCCGGGACTGTCTATCTCGCGGCACTGCTTCTGCTAGGTGCGGGTGAACTACCTTCGGCATCGCGCCGCAAGCAACGCTGGGGGCTCTTGGCACACGTTGCCGTGCTGGTAGCGCAATTGGCCGTCGTTCGCCATTGGGATACCTCGGTGGGTACGCGTGTGCAAGTCGATTGGCCGGAAGCGTTGCGGCTTCCTTACGCGATCTACTGGTGTCCAGATGTGGTGCTGCTCGTTGTGCTCTCTGCTCTGCTGCTCGCGGTGGTCGTAGGCCGCGCTTGGTCGCAATCGGGCGGCGACGTCAGCAACGCAACGCTGCGGTGGCGGTGCTACCAAATTCTGAGTTCGCGATCGCAGCTCTTCATTAGCGCGCTGGTCGTTGCCGGGATGATCGCTGCAAACTCGCAGTACATTTTCATCCCTCGCTATTTCACGATGGCGATCCCTTTCGTGTTCCTGCTGCTGGGTGGGTGCCTGTTTGCGGAGTTGGGACTGCGCCGCGTCGGCGTAGCTGGCTGCGTCGTACTGATGGCCCTTAATCTGTACAACGCAGACGGCAGGTTGTTGCCAGAAATCAATGAGGTTGCTCGGTCGTCGTTCGCGACGCGGCCATGGTTTCATGCCCGGCAGTGCGCGCTCACCGAGCGCAGCCGCGAGTACCTGCACGACCAGCGGGCTACGATGGAGGCCGCGCGACGACTCGAGCGCGGCTATGCAGACCACCCGATCTTCGCGACCGTTCCACACCTGTTCTATTTGACGAAGCCACGACTGGGCTATGTCGCTCAAAGGCTCGACGTCTACAACGCAGCCGACTACCACGTCGCCGTTCCGGCCTTTGTCGAGGTGTTACAGGCCGATGTTAATGGCCCTTCGCCCGTCTTCGTGTGGGCTGGAAGTGCGCGCCTAACGCTTCCATCGTTCGACCCGGCGACAGACTTCGAAGTCTACCGCGATGACGAAGCGCCGCCCCTGCAGATCTACGCAAAACCAGTTGCGGAGCAGATTCGTCGATCACCTGAACGCCTTGCGGACTGGTATCTCGACCACTCTTGGCCGGGACGATGGCCGTACTTGCGCCTGGAATCTCGACTGGTCTACTACGCAGAGACGGGAGACACCAGCCGAGTGGTTCCCGAAGTCATCGATACCTTGGTCGAGCAGCCTCAACGGCGAGAGTTCACTGACTTCTTGGTCGAGCTTGCTCAGCGGCGCGGAATGAGTGCCGGCATGGACATACCCGGCATTCAACGCCGAGCCCCAGCATTTGGTGCTGCCCTCCTCACCGTGTTGGATGATTCCCCGCGCGACACTTCAGGGCTTCAGCCTGCCCAGGGCGACCGCCGGGATCAGAATGATGACCTGTTCGATGCAGTTGCCGAGAGTCTCCGCTCACAGCAGTTGCAGCAGGCCCTGCAACATCTTGCGGAGATCGTCGATGCAGAAAGTGCGAGTGAAGAGGTTCGTAGTATTGCTAGGTGTGCATTGGCGGCCCTGGTCTTGCAGCAAGGCGACCTCGACGCGGGCGAACGATGGCTGGGTGGAATGGATCACGACGACGCAGGTTTCCCTGAGGCGCCCCTGTACATGGGCATCATTCGACTGCAACAAGGTCAAATCGAGGCAGCCGTTGAGTACTTCCATAACGCGCTGCAGTCTGAACCCGGTTTTGCGCGAGCCCGAGGTTATCTTGGCATTGCGCTGGCCAAACAGGGCGCCATGGCGGCAGCCCGCGAACATCTACAGCATGCCTGGGAACGCTCTCCAAGAGCGTGGTCACTGCTCTTGAATCTCCGCTCCACTCACCTCTTCGAGCGTTCTGAGTCACCGGCTAAGAGTGCTACTACGGCGCGACCGAGTTGATCTATGGGGCTTCCACGCGTGCTCGTGGAAGCGTTGGCCGGTGAGCTCGGCTCCCCCAGTTTATTAGAAGTCTTCTTCTAGCTGCTGTTTGAGCCGACGTTTCACCGCCTCTAGGTGGCGAGCAGCCTCTTCGTGGGTGGGGTCAATCTGAATGGCCTTCGCGAAATGCACTTGGGCGCGGATAAAGTCGCCCCGGTGGGCGTGGCACATCCCCAGGCCATCGTGGGCATCCGCCAGATTCGGGTCCAGCTCGCTGGCCCGGCTGAAGTTGGAGATCGCGCTGTCGTAGTCACCTAGTTCGAAGTGCGCTTGCCCCAGGTCAAGGTGAACCTCCGGTAGATCGGGCTCCCTGTCCACAACCCGATCAAAGTAGTCCGCCGCGGCCCGTAGCAGGGGTTCCGACTCGCTTTTTGCAGTACGTCGGGCGGCGCGCAAGCTCACAAGTCCCTCTCGTGTGTTGTTGAGAAGCTCATCCATGACCCGGAACGGGCCGACGTTGACCCCCTCGGTGTCACTGAGCGAATCTTGCCATGTTCGAGAGATTTGGCTGTAGTCGTAGATCGCGTCTAAATCCTCGCTGATCGCGCGGTGAAAACGTGCAAAGGCGGCGCGGGTGTTCCCTTGAAGCAGAAGGACCGCGCCGAGCCGAAGTGAGAACTGCTTGTCGTCGGGTGATCGTTTAAGTGCTCGCCTGAAGACAGCAGCGGCCGTGTCCATTTCACCTTGCGCGACGAGGGCAAGTCCTGATCCGAAGATTCCCTCGCGAAACTCCGGCACATGTTGCATCGCGGCTTCATATTCATCGGCGGCTGCCACGAAGTCCCCGAGCCTCATCCACGCATCGCCCACGGCGCAATGCGATTCAGCTAGCCGGACCGATGACGGACGACAAGCTTCCATCATCCGGTGGCGGCGTATCACGCGAGCCTCAGAGAAGTGTGTCAGATAGTACAGGATCTGGCTGTCCGTCACCGACCAAAGTCGGTAGCGATACTCGGGTCGGTCAACGTTGAGCGCCACGACCTCTCCGAGAGCCGAGGGGGCGTCGCCGTTGGGGTCTGAAAAGACTGGCATCTCCTTGGTTTCTCCTTGCTTCCGTACGAGTCGTGCCCGACGCGCGTTCCAGCTTTCCATGTTGAACGCCGCCGCCCCAACGGCTTGCACAAGCACGGACCATGCCAGGCAAGCGCTAAACATCCAACGCAATGGCCGGTGAGCGAGTACGGAGCCGATCACTGGAGCCAGGAAGAGAGCCAAAAGTGGAACCGTATCGACGATGTGACGATAGCCATACGACCAGCCACCCCACCAGTCGTAGTGCATGGCTTCCAGCGTCCAAGTTGCAGGAATCGCAAGCGAGAGCGGGCGCAGTACCGCGAACTTTGCACTACGCCACACCTTGTATAGGCCCGGCGCGGCGAAAAGTAGAAACGGCGAGAATACGAATAACCCCCTCGATGGGCTTAGCAACAATCCCAGAAGGCCGACTGTTAGTGGTGTTTGCCACATTTCGCTCGAGCCGGTTTTGTCGATTGCGACCTGCTGCATTAGCGTTTGGCCAAACACGAGCGGCGATCCGAAGTAGTACGTGTTGTAGGCCAACATCGCCAGCCCCAGCGGCAACCCAGCTAGTACGAACGTTAGTAGTGCTTGGCGGTTCGAGATTAGCAGGTAACCGCCAACGGCAGTCACGAGAATCACCTCGGTTGGCCGACACCAAGTCGCCGCGGCATAGAAAGCACCACATCCGGCGGCGTACACCATGTTGCCATTGGCGCGCGTCAAGCAGAACGTACCAGTGGCCAGATACATCGCATTGGGTCCATGCTGCCACAACGTTTGACTGCTGATCGTCCACACGCACGTCCCAAGCCCGTATGCCAGTGCGACGAGCAACGCAAAACGGCGTTGCACGAAAGTCGTGCATGTCAAATAGACGAAACCGACGGATACGGCTGTGCAGATCGAAGCTGCAAACTTGCCGGCTGGCCACATCAGGTCGGGACGTTCGGAGAGCGGTCCGAAGAAGACGCGGAGCAACGCAAAAACGGGAACTGCGGTGATTCCTGCACCAGGACTAAATGTGTTTGCATATACGCCCTGGTGAATGGTTGGGACGCAACGTCCACCGACACAGTATTCGTCGCCGGCAGTCAGCAGTCCAGTGGCACACAGTTCTGCAAAGTGTTCGTCGAAGGAGGCCAAACTAACTTGCGCTCGATTGTTACTCCCGTGGAGTGTCCAAACGATGTTGTCTGGGATCTCTGCGGCGATAAACGAGAGATTGCCGTCATCCAACAAACTCTCGGTGATCCGCGCCGACGAAGTCGCATCTTCCGAGGCGTAGAATCCGAGGTTGAGGTGATAGATGACAAGGACGACGATCGTCAGTCCGACGCTGATCCACACGTCGCCTGACTCAACGCGCGAATCATCGAGCGTATTCCTGTCTCGCATGTCGATTCTCTATCGCAGCGAGGCAACCGCAGCCGCACTGCACGTAGTTGGTTGGCAATGCCCCGATGCCTTCTATCGGCGAATCTATCGCTGCTCAGGATCTTGGCGGCGGAGACTCATGAGATCGATTCGTCGTCGATCGCTGACGCATGGCCGACTGCGCCTGGTTGTCGTCTGCTGTGCTCTGGCGAGCGATTCCCTGCAAGTAGCGTTGCACCTCGGGGCGTCGCGTACCGAGTTCCAAGGCGGCCTTAAAACTCTGCCGCGCTTGTGTCGGGCGGCCAGTTCGAGCCTGCAAGCAGCCAAGCATGACATAGGTGTCCGCGTCGTTGGGATCGCGGTCAACACCCGCGATCAGCAGTTGCTCTGCTTCCGAAATTGCCCCGCGTTGGAGCATGGCAACGCTTAGGCGGTACTGGGCCGCAGCGCGGACATCCTCGGCGTTCGCGGCGAATTGGAGCAACTTGACCGCCCTGACAGTCGCACCGCGCTCGAGCTCGAGCGTGCCGAGCATCAAGCCCCCAGTATACGATAGGTCTCCGACGCGATAAGCAGCCTGCATTTGGTCGCGTGCTTCCCGTACCGCACCCCGTCTCATAAGATCGACGATCTCGCGTGAATCGCTGGCAGTACTGTGGAACAGCTCAACAGGCATCGCACCGTCCGAGTCGCGCATGGGAATCAAATCGAGAAGGTCGTCAATCGCTGGAAGCGCCGTCGGCACCTGCTGCAAGCGGGTTAGAAAGGCGAAATGTTCGACTGCTCGGTCGACGCCACCATCCAGTAGAGACAGTTCGGCCAGGACGCGGCGGAATCCCGGATCGAACGGATACTGATGCACGGCCCGCTGGCAACTTTCCAGTGCCGGCTTGAAGTGACCCATGCGTAGAAGCGTTTCGACAAGCTGACACCACACGGCGACAGCGCGCGGCCGGCGTTCGAGCAATTGGCGACACCACTGCACAGCTTCGGCTTGATGGGCGCCGACGGCGTTCGCCAACCGGCACAAGCTCACACACACGTCTGCTTGGGCTCCCTCCGCGTCGAGCGCCTCTAAGTGCTCGGCAATCGCCAGATCCGCTCGCCCAGCCCCGGCCAGTTTGGATGCGCGATACAGTGCATCGTCTCCACGCGTGCGAATTCCGCCGGGTGCCGGCCACAGGCGTTTGGCATACCATGCCTCAGTTACTTGGGCGGCACGGTCATCGTCGATTCGCTTTTCGAAGACGATCAGCGAACTTGCGACTTGATCGCCGTAGACGATTCGGTCTGCGGCTTCCAGGTGGGGTAGCTCGAACTGTGAGAGTGTCTGGCAGAACGCGTTCGGACACCAGATGAAGATGGCCCGCGCCGGCTGATCGGCGAGCAGCTCAGCGGGATCCTGAAACGATCCGAACGTCTCGGAAAAGCCATTCGCAGAGTATCCTCGTAGCGGCGCTGATACGTAACCGAGCGAAGGGAGCGCCATGAAGTATGTGAATGGGTGGCCCGCAATGATGGGCTCTCCGCGCCAATCTGCTTCCAATTGCGCCATCGCCCGGATGTTGGAGCCGTGATCTGCGAGAAACTCGCGACTGCGTTCCAGAAACGAACCTTCCCGGCCGAGCGGCACATGTTGCTCTTCGAATCTCGGCTGCAGCGCGGCGAGAACGTGGTGTTGGGAGGGGAAAAGCCGTCCGTCCCAATTCGCAAGGTTGCAGGCGACGAGCGCGATGAATACCCCACTGATACCCGTGCGCAGACTTGGCGTCCGCCACGCAATGCTTCCGATCACCAAATACAAGAGGGGCACCGTAAGCGTCAGGTAGCGGGGAATCACATCAACCCGTGTCAGGACCAAACAGTACAGGACTAACAATACTGCACTGAATGTAGGCAATGGATGCCCAGTGATGGCACGCCGTATCGCGTTTGTCCATGTAGGAGCCCATGTCAGGGATGACCTATCGCCAACCGAAGTGCGCAGCAATCTCCATCCCGCCGAAGCGATCAGCACGCACGATGCCAATGCAAGCAGAAGGACATCCGGACTCCAGTACGCGACCATGGTCAGACCTGGTCCGTCGCGCAACATGGCTTGCGTAGAACCGCCCCACCAGATGATCAGCAACTCGGCGGCGAGGAACAGTGCCACAACGAACGCGCCAACGCGTAATCGGCGCCTGATGTACACGGGCTGAGCATATGCGCCCGTTAGGTAGGCCAGCGCGTAGTAGACGCCCAGTGCGGCGGTCACTATGCCGCCTGTGTTCTTCATCGCGAACGCTGCGAACGAGGCCACGGCCGCCGCGGTAAAATGGCTGTGGACCACGCACGCCACGGCCAGCAACGCCAGCGCGGTCATCGGCAGATCCATGCCGGTTAGATCGATTTGAGCGCTGAAGACCGGCGTTGTCAGAATGGCGAGACATGCGGTTACGGGCAGAGGATTGCGGGCAATACCGTGCAGAAGTCGGTATACAATGAGCGCAACGCACGCAGCGCACGCAAACGTGAACAGATGGTATGCGATGATGGCCCCACGTGGGGACGGAGTCAGTCTCATCCCCACCGCTACCAGCGTTGGCAGCGCGCTCGTCATGTAGGATCGAGCGCCGCCGCCGGGGTCCAGTGTGTGGCTTTCCTGGTACCGCAGTCGCATGTAGTCGAAGTCGGTGCGAGCCAGAAAGTCAGCCTCTGGCCACAGGCCGATCGCGAAGTCGTAGTAAGGTGGTGAGTCGATGACAGGCCAGCGGGCAACTGCGATCGCCACGAAGAAGACTGTGCCAGCACTCAGATAACGCCGCCAGTGCCAACTGGCGCCGGTCCACCACTCCTGGGTCCCATGCGAGCTGCAAGCCATCGGGCACCCATCATCTCGGCTCGACCGACCGACTGAGCGACGGACGACTAGGAGCGGGAGAGTTGGAGAGCTTCAGGCCGCTGTTGATAACGACAGGGCTCAGAAGCCTCGGACGAAATCCATTAAAGCCACACTCTCGTAGTCGGGCAAGCCGATGCACGGACAATCACTATACACAAAGAGCAAGCGGCGGCGTTTGGCACAGCATTCATGTCCCGCTCTTCGAGCCGATTCGTCTCTGCTCAGCGCCCATAGCTGAGAGTCATCCACTGTAGGCCGCCCGAAAGCGGTGTTCATCTAGGTTGCAGTCGCATCCGGGACTTCGACGAAAAACAGTCCATACGTTACGCACAGGATGCCGCAAAGGAAGATAATGCTGGGGCCGGTAGACGCAACGGGAGTCAACAGCTTCGACGCAAGGCCGATGGTGAAGAGCCCGATCACAGTCCCGCGAATGGTCCGTGGAGTAGGCGGTCTCAGCACCGCCAAAGCAGCGAGCAGGGTAAGGATGACGATGCAAGTGGTGTCGAATCCATCTGCGTTTCGTGCGCCCACCAAGGCAGCTGTAGCGCCAATGAGAATGGGGACGATCAGGTGTAGACGGCGCGGTAGCGGATCAATCGTGCGGAACAAATCCGCTGCAAACGCAGTAATTGTGGTCACAAGCCACAAGATAGATAGCGCTTCGCGTAACGTGTCAGCGCGGACAACCGCCTCGAGTACGGCGGCGCGCATATGCGTCAGTATCAGGATTACGCTCCAGATCGCGATGCGATACAGAGTGCCTCTGCTCCTCGGTCCTGCGCCGCTCGTAACCCCATATACTAATAGACCGCCAAACAGAACAATGGATGTCGTCGCCGCTCGGCGTACAGCTTCGTCTGCGACTCGCGCTTGCAACACGCCTCGGGAGTAGTGTTCGAGCAGCGCCGTCGCCAATAGAAGCGTGGCGCCAATCGCTACCCTGATTCTCGCTCTTCGAGAGATCGTTGCTCCCGTAACAACCAAGTAGATCCCGAGAAAGCAGAGCAGGATGAGCGAGGGCGGCACCGCTTGGCGCAAAACCTCATGCGCATCCTGTGCTTCGAGCAACGTTCGAACATAGCGTTCAAATAGCGATGTCGCGTACAGGAGCAGTGTGCCGGCCGACGCTCGAACAAGCGCCTTTTGAGACCATCCCCACTTGTAGATCGCGAGGAGAGCAACGGCGGCAATCAGAAGTAACGGCCCTAGTGCGATCATCGCGAACTCTCTAGCGTGCCACGTCGTCGAGATTGTTCTGTCGCCAGAACCGCATCTCAAGCGAAATGCGCGTGGCGTCTGGGTTTAGATTCGCGCCTGCACCGTGAATCACATACGGGGAGAAGACAAGTACTTCGTTTTTGCCCGGATTGGGTCGCACAGCACGCATCCCGTATTTTGTATCGACTACCGCCGGCACGGTGTACGGCCGCCCATCGATCACTGCGGGGCCCGAGGATCGTCGCACGTGCGACTCCGGCCAGCGATGGCTGCCCGGCATCACACAAAGAGAAGACCGCTCGTCGCTACCGGCCAGCGGCAAATAGATGTTGATTCCGTGACGCAATCGGCCAATCCAGGCGTCTCGATGCAAAGGACTGTGGTCGGCGCTTCGTGGACGTACAATGCGAATACTGAACGTAGCGGGCAGCGTCGCGTTCATTGGGGCCACGGCTTTGCCACAGATTTCCGCAATCCGTTGAGTCACCGGCTCTGCACCACCTGGAAGCTGCGCGGCAGGGAAGCACATATTGACAGGCAGATCAGATCTGCGCGCCTCGATGACCCGACGATGCAACTCGTCGGATGTGATCCAGCGATGGTAGTCGGCCATTCGAAAGTCTTGGGGCGGTGCGCCGATCGCCTCGGTCACAAGCTCGGCGATGAACCTCTCGAATCCCCGCAAGACGTCGCGCCATTGGGCGACAGGCAGAAACGGTGCCACGACATATCCGACCTCGTCCCACGGTTGGCCTTCTGCCAGATTGTCATCCTGTTGCAGCAAGACGGAATTATCGCCGGCGACGATTTCGCCCTCGTCTAAGTGGAACGAAAGCGCTTCCCCGTCAACGTCTACGGCGAACTCGACCATCGGCAGGTGGCTTCTCGCTAAAGCATGCCCAAGGCGACGACCACGGGACAGCGGCGCACCAAGGTTCGCAGACTTGATTCAGTTGTGTACTTCGATCCGTGGAATCTTGTCGCCTTGTCCTGTGGCCACCGGGGTGTGCGTCGAGACCGTATAGACGGGGCCGCGATCGCGCTCGATTAGGCGATGAAAGTAGATGACTGCCAACGCCGACCAAGCGCACTGTATGAGTCCCCAAAGGGCTGCGGCCGGAGCTAGGACTGCCACCCAGCGGTCCCAGCCACCGGGCGGCGCCGAGCCGCCGAGGTGGTAAAGCAGCAGCACAAACACGCCAGCGAAGACCAGTGCAGCGACAAGGAGCGCCGCCGACCCTAGCCACCGAAGAGGTCGCGTGCTGACCGTCGCCAGCGCGGTGGCCACTTGGGCAAAACGCGTCCTCCAGGCGTACCGAGTCCGCCCAAGGAAACGTGGCGACATTTCGTAGCTTTGCGCCTGCCAATGGGTGTTCACGAGAGAAAGCTCGGCGTCGATGATGGTTTCTCCGCGGACTTCGGCAAGATGACTCCGCAGCAAAGTCCGAAACGCACGAAACCCGCTCCAGGCGTAGACCGAGGTGCTGCCTGATGCCCATGCGACGAGCGACTTCCCGCACCATGCCGGCAGACGGTGGTACCAAGGCTGACGAGACTGTACTGGTATTCCGTAGACCAGCAGGCAGCGATCATCCAGATGCGCAAGCAGGTCTCCAATGGCTTCGGGTGGATGCTGGAGATCGTCGTCGAGCGTTACAGTGATGTCGTAACGAGCTGCGTTGATTCCGCATAAAGTTGCGGCATGTTGGCCCGCATTCCATGCCAGACGAATGCCGCGGATCCACTCGTGGGCACTTGCTAATGCGACGATCCGATCCCAACTGTCGTCTTTGCTATGATCGTCGACGAAGATCAGTTCAAAGACATTCGCGACACGCTGAACCGCAGAGCCGATACGACGTTGTAGCTCATCGAGCGTTTCCTCGGCGTCGTGCACGGCGACTACCACCGACAGTCCAGAAGGCAGTTCTTCGCCACCTCGCGTTGGGTTGATCATTGATCGTGTGTCGACGTCTGCGCCACGCTTGCCGAGTTACCAGACCCAAAAGGCGCGAGACACCCAGAGTTGTCTGTAGTAGAAAACTGGACTCAGAGCCCGTGGGACTTCGGTGACGATCAACGGCCGATCGACGCTTACTGGTCCGTCCAGGCTCATCAATGAGACCTAAACGAAGAGTTTGCGCTGTCGTCGAGCAGGAACCAAGAAATGCAATACCTGACAGCAACTTCTCAGAAGACGACGCACCTAAGTTGAATTATCCCCCGCCCGAAACCGCGTGTCCAGCAGCGCGCGTCCGTTGTATGTGCGGGGGACCAGAACGAGCAGGATGCCTGCCGCAGGGGTTGTTCGATTGCCGGACCGGTCAATTGGTTAGTCAGGCTTGGACGAGAAGCCAGCTCGGCCGTCAGATGGCTGCCCGGAGCCAGTGACAAGAAACAATTCTCGCATGTGCTCCTGCGGATTGTCGATCTCGAACCAGTAGATGGGCGCCAACATCTCGTCAGACGATTGTTGGCCAAAGACCACTTCAGCGCTCGGGTCAGGATTGGCCGGATTCTGTTCCGAATTGTCCCAAACGCCTGTTGTCTCCAGTCGCGTGCCGGCTGGAAGCACAAGGGGATCTTTGAACCAATAGATCGTATGCCATTCAAAGTCCCAGCGGGGGATGGAGAGAATGGTCTGACGCGAGCCGTCTGGAAGGATCGCCTGGTGTGACGACGCTTTGCCGCGCAAGTGCAAATGAGGTGCAATCGCCAACAACCGAACATCGTATGGTACACGAAAGCCGCTCTGGTAGGTGTAGTGAGGATCGTGCGGTGGAATTTTAAACGTCAGGTCGGAATCCATGACCGTTCGCACTCCGATGTCGGGTACGTCATCGGCAAAGATCAGTCCCGCACGTGGTCGGCCGCGCGCAGCTACGCCGTAAGGCGTGTAGTGCGCTTCGAACATCAGCCGGGCTCCTTGAGGAATCCACATGGCGGTGCCCTCGGGAGGCGAAAACGTTGTTTCGCCCGGCGCCCATACAATGTTGCTGACCATGTGGTTGAGAAAGTCGGTGGGAGTCGGGTTAGTGATCGTTTCGGGCAGTACGGTGAAATAGAGGTTTAGATGATGGGTTACCTCCAGCGTCGTTGGCTTCATTTCCGCCGCTTGTAACCAACGGGCCTCGGCGAACAGGTCTTCTGTGACCTCTTCGGGCACGATCGAATATCTGTATTCGATAACGCCTTGGGCGGGGATCTCGAATTCGTCCGGCGACACGACAACTACGTCTGGTTCTCCGATCGACCAACCGTCGCCTGGGTTGATGGCGATGGCAGACGCCTGCTCGCCGGCCGGCATGTCGCTGTCAATCCAGGCCAACAGCTTGTCCCGTTCCGATGGCGTCAGTCGCCTGTCGTTGCTGAACTCCCCGTAGCGCGGATCTGCGTGCCAGGGTGGCATTCGTCGATCAATGACCACTTCGCGGATCATCTCCGCCCAGCGGACAGCATCGTCATAGCTCGTCAGCGCGAAGGGCGCTTGACCGCTTTCGTGATGACAGTAGGCGCAACGGCTCTCCATGATGGGAGCGATCTCAGCATATGAACTGCCTTCTTCTTGCGCAGAACGCTGCGATGCGCGCTCGAGCAAGCAGCCATCGACAGGCGTCTCCGCAACGCTGATCATCTTGCCCGCGTGCGCCTCGTCAATCGCCAGCATCAGGTCGGATCGCGAGACCTTTTGGCGAATGGTGATGCCGTATTGATCGTCCATCCGGCCCCGATAGAGCAGTTCCAGGTTGGGTCCCAAGAAGCAAAACTCAGGGACGCGAGTCACCCCCAACTCGTCTGCGAGGGCCTGCCCGTAATCCTTGATCACGCTGAATGGAATGCTGCGATCCAGCGCATGCGCGGCGACGGTATTCACATCCTCGCTCTCATGGGGATAGACCGCCACGAACTCCACGCCCTTAGGCGCGTAGCGATCGTACATTTCGAGCAGCCGCGGGACGTAGCGATTGGCGATTGGGCAGTCGACGCCCAGGAAGGCGATCACACAGCCGCTACGCGACTGGAACTCCGAGAGAGTCCGCCGGGCGCCACGGAGGTCCCTCAGCGAACCGGGATCCTTGACGACTGGGCCAGTTGCCCGGCTGATGGTGGCTGCGGGCAGGATCGGGCGTGGGTGCCGCGTGATGCTCGATGCTACCAAGGCCGTCATCGCCGCCGCGCATGCGAGCAGCACGGCCAACGCCGAAAACAGGCCAGGTTTAGCGGGAGCATCGCTCATGTGGCCCTGCTCAAATGCTCGAGATCAAATGCTTAGTGCAACGGTTTTTCCCGCAGCGCAACGGCATTGATTCAGGCTAGCACTGCCCTTGGGCAGTCGCAAGGCAGCGGCTGGGTGAACCGGCAGTCGGGTGGATGGAGCGCCCAACGCGGACGTGTTATGGTAGCTGGAAACCAATGCAGCAAATTGTCGCAGTGATCTAGAGAGCCATTTGGCGCGCCCACGCCTGAGACGGCGTTCTCGTTCACACGCCGTCTGTCATCGGTTCTGATTCTTGCTCCACAAAGCCACCAGACGTCTGTTCTCCCTCTAAGCACGACTCCCTCGACGCGCTCTCCCATCGGTCGTCTGAAATCAGTGCCCAAATGGACTCACGCATCAAAGACGTCGTGATCGTCGGTGGCGGCACGGCTGGTTGGATGGCGGCAGCGTACCTCGCCAAGCATCTGCAAGGTAGCGCGCGGGTGACGCTTATGGAGGCGCCCGCCATCGCCAGAATCGGGGTAGGCGAAGCGACGATTCCGAACTTGCAGAAGGTCTTCTTTGAGTTTCTCGGCTTGGCCGAACACGACTGGATGCGGGAGTGCAATGCCAGCTTCAAGATTGGCGTTCGGTTCGTGAACTGGCGGACGCCCGGGCCAGGCTTACCGACTCCTCGTAACATCGACGGCAGGCCTGACCACTTCGACCATCCGTTCGGTATCCTGCCCGACTGTGACCAAATTCCCATTACGCACTATTGGTTCTTGAAGCGGTATCTCGGAGAGACCGAGGAACCATTCGACTACGCTTGTTTTCGCGAGCCCCCGATTCTCGACGGGAACCGTTCACCATGCTGGCTCGACGGCAAGCCATCGACCCGCTACGCGTGGCACTTCGACGCGCACCTAGTGGCGGCATTCTTGCAAAGGCATGCCACCAAGTACCTGGACGTCCGCCACATCGAAGATGAACTTGAAGGCGTGAATCGCCGCGGCGACGGCTACATTGAAAGCCTGCGCACCAAAAGTGGTCGAACGTTGTCGGGAGACCTGTTCATCGATTGCACTGGTTTTCGCGGCCTGCTGATCAACCAGGCGCTGGGCGAGCCGTTCATCGACATGAACGATCATTTGCTCTGCGATTCCGCCGTCGCCAGCGCCGTGTCCCACGACGATGCCAGGCTCGGCGTCGAACCCTTCACCTCGGCGATCGCCATGCCGGCGGGTTGGACTTGGAAGATCCCGCTCTTGGAGCGTTTCGGAACGGGCTACGTCTACTCGAGCCAGTTCACCACCGAGGACCAGGCGGCTGAGGATTTTTGTCGCTTGTGGGGGCTGGATCCCGCCGCGGCATCCCTGAACAAGATTCGTTTCCGCGTCGGTCGCAATCGCCGCGCGTGGGTCAACAACTGCGTGAGCATCGGTCTCTCGTCATGTTTTGTCGAGCCGCTGGAGTCGTCGGGAATCTACTTCATCTACGCCGCCCTTTATCAGCTTGCCAAGCACTTTCCCGACACACGATTCGACCCCACGCTGATCGACGGATTCAATCGCGAGATCGCGACGATGTTTGATGACACGCGCGATTTCCTGCAGGCCCACTTCCGCTACTCTCCCCGCGTCGACACGCCCTTTTGGCGTGCGAACAAGGATCTGCAAATCGCGTCCGGCCTGCAGGAAAAGGTCGCGACGTACAAGGCCGGGCTCGCCGTCAATCCGCCGATTACCGACGAGTCGTCCTATTACGGGAGTTTCGAGGCGGAGTTTCGCAACTTCTGGACGAATGGCAGTTACTACTGCATTTTCGCGGGGCTGGGGTTGTTGCCCGACCAGCCGTACCCCCTACTGACGTACAAGACGGAGTCTATTCGCAAGGCCGAATCGCTGTTCGACCGTGTCAAACAGCAACAACGAGACTTACTTCAAACACTTCCCAGCAATTACGAGTTCTTGCACAGACTGCACGGTCGAATAGAGTAGATGTCGATGCGCACGATGTGCTTGTTGGCCACCTCGCGGCCTGCATTCCGACCAGCCGGTTGCCTGCACCGTCGCGATGCATCATGAAGGCCGATCAGGGGGCTATGGAGGAGCCGGCCATGTTCAACGAAACGGACGCGCAGGGAGGTCGGCCGCAGTTTCGTAGGTGACTGACGAGCGACCGCATGTGTCCTGCGATTCCCGTCTCCGAAGCCAGTCCAAACGATGGGCAGCGCGCCGAGGCCCACGGAGGGCCACTGGTCGTTCCACCTTCGGCGCCGCTGGACCTGCCATCTGCGTTACGAACCGCGATTGAACGCTCGCCCTCTGCGGCGATCACGCATCTGGGCCACGACCTTGCACCACGACGGCAGTCGTACGCCGCCCTGGCTGATGAGGCGACCGAGATCCTGGCTGGCCTGCTGAAAGCCGGCGCGCACCCCGGCGACCTCGTACTCACGCAGCTCGCGTCTTCCGCCGACTATTTTCCTGCTCTCTGGGCCTGCTTGTTGGGCGGAATGGTTCCCGTCCCGCTTTCTGTGCCGGCCTCATACGAAGAACCGGGTGCCGCGACCGAGCGCGTCCGCGCCGTATGGCAAATGCTCGAAAGGCCGATCGTGTTAGCGCGGGGTGAGTCACGCGACGATATCGTCAAGTTGCTTGGTCCGGAGCTTCCACCCAACGTCGTGATGGTCGTTGAGGAGCTGCGCGAGGCTCGCGCCGAGATTTCCTGGCATGAGCCGCGGCCAGCGGACACCGCCCTGATGCTCGTCACGTCGGGCAGCACCGGCGGAGCCAAGGCGGTACCTCTGACCCACGAGAACCTAGTGAGCATGTTCGCAGCGACGTCCGAGATGCTCAAGCTCACCAGCGGCGAGCGTTTTCTCAATTGGCTGCCGCTCGACCATGTTGGTGCCACAGTACCCATGCATCTCATGCCGGTGTGGCTGGGAGCCGAGCAACATCACGTCCCTGCCGCCCCGCTGCTGCAGGACATCCTGCGCTGGTTCGAAGTGATCGATCGTTTCAGGATCAGCTTTACCTGGGCACCGAACTTCGCCTATGGGCTGATGGTGGCGCGGAGCCAGGAGATTGCCGGCGGTTCGTGGAATCTGGCTTCGCTGAGAACCATGGTCAACGCCGGCGAGGCCGTGGCGCCCGATACGGCTCGGAAGTTCTGGCGGCTCGTAGCTCCGCACGGCTTGCCGCCGGGCGCAATCCGACCGTCGTTTGGCATGACCGAATGTGGATCGGCCATAACCTGGTGCGAAGATTTTTCGCTCGATCAACAAGACGACGTGCGTCGAACAGCCGACTTGGGTCCGCCCATCCCGGGCGCCCGGATTCGCGTGGTTGACGACGAGGGAACGATCGTCTCAGAGGGTCTTGAAGGAGAGGTTCAGCTCAGCGGCCCGTCGGTGTTCGGCGGTTACTACAAACGACGGGACTTAAATGAAGTTGCTTTCGACCACGGTTGGTTCCGCACAGGCGATCTCGGCCTGCTGAAGCGAGGGAGACTATTCGTCACGGGTCGTAAGAAGGAGACCATCATCGTTAATGGCGTGCACTATTCGTGCCACGCGATCGAGCAGGCCGTTGAAGCTTTGGGAGAGGTCGAGATCGGCTGCACAGCGGCTCTGGCCGTCCGTGTTGACGGTCGCGACACCGATGCTGTGATCATCTTCTGCGTACCCAAGGAGCAAACGAAGTCCGCGGGACCTGATCTCGTCCTGAGGATCCGCGCTCATGTCGTTAAGGAACTTGGAGTCAACGCCGACTTCATCGTGCCGGTCCAGCGAGATGAAATTCCGAAGACGTCAATCGGAAAAATCCAACGGCAGCAACTCAAAGAGCAATTCGAGTCGGGGGCATATCGCCGCGTCGTTGACGACGTGCGCCGCGTGGTCGCCCAACAGCCTCGCGAAGTCCAACCGGCATTGTCGCCAGTTCGGCTGGAACGAGAACTGGGCCACGTGTTGGCTGAAGTGCTCGGCATGGATACCGTGTCCCCCGAGGCCAATCTGTTCGATCTGGGCGCCACGTCTGTGCAACTCGCGCAAATCGAAAGCCGGCTGCGGTCGCAACTCGGCGTCGAGCTGACCACGGCTAACGTGCTCGCATACCCCAATATCCGCATGCTGGCGCGGTTTCTCAGTCAACAGCAACAAGCAGAGCCGATAGGTTCCGTCGCACAGATCGCTTCCAAGCGTTCGCCACGTGACGTCCGAGACCGCCGCGTCGCAATTGTGGGCATGGCAGTTCGATTCCCGGGTGCAGAAAACGTCGATCAGTTCTGGGCTCGTCTTCGCGATGGCGACGAAACGATCACCTTCTTCTCGGACGATGAGTTGCTGCGAGCCGGCGTCGATCTGCGGCTGCTCTCGGATTCAACCTACGTCAAAGCCGCACCGTTGATCTCCGATCACGATTGCTTCGATGCACAGTTCTTCGGCATCGGAGGCGACGAGGCGGATTTGATGGATCCGCAGCATCGGCTGTTTCTCGAATGCGCTTGGCACACGCTGGAACACGCCGGGTACGACCCGGCGGGATATCCCGAGCGCGTGGGTGTTTATGCGAGTGTGGGATTCAACACCTACATGACGCAGACACGGATGTTCCCTGACATGGCCGGCGACTTCACACCGCTGTTGACCGCAGCGGCACCCGATACCCTTCCCTCCCGCGTTTCCTACAAGCTCAATCTCCGGGGACCAAGCCTGGCCGTGCAAACGGCCTGTTCGGGCGGTTTGGTCGCCCTGCATCTGGCCCGTCAGGCGCTGCTCGAAGGACAGTGCGAAATGGCTCTGGCCGGAGCAGCGAGCTTGTGGGTCGTCGAACCTTCCGGCTATCGCTATCACGAGAACGGCTTGCATTCTCCGGATGGGCACTGCCGCGCCTTCGATGCGCGTGCCGGTGGCATGGTGTTCGGCAACGGGGTAGGCGCCGTCTTGCTGAAGCGGTTCGAAGATGCCGTGAGAGATGGAGACACCATTCATGCCGTCGTGCTCGGTTCAGCCATCAACAACGACGGGGCAGGTAAAGCTGGCTACACGGCTGTTGGCATGCAAGGGCAAGCCGAAGCCATCCAACAAGCCCACGAAGATGCAGGGATCTCACCTGAAACCATCAGCTACGTCGAATGCCACGGCACGGCGACTGTGCTGGGGGACGCGATCGAATTGGGCGGATTGACCAAGGCCTTCCAGCAGCATACAAGGCGACGCAGCTTTTGCGCCGTCGGTTCGGTCAAAACGAACATCGGCCACATGGGGCCAGCGTGCGGCATTGCCGGACTAATCAAGACGGTGGAAGCTTTGCGGCGTGGAGAGTTACCGGCGACGTTGCACTTCGAGCAACCCAATCCGCAGATTGCGTTCGACCAAAGCCCTTTCTATGTCAACAACCGGCATCGCAAGTGGGAGGTCAATGGCGCGGTGCGCCGCGCGGGCGTCAGTTCCTTCGGCATCGGCGGCACGAACGCTCACGTCGTCTTGGAAGAGCCACAGGTCACGAAAGCGGTTCATCCGTCTCCGCGACGAACGCAACTCGTGCTCGTGTCGGCGCGATCGCATGGGGCGCTGCAAACCGCAGTCGACGATCTACGTCGATTCGTTCGCGCGAACGGCAACGTGGACTTGGCGGATATCGCGCATACGACGCAGGTCGGCCGGAAGGCCTTGGAGCATCGAACGCTGGTCGCGTGCACGAGCCACGATGAGATGTTGGAGGCATTGGGCGCTTCGTGGCACGCCGGCTGCCCGTCTGCCGTTGCCCCGACGGCGGCCCCATCATTAGTTCTACGGTTCTCGGAGTTTGGTGGCGAATTGGCGCGAATGGCCACGTCGCTCTACCGCGATGAGCCACGATTCCGCGAGCTGCTAGACGAATTTGGCGACGATGTGCGCTCCGGGGTAGACATCGACGTTTTGGAATGCCTGACGCTTCGGTCAGGAGCCAATGCGAACTCTGTGGCGACTGGAACAACTGACGCGGTAGTTGAATGTGCGACGTTACTCGCTATATACCGCTTGCTGGCACTCTGGGGAATACAGCCGCAAGCCGTCGTGGGCGAAGGCACTGGCAGTTATGCGGCGGCGGTCGTTGCAGGCTTAATAGAGTGGAAGGACGCGCTGGATGCACTGCTGCAAACAGGGCACGGCAATCCGCAGACGAGTGGTGCCATTGGCAGTGGCGAAACCGTGTATCTCTCGCCTTCGAGCGGCGAGGAGATCTCCGCGGCGTCCGGTGACTCTGCGTCTTGTCTGCTAGGTCAGCAGAGCCTCGGGCTGGTTGATGGCTGGTTCCAAGACTTTCTGTCGCAACCGGGCCGAATTGCGCTGACGCTCGGCGGCTCGAGGTATGCAGACGCCGTGAGTGCGACAGTTGATTCCGCAGTGGGGAAGGCGTTCTTCGGTACCGTACCGTCGGCGGATGACACGACCGGCCTGCATGCCTGTCTGGGTCATTTGTGGCTGGCCGGCGTACATGTCGACTGGCAGGCATACCAGGCAGGGCGTGGTACACGCCGCATTCCGTTACCACTCTACCCATTTCAGCGGCAACGACACTGGCTCGAAACGACTCCCTCGCACCAGCCCGCTCGCGGCACAGCAGCCACTGGCAGCCACAAGGTCGACTGGCGCGTGGCGACGAACCACGGCCGACCGTATCCACTCAAGGCGCAATCACTCCCGAACTGGGTTGATGGGGAACGGGAGGCCCTTGAGCAACAGCTACGAATTGCCCTCAGCAGCGAAGCGCCGCGAGTACTAGCGGCGCATGTGCGCCGCGTGCTGCTCTCAGTCATGGGCCCCGCAGCGCCAGAATCCATCGGCGATGAGGATCACCTGCGAGACGTAGGGTTGTCGTCGGTGAGCGCGACAAGTCTGGTTGCGATTCTTTCGGCAACCACGGGCACAAATTTGCCCCAGACCTTGTTGTTCGATTGTCCGACAATTGCCGCAATCGCCGGTTATCTAGCCCGAGTGAGCACGGCGCCGCCTGCCGCCGAACCAACCTAGTCGCCGTGAAACCAGTGCAGCGTCGTTGAAGCGTGAGAGATGACGAAGCCACGCGAGAGCAAGAGATTGACGCTTTGACGATTGTTCAAAGATGCCTTCGTCGTCGCAGCTGCATAGCCACGTCGGCGACATTCCATCAGCGTCGCGTCGAGAAGCATCCAGCCCGCTCCAGTCCCCTGATAGGCGGGCGCTACGGCGCCGAGACTCATGCCGACGCGCTGTCGGTCGATTTCTCGGAAATGTGAGAATCCGATGATCGTTCCGTTGTTTTCTTCGACGATCAGCAGCGGCTCTTGTTCGGCAATGGCGTTGTTTACCCAGGCGCCGTAACGCCGATTTGCAGCCTCGTCAGCAATATTGGGGTCTAAGTGAAGTCGATCGGCCACGAAGCCGTGCGTTGCGATCTGGGTTAGCGCCGCGGCATCCGCAGCATCTCCGAGCCGCATGCGTGTTCCGGCCGTTTCCCAGGAGACACCTGGCTTGGTCTCGGCAAGGTCGAGCGATAGGCTGAGTTGGGTCTCGACGTAGTAGAAGCCACAACGCGTCAATACACGGATCAGTGTGACGGCCGCCGTGTCGATCTTGGCAACCGCGAGACATGGCAGCTTCCCCTTGAGCGTGTTCAGCCAGTTAGGAAGTTCTCTCTGTACATCGGCCTCCCTGCCGCCGCTGATGTCGACGTCATGGACGGAGTGACCAAGCAGTTCGCGATCCCAGGGCACCTCCGCCACCCGCAGTGGGCCACCGGCGTCGGGGAAATCGCGGTATTTGAGAACGTATGCCATCGAATGCCCGATGACGCTATGCGTCGCCCGACGCATCTGAACTGGCCGGTCCGCCTGGTAACTGCTCACTCTGCTGCGATTTTCTATCATACTACCCGACAAGCCGCAGAGAAGGCGCGTGGTTGAGCGGCCGTTTGACTACGCCCTGCTTCGAACGCCTACGAGTCGTTGCTCAGGCGCGTGGCAAGGGACTCTGTGGGGAGGCAAGTCTGCCCGTCCAGCGTAGCGACAGGTGGGCAAACTCAAGGGGTAATCGACGTCATCCAATCTGGACCTTCAGTGGTCTACCTGCTGTACGCAGTTTCGTCTGCTCAAGTCTCGCCTCACGGCGCCGATGACTGACTCGCCACGGGCTTCCTGGTCGCTTTGCGTTGTCATAATCGTCCGATAAAAAGGGACGCGACAGGAGTCCACGGATTCGATGCCCGCACTGAATGGTACCGGAATCTTTGCGCGGCAGGCGGATCGGCGGGTGCGGGCTTGAGTGCCTGCCTTTTGAAACGCGTCTGATTGTTCGTTGTCGAGAACCACGCATGCCATTGGTGAGGGCGCGTCGCGTGCAACTCGTTGTGAAACTACTGCTAGTCGCGGCCAAATTGGCGGTCATCTTGTTGGCGGCCGAGGGGGCGCTACAGGTCTACACCTGGTGGACCACGGGCGGACGTCTGATGACTCTCAACGATCAGATGGGATGGCGAATGCGTGCCAACGCGAAGCAATTGGTCCGCGGCGAATTGGGACCATACATCGTTCGCACCAACGACCGCGGTCTGCGCGATAGCAATCATCCCTACCAAAGGGTCGAGGGGCTGCAGCGCATTGTCGTCATCGGCAGTTCGAGCCTGCTAGGTGTTGGCGTTCGGATGGAGGAGATCTGCACGGAAGTTCTCGAACGGCGTCTCGATCAAACCGAAGTCATTAACCTGGGCATGCTCGGATACGGGCCAGACCAGGCGTATAACTACCTCAAGACCGAGGGCCTTCGGTATCGACCGGATCGTGTTATTCAACTCTTCGACCAATACGATGCGATCGAGGCCTTCTTTTCCGTGCATCCGGCGGCTTTCCGGACAAAGTGCCACGTGCGGATACTGCCGGAGGCGGCCGGCATCGAGTTGGTGCCACCGGAGTTTCACTGGTGGGAATTGGCTGCTCAGCGCAGCTACGTCGCTGGGTGGTTAGAGCGGGTCCTTGCGATCACAGGTGGAATCGTTCAGCAGGCGCTCGCGATCGCCGAATTGAGTGAATTGATGCCCCCAGAAGGTGAGCGCGAACGAGCGCTGCGGCTCCTGCTGGAGATGACCGACGAACTTTGTGCCACAGCTGGTGCCAGGTACACGGCCGTCTACGTCCCAGGAGCGGACGTCGAGAAACCGAATCAGCTTCGTAACATAATCAATGAACTCGGCCGCGCTGGCGATCTGGACACGCTCGATGTATCTGAGCTGCTGGGTGAGGCCAACAGCGGCAAAGTCAACGAGCCGAAGCCGTTTTTTGATGACGACCACCTGACTCCACAGGGTCACTATCTCGTAGGCAAGGCGCTGCAAGAGTTCCTGGACGCACAGGACGAATAGACCTACAAACCACCGGGTTGCGGCCATCCCGACCGACGAGCTGCTTGCTATGGGACGAGAACAGAACAGCGCCATCTGGAATGCCTTCCGCGAGGGCGCCACCCGTCCATCGTGGCTCGCGCTGGGGTTGGCTATCGTGACGGCCACCGCATGGATTACCGCTGCCAACACGTTGATCACGCCTGAGTCGGTAATGGACCATGCCTCGTACTACGCCCGTGGACCTGCTGATCACGCTGCGATCGTGACCAGCCGAGCGCTCCGTCTTGCGAGCAGCGATCCGGCCGAGCGGCGCATGATCATCGTCGGTGCCGTTGCCAACCTGGCAGGGCTTAGTGCCAATGCCGCAGAACAGCGTCTTGAGGAGTTAGCCAATGCGGCGACTGCTGTCGTCGATTTGCGCTATCCTTCGCAAACACTTTGGGAATCGGCTGCGTTGGCCGACGCGGCACCATTTGCCTTGCGCGGCGTCCTGGTCTTGGACGTGACGTCCGATGCGTTCGTAGCTGATATCAGGCGGCTCACGGCGTTGAACGCGCGACCGCGGCTGGGATGTCGCTTCGCCGCATGGCATGAGGAGCTTGCTGTCGCCGGGTTGGAGGCGCCTCCCTTGCGGGGTTACTACTTTCTTGACAATCAGAGCTTCTTCCTCGCCCGGATACCAACAATGGCCCGCAACTTGCCTAGGGTTATCGCAGGCGGTGCTGATGAACTCTTCGAATCCGAAACGACAACGGCTGACGCGAACGCGGCGAGTCGCGTCATGACAGATTCTCAGTCACCCATAACAGCTGCAGAGTCCCTGCATGTCGAGCTCAACACGGCGGTCATCGAGCGAATTGCGCGTCGCTTGGCCCGTAACTCTGAGTTGAATTTCTTGCTTGTGGCGGAAGAGAACGACTTGGCTGTTACATCGCATCTCACGGAATCGCTGCAGAGCATTGCGCAACGTCATGACAACGCACACTATCTCGCCGCAAATCTTTCGCGGCAGATGCCGGCAGAGTTGGTCGATGAAGCGCTGCATACGGTGGCTGCTATATTGGAACAATCGTCTCGGCGGCGGGGCTCGCCATGACCAGGTCAGCACGCGTCGTGGGCATCTGTGTACAGGGCCTCGCGTTAGGGACGCTCCTGTCGCTGGCGTTGGTGAAGTTATCGGCGCTTGCCAACACGGCCTCGGTCTTTCGGTACGAGGTCTTCTAGACTTTCCACGTCAACGCGGCCCATGGTTCAATACATCTCGTTCTGGCTGCTCTTGGCCGTTACAGCGCTGACGTTCTGGCTGCTTCCGCAGAAGCGGCGATTGGGATTCCTTGGCCTTGTCTCCTTTGCGTACCTTTTGACGTTCTCGCCCGCAGGCACCCTCGTGCTGTTCCTGTGGCTGATCGCCTTCTATCGTTTGGCCCGACGGATTCGCACAAACGGCGGTCGCCGTCGCTGGATCGCCCCAATCTTGATCCTTGGCATCTTGGGCTACCTGGCATGGTTTAAGTACGTCCCGCGCGTTGTCGCGATTCTTACTGGTGATGCCGCATCGGCGCAGATCGTTCTGCCGCTGGGCATCAGCTATTTCACCTTCAAATTGATTCACTACGCAGTCGAAGTTGGCCGCGGCAATATCGGCCGGCACCACTTCGGAGACTTCCTCTGCTATATCTTCCTCTTCCCAACATTTCCCGCAGGGCCGATCGAGCGTTTCGATCATCTGATGCAAAACCGCGAGCCCACCTGGCGGCTCGACTCGATGCTGGAAGGCCTGACGCGGATCATTCATGGGCTCATCAAGCGGTTTGTCATACAGGGCATCTTGATCGTATGGCTGCTTGGCGAACTCGGCGATATTCGCGTGCTCATCGATCGATTGGACTCTGTCGGGCCGGCTCAGGTCTGGGGAGTTCTCATTCTCAGGTATCTGAGCGCCTATCTAGACTTCAGCGCGGCAGCGGACATCGCCATCGGCGCCAGCCGACTGTTCGGGCTGCGCATCATGGAAAACTTCAACTTCCCGATCGTTGCCCGGGACATCGGCGACTTCTGGCGTCGCTGGCACATGACCCTAGCCGGGTGGTGCCAGGCTTACGTCTACATGCCTCTCATCGGGCTGACGCGCAATCCTTATCTGGCTGTCTTCGTCACGTTCGCGACGATCGGCCTTTGGCACGCCGGTACGCTCAATTGGCTTTGTTGGGGGCTCTATCACGGGGCCGGTGTCGCGACGTTTACGGTCTGGTCGCGCATGAAGCGTCGACGCGGCTGGACCTGGATCGATAAAACTTGGTGGCGCTACGCCGGATGGCCGCTGACATTTCTGTTCGTTTCTTCCAGTTACGCGATCAGCAGCACGCATGAGGAAGCGAGCACGTACGCCGCGCTTCGGATCCTCGCCAAGCTCCTCTTCATCGATCTCCCGGCGTAGAAACACTACGAAGCCTCTGGCGCTGTCTCACTGTCCAAGCGTCGTGCAGCTTCCAGTCGTCTTCGCGCGGCGCCGTCGTTGGGCCGCCGGCGCGTCGCCTCCGCGAAGTGTCGCAGTGCCTCCGCGACGTTGCCTTGGCGGATATTCACGATCCCGAGGCCGGTGTGCGCTTCGGTCAAGTCGGCGTCTCCTTGGATCGCAGCTTCCAGCACGCTGGTCGCTGAATCGTAGACACCCCGTTGCAGCCGGATTTGACCCAATCGATTCAAAAGACTTGGAATGTCAGTTGCTGTCCCGCTCTCGGATGTGAGCAAGTCCTCAGCCATGTCGAGTTTCCCACTTTGCCAGGCCCGGAGACCGCGGTAGAGGTCTTCATTTGCCTGCCTGATGATTTGCACCTTATCAGGGCCAGCACACATCTGGAGAACCGGTTTCCATTGCTCCAGTATCAGTGAGAACACCGCCAGTTCGAAGACCGGGTCGAGCCGCATAGCGCGATCCAACTGGGCAATCGCCTGACTGACGTTGTCATCGCATAGGTGGGCCATTGCCAGATGGATGGCCGTCTCCTGCGGTCGCAGCGCCTCGCGCTCCAGCTCCTCCAACAAGACGACCGCATCCTTGGATCGCCCCAGTCCGCTGTAAGCTTGTGTCAGGCCATAACTGGCCGCGACCAGATCAGGCGATAACGTCTGCACGTAGCAGAATCGCTCGATCGCCCGTTCAAACTCTCCGATCCGCAGCCAGGCACGACCGAGAGCGATATGGGTTGCGGCGCGGCGTGACGCGACGTCCACCGAGGCGGAGGCCATCAATTGACGCTTCTTTTCTCGGGCCTCGCGCCAGTGTGTCGCGTAGTAGGCGAGCTGGCTGTCCGTCACGCTCCACAAGAGCCGTCGATGTTCGACGCGGTCGACGTTACGCGACGTGGGAACAATGGTCGTGCCTGGAACTTCGGCGGCACGAGCGGCCTCCTCCGGCGAGAACGTGTAGTCTCTGAGCTCTTCGTCATCACGGCGGATTCCATACGCTTCGCGGGCATTCCAGCCCGTCATATTGAATGTCCAGGCCCCCAGCACCTGCACGAAGAACGACCATGCGACGAGCATCGCAAACCCGCCCCGCAACCAAGGATGGTGTTGGAGCGACGGCAGGATGGGAATCAGCATCAGTGACAGGTAGGGAACGCTGTCGACGATGTGGCGATAGCCGTAGCTCCATCCACCCCACCAGTCGTAATGCATCGACTCAACGAACCAGGTCACCAAGATTGCGACGGCTAAGGGGCGGAGTACAACGAAACTCGGACCTCGAAGCACGCGCCACATTCCCCACACGCCGAAGACCAAGAAGGGCGAATAGACGAACAAACCGCGAGAAGGGCTGATCAACAACCCAGGCAGTCCAATCCAAGGCGGCGTCTGCCACATTTCTGTCGAGCCGGTCTTGTCGAAGGCAACCTGTTGCATCCTGGTTTGGCCGAAGACAAGGGGCGAACCGAAGTAGTGCTGGTTGTATGTGGCCATTGCGATGGCCAGCGGAAAGCCCGCCAGAACGAATCCGATCAATGCGCGGCGATTGCAAATGAGCAGATAAAGACCGACGGCCACGACAACGATGGCGCCCGTTGGACGGCACCACGTCGCCGCTGCAAGAGCAAGCCCGCAGGCCGGCGCGAACCACCAGACTCGATCGATCCGGACCAGAAAAAACACTCCCAGAGTCAGGAACAATTCGTTCGGGCCGTGTTGCCAGAGTGCTTGGCTGCTGATCGTCCAGACGCACGTGGCAAGCCCGTAGCTACCGGCGAGCAACGCCGCATGCGCTCTTGTCACGAAGGGTCGAGCCGTGAAGAATACGAGCACGACCGAGCCGGCCACGCACAACGAGGCGACCAGCTTGCCTGCCCACCACATGTACCGTGGTTTCTCCCGCAAAGGCCCCAGCCATATTCTGAGCGCGCCGAAAACAGGAACTGCCGTCAAGCCCGCGCCGGGCGCAAACGTATTGGCGTACAGACCGTCACGGATCGTTGGGACGCAGCGCCCGCCAACGCAGTAGTCTGTACCGGCTTCCAAGAAGCCTTCGTTCATTAGCTCGGCAACATGCTCATCAAAGTGCGCGAGTTCGACGGTCGTTGAGGCGCCTTGCCCTTGCAAGGTCCAAGCGACCGTATCGGATATCTCACGAACAGTGAACGAGAGGTTGCCCTCGTCAAGAACGCTTTCAGCCAGCAAGGCACTGGGTACCGCGTCTTCGGTCACGTAGAGATCGCCGTTGAGGTGGTAGGCAATCATCGCCGCAACGAACAAAAGAAGCCCCGTGACCGCATCGGCTCGATTTAACTGCTGAGTCGATGGCTGTTCGTCACGCTGCATGAGTCGCGCCAAGACGGGCTCCGGTGGACTGCCGCTCTCGAAGCCACGACATCCCGCTGCGGCCGGCGCGCAACGCGGTCGACCAACGATCAGTAGTCAGGCTCACCATGGGAGCGTGGTATCGAAGGGCTGGGTCTCAGCCGGCCAAAGCGAATCACACCACAGGTGACCGCTGCCGGGCGTCGCGAATCGCGGCGGACTGGATTGGGCGTCGTGGCCGATTGCGAAACAGCTCGCGGCGCAAGCCGAACACTTCGCGCACCGTTGCCATGATGTTGCGCCACGAGATTACAGACGAGTCACCGTGCTGTCGGCTATAGGTGTTGATGCCAACCTCGCCTATATGGAATCCCATCAACGCGGCCCGGACGGTTACCTCGCCACCTACGAACGGGCTCTTGGACTTGAGATCAAGGCTTTCGAGCACTTCGCGGCGAAGCAGCTTCATCCCGCACGTAATGTCACGGAACCGAACGCCGAACAATCGCCGCACGCTGAAGTTGAGCAGCCACGACATGAACTTGCGACCGGTCCTGTACACCTTTGCGTACCGGAAGCCGACGACCATGTCGTATCGCGGCAACAGCTTCACGATATGACACAGCTCGGCTGGGTCGTATTGGCCATCGCCGTCGGTGAAACAGATCCAGTCATAAGGCCTGGCGTGCTGAAATCCCGAGCGGATCGCTTGGCCGTAGCCTTGGTTTCGTCCATGATGCACCGCCGTGACCTGGGGATATCGGGCGGCCAACTCGTCGATGATTTCTCCGCAGCGGTCCGGGCTGCCATCGTCAACGATGACGATCTCGTACTCGTCCGCCACTCGCTCAAGCACGTCGATCGCTCGCAGTGTCAACGCAGCGACAGTAGCCTCGTCGTTGTAAACCGGGAAGCAAAACGAGATGCTTGGCTTATCTCGTGGTGTCGTAGCCGACACGGCCGTTTGTAGGGCTACAGACGCTCTCGTTCGTGGTCGGTCGTGTTCGATGGTGTCGCGCATCGGCACGTTGAATCTGGAAGTGTAGAGCGGCTTTGGAATTCGCGCGCCGGCCGACCGTTATGTCGACGAGGGCAAATCTTGACCAGGAAAACAGCTAGTAGGGATGAGTCGGTCGCTATCGCGCTGCGGCTCAGGGATAGGCAAGACCTGCCCAAAGCTCGAGGGCCTTCACGATATTCCCATTTGACGGCACCTATGCTCGTCACCAATGAGGCGATTATAATCGTCCAGATTCGACATCGCTACGGTTTGGTTGGGGCATCTCCAGGGCCGTAAGAAGGCCGATCTGCCCTCATCATGCGACTCGAAGCCTGACAAGTAGGTTTCCAACTGGGCGATCGCCGGCGTCGGGAGCGGTCGATCTGCCTGGACAGACCGGCCAGAGATTATTGAGACGCACCCCGGTCTTGAGGAACTCAGGTGCAGTCATCCAGTGTGCCGATCCGGCTTTCTGGCTGGGGGAACTACAGCAGGCAACTCTGCCATGCCGCATACCCACGCACGCGTGACGAGTTGCGGGAAGTCATTTGCAGCGCGTCGCAGCGCAGTTGGATCTCGCGCGGACTGGGGCGCAGCTACGGTGATGCAGCTATCAACGGCGATGCCGGCGTCTTGGTCCACGATCGGCTGGCGGCTCAGGTGGCGTTTGACGAGCGCGGCGGCATTCTCGAGTGCGAGGCGGGAATCTCGCTGGGCGCCGTCATGGAAGCGGTGCTCCCGCACGGCTACGTCCTGCCGGTTACACCGGGAACTCAATTCGTAACGCTTGGCGGCGCCATCGCTGCCGACGTTCACGGTAAGAATCATCACCGCGATGGCGGGTTCTCCAGCTGTGTGCTCGATTTCGAACTGTTGACCGCCTCAGGGGAGTTGCTCCGCTGTAGCAGGCAGGAGCATTCTGAGATCTTTTGGGCAACCGTTGGAGGAATGGGGCTGACCGGTGCCATCGTTCGCGCGCGCGTTCAGTTGCGCCGCGTCCAGACCGCTTACATGCGAGTTGAGTGGTTGAAGTCTCCCGATCTAGACGGAGCTCTAGAGCGCCTGACCGAGACGGCCGATCAGTACTCTTATTCCTTAAGTTGGATTGACGGCCTCGCGCGAGGAAGAAACCTCGGTCGCTCGGTTCTGATGCTGGGCGAGCACGCATCGATCGACGATCTGTCGCCGGCCCAGAACGCGTCACCGTTGACCTTCAAGAGCAGGCGGAGGTTGCGGGTGCCAAGCATCATCCCCAGCTTGGTGCTCAACCGCCATAGCGTGAGGCTCTTCAACGCCACGGTCTATCGGCTTCATAAGACCGGGGGTGAATTGCTCGACTACGAGACTTTCTCTTATCCGCTGGACCACGTCTTAGGTTGGAATCGCCTGTACGGGCGCAGCGGCTTCATCCAGTACCAAGTACTTCTCCCGCACGCCGTTGCGCGGCAGGGGTTGATTCGGCTGCTGGAAAGCATCGCCAGCGCGGGATTGGGAACGTACGTAGCCGGCATGAAGACCATGGGACCGGCAAGTGGCGGCCTGCTATCGTTTCCGAGCCCTGGCGTCACGATCGGGTTGGATATCCCCAACCGCCCTGGTTTGTTCGAGCTGACAAGGCGGCTGGACGCGATGGTTCTTGACTTTGGGGGGCGACTTTACCTTGCCAAGGATGCCACCATGCAGCCAAATACGTTTGCGGCCATGTACCCTAAACTCGGCGCGTTTCGCGAGATCAAACATCGGGTCGATCCGAACAGCGTGTTCTTATCATCGCAAGCCCGGCGTCTGCGCATCGTGGACGGTGCTTGATCACGACACGTACGCCGAGGCATTTGCCCAGGCATACGCGGATGCCCAAGAAGGGCGGTCAAAGCTGCCGAAAGCAATGGCCGCGCCGTGAACTGGAACGGGCGCGTCGCCATCCGGACTCCTGAGACTATCAGTCGTCTCGTGCGCTGAGCCTCTTGATGAGTTCGAGCCGCTCGACCATCAGGGGTGCGCCGGGAACCAAGGTCAGGATTGCTTCGTAGCAGGCGATCGCCTCCTGATACCGTCCTGCCTGTGCGAGGAGATCACCCTTTACGCTGCGCGCGATGATGTTGCGCGGATCGTCCGCAAGCAATTTGTCCGCTTCTTCAAGATAGTGGGCGCCAAGCCCGCCTTCGCTAGTGGGGTTGCGATCGTCGGATTCATTCGTTCGACGCACGTACAGATCGTATCCCTGAAACGTCTCGGCGAGGACGTAGTGCCGTGTGACGAAATCGTGCAGTTGCTGAAAGCCATCAAGTCGATAGCGCGCTCCGTAAAGGCTCTTGACGCATGCGTCGACGATCACGCGCGGATTGCGGGCTCTAAGCTCTTCGATGAGCACTTGCGCCTTATCAGGATCGTAGGTCGCTTGCAGCGTGCCACGGAAGTCTGCGAGCGATTCCAGCAGATAGGCTATTTGGAATTGCGTAGCCGGTTCCAACTCGCTGAACATGTACACATCTGGCTTGTATCCCCAAACGTAGATGAGGTCATCCGGATCGGTGACGGATTTCAAATGATCTCCCAATTCAGATGGCTGACGTTCGGGATCATACCCTCCCCGCCGGGCCGCCAGTTCTGATATCAGGTGGGGCTCCAAGAAGAGTTTCGCCGACTCGCAGTAGAACAGTACGCTCGCAGAAACGGCGCCTAGGACGCCGAGCGTCGCGATTCCGTATCTCCATGACCACATCGCGGTGAAAAGGAGAAACATACCGGAAACGAAAAGAACTCCGCCGAGCGATAGGTCAAGCGACTGCAGCGGAAAGTGCGAGCGTACTCCTAGAATATCGAAGAGGAAAACGAAAGGAACCAGCAATATCAGCCAGGCAAGCCGTTTGTCATGCCGAAGAGCTGATGCGAACAAGCTTAGGCTCACCGTTGCGAGTACGGCCACGGCCGGCATGGCAAAGAGGACATAGTGGCTGAAGAATCGAGTGCCGATCTGTATCGCAATCAGCGCAAACACGAGATAGATGGCGAAGGGTCGTGCCAACTCTAGCGCCGCAGACACGCGCTTGGCGGCACCTGGCACGGGAGCGCCACAGAGTCGTTGCACGAACAGTACGACCGGCGCCAGGAACGCCAACAGGAAGATGCGGCGATACGGGAGACCCTGATAAAACTGTTCCCAGTACAGGTCGACGATCTCTTGCCAAGAGAGCCCTGAAAGTATGGAAGCAGCGTACTGGCGCTGAAACCCGAAATGCATCGCCAGCACCATGTCAGTCGCACCGCGCGCGACGAAGATGCCGAAGTAGATGGTGACCGGAATTGCGGCACCGGCACCGTAGCATACCAACGTCTGCCATTTCGCCCCCCAACTCCGTGCGCGGCCGTCCAGAATTGCCTCGCAGGCGACAATCGGTGCCAGCGCAACGGCCTGATCTTTGAACAAGATGGCAATCCCAACGAACAGGCCACCTCCAAGCAGCGATGAAAAACGTTTTCGCGGACCACGATCGCGCCACAAGATGTACCAGTAGAGGGCCACGAGTACACCCAAACCCGCAAACCATTCGCGATTGGCCGAAAGGCCCTCGTAGTACTGATTGAGGTGTTGGAACAGCAGCCCAGCGAAGAGTGCGTATCCCATCGAGAGGTGCCGCCGCACCAAATCATAGATCAGCATCGACGCCACGAAACTCAGCACGAGTATCAGCACCCGCAACTCGAACATCCGGTAGTTGCCGAACGCCGCTGCAAACCCGCGATAGACCTCGGACGCCAGAATCGGCGAATAGGGCGCATCGAAGGTTGTTTGTTCCGTCCCCAGCAAGTACGCCGCGTGGGCAGCCGACTGAGATTCGTCGATGTTCAGGCTCGCAACGTCGAGCCAGCGCGCCCTCAAGAGCAACGCTGCGACCAGAAGCAAGATCGCGCAGAGAAGGTCGCGTGGCGTCCAGCGACGATCGAAAACCGGGTCGCCGTTCAAATCGAGATGCCCGCTGCTAGACTCCGACATCTCAGAGGTTGGTCTTCCTCGAAGTCGCCCGTGGTTCAACCATGAGGGGACAAGGAGCGCACTAGGCAGCTGCCATTTCTGCCTCGAGACGATACGGACTAGCAGTCGTCGAGAGGCTACGATAGAGGATGCCAGAGAGTCTAGCCGGCGCCGTGCTCGTGGACAAGCGTTCGATCAGAGACAAAGCATGGTGATTCGCCGAACCGCGGGGTCTCGAAACGTCGTACTGCTGCGTGTCATCCACTGCAGGCCCCACAGAAGCTGACCGGAGATGCGAGGTCGGGTTGTCTCGGCTCTGGCGGCCTGCGAACTTGCCATCCTTGCGACGACACGTGTGGGGAATCAGCGCACCTTGATTGAGCGTTCAGCTAATTCGCTCCGCGTGCAGTCGTTTGTACTGCTCGCTGCGATGTTTGTGGTGATGCTGATTTGGCGGTGGGACTACCGCGCGCATCCACCTTACGAGGATCTGGCGTGGCTGTGGCAAGAAGCCATGTTCCTCGCGGAAAACGACTTCGACTATTACAAGCTTTGGACGGAGGAGCCCCGCGCCGATCAGGTCACCGGCGCTGGCCGAGCCTATTTGATCAGCATCGTACCATCCTACTTGGCGGTGCTGATGAAGATCAGCCCTACGGCGGAAGGGGTCTTTCTCGCCTATCACCTTTTCTACTTTTTGTGTGGAGCAGCCATCTTTGCTGCGGTGTACTACTTACTCGCCCCAAAGACGGGGCGCATCGGTGCACTTGCTACTGGCGCCGCCATGCTGACCACACCGGCCTTCACGGTCCGGCTGGAGATGATCGGCATGGATCTACCGATGACGGCGCTCGCGCTGTTGGCTGCCATCTTGGTGCAGCGCCGGTCGTACGGCGCGTCGGCCGGGGTCTCGTTTCTGGCGTTTCTCATCAAGCCCACCGGCGCGATCATTACTGCCGCCATCGCCGCCACGCTGTTTCTGCTTCTCTGGTTTACTCGGCGTGAGCGAGCTACAGAGGTGCGTAGGCGACGCATCACCGGGTTCATCGCGAGTGTGGCAATCTTGGCGCTGGAAGTGGGGATTGTCGTCGGCACCGGGATGATGCAAATCGACAACAGGTGGAGCCCGCCGGAAGCCCTAACCGGTGCCCGGTTGAGCAGCGCTCCCTATTGGGTACCCGATGTGCTTCTCATCTTCCTCGCCGTTTTTTTCGGCTTGGTGTTCTTGGCAGTGCGAACACGAGCGTCATCGCAAAATGCCGGCGGCGACGAATCGGGCCACTCGTCCTGGAGGTCGCGAATCGGTGAGAGTCTGGCCGGTGATGCCGTGTTCTGGATGAGCGCACTGATCGTGTTGGCCAACACCGCGGCCATGACGCGCGTACTATTCATGCCTCGCTACCTGACGCTCTCGATTCCCTTCCTGTTCTTGCTGCTGGGTTTCTTGCTCCTCCGTGTTGCCTGGCAACGAGTGCCCGCGACGGCAGTACTATTGGTTTTGACGGTCTTCAATCTGGCAAACTCGCATGGCGCCTTCTATATTCCGCTCATTGAGCTGCATGGAGCGGAGTTCGAGCGCCAAAACGCGTTCAGCCCTCGGGCGAGTGTCGCGCTGGAACGGAGCTTGGAGTACCGAGCCGACCTACAGTCGACGATTGACGCGCTCAGAAAGATTGATCGTAAGTACAGCGACCGGACGGTGTTTGCGGACGACACCTACGTTGCTTACATGATGTTGCCTCGATTCGGATACGTTTCCAAGTCAATCCGGACCTGCGAGTTGGACAACTATCCAGTTGCGTTGGAGAAGTTTCTCCGCTTGACGGAGCCGGCAGCCGATGGCCAATTGCCCCCGGCACCGCTGTTCATGATTGGGGGATTGGCTGGCTTCACTGTGCAAGGGCCGTCAGCGGAAGATCTGATCCACTACAACGACCAGGAGGATATTCCGCTGATCATCTTCGAACATCCATGGGCGGAGGGATCGATTTCGGAGGCAGATCGCGAAGCATGGTATTTCGATCATCTCTGTCCGGGTGAAGAATTGATGCAGAGCACCTGGGCAATCGAGGTCGCGCAGAATCGAATACAACTGGGTGAACTCGCGCGCGCACAGCAAACGCTCGCCCTTGCTCTTGAGCGGCATCCCGACGACGCTCAGTTGTGGACCATGAAGGCAGATGTCTTGATTCGGCAGGGTCGGGTGGCGGAGGCCAACGAATGCTGCGAGCGATCTGTTGCTCTCGCCAGGAACAATCACAGATGCTGGGGGCTCCTGGCAACAATCTGGCTCTCGGAGATGGCGGTTGACGCGCACGCGTCTTCAAGTGACGCGAGTGACAAAAGCGATCTCATCGCAGAGGCCACCACATGGCTTCGAGATGGCGACCTGAAGCAAGCGGCCGCAGCAGCAAAGCAGCGACTACGCGACGAGCCGACTGATGCGATCGCGGCGTTCATCCTGTCAGCCGCCGCGCTTCGACAGAATGATAGTGATGGTGCTCGATCTTCTCTGGAGAGATTACTGAAGATCGATGAGGCGCACGCGCCTGCTCTGTTTCTTACCGCGGTGCTCACTGCGGACGACGATGATGTGCAACTCGCTGCGGATCAGCTGATGCGAATCCGCGAATTGCCGCCAGTCGAGTTTCACGCATCGCTGATGCTTGGTTGCATCAGCCTCGAGCAGGGACGACTGGCTGAAGCCATCGAAGCGTTCAACACCTGTGTCGTGGCCCGTGACGCCTCGGCCGAGGCCCATTACTTCCTTGGGCTGTCGCTACTACAAATGGGTGAACACGTTCGTGCGACAAAGCATCTTCAGAAGGCGAGCCGTCTCGCCCCCACCTGGAGCGGCCCAGCCGACGCATTGGCTGTGCTCGATGGCCGCAATGACCGTCAGGCCGAAGCAAGCCAGGACTTCGAGAGAGACCGAGTCCTCGATGAATCCGATCCGACGGGGGCTCACAATGCATCGGCGATCATGAGCTGGGCCGGAATCCGCTGAATCGAGCCCGTCACATATCATAGAATAGAGGCGTAAAACGCAGAAAAGCTTGTACGCGTGATGCGAACCAGGCACGCTGCTTAGCTTATTGACGCCATGACGAAGCGGTGGCTGTGACCCTGCGCCGACGATCAAATCCGGCGTTTCGATGAGATACCATGGCCAACGCGTCCCTGATCGAGGTCAAGCCTGCTCAGACGGGTGAAGTGCCGCGGCCGAACCGAAGGTGGACTCGGGCTGATCTCATCTCTGCTCTGATCATCCTGACTGTCAGTGTTGTCGTCCGCGCACCGTGGCTCGATCATTCTCCGCTGAGTCCGGATGAGAGCATCTACGAAGGCCGAGCATCTTATCTCCTTTCGGTCGAACAGACTGCATTCGCGCGGCCGATTGGCGTCGAGCATACCGTTGAACTCTATCGCTGGGTGGCCGCCATCGTCGGTCCCTATCGGCTGGATGCAGTGCGGTCGTTGGTATTGCTGTTCTGTATCGCCATAGCACTGGGCATCTACGGAGTAGTCCGCCGATCGGGAAACTGGTTGCCGGCGCTCGTTGCATCTTTGCTGTTCGTCTACTTCAACGTCTATTTCGAAGGTCTTTCCGCCAACCGCGAATGGTTTGCGCTGGCGGGATTGGCCTTCGGCGCGTTCCTGTTCTTGGCCGCGGATACCGATGCCGGCCGCCGTGGTTGGCTGCTGTTGCTGGCCAGTGGATGCGCGACCGGCTCTGCCCTCTGGTTCAAGCATCAGGCGGTTCCGCTTGTCGGCGTGATTCCGCTGCTGCTGCTGGTGCAATGTCTGGGGCCCTCGCGGGGCGGGGCGGGGCGACAGCTCGTCGCCTTTGGGGTCGGAATCGCACTGGCGGGAGCGATCTACTTCTTGCCCTTTCTCTTGGCGGGAACGGTGCGGGAGCATCTCCACTTCGTCATCGATTTCCGCGGTCGCTACGCCTTTTCAGGATCGAACGTCGCGACGACCGCACTGCCGGTCTGGAAGACCTACTGGTATCTGCTCTACCAAGCCGTTCCGTTCCGAACGGTGCTTGGCTTCGCATTCTTCGCCGGAGTTGCCGCCGCCGCGACCTGGATCACAGGACTCGTTCGCCAGCAGGCGTCGGTTGCCCGCAGCATCGAGTTGCGAAGCGGAACTCTGTTCCTGCTCTATTTCCTCGCAGCTTGGATCGCAATCGGCATGGGCCAGCGGTTCTTCGCACACTATTTCCTATTCATGGTCTTTCCGGTGACCGTCCTCATCGGTTGGGGCGTAGCGTGGCTGGCGGATGAGCGCTGGAGGCGCTGGCCTGGCCAGCTTCTCGTCGTCATTCCGCTTGCGCTCTACACCGTCGACTTGGCGTTTGTTCCTTTCTCCCCGCCGGTCGATCAGTTTGGATTTGACCGGCTGCCTACTGAAGCGGCGGCTGCGCTCGAGCAACTGGCGACGCGGCCCCACTTTCCGACGTTTCTTGTTGCCGCGGGCGGTGCCGTGCTGATGGCGTGCGCAGCGCTCGCATTGCTGCGAGGGTATCGCACCGCAAGTGCTTGGACGGGGTGGATCGTCGTTGGGCTGCTGTATGTTGTGGTCGCCGCCAATGCTGGTTGGATGGTGGCGAAGCTCCACGCGTTGCCAGCAGCGGTGGCGCGCGTTTCGGACTACGAGCAGGAGTTGGGTGAAGTCATCGCGTATCTCGGAGAGAACGCAGCGGCCGATGATCGGCTGTACGTCTGGGGATTTGTGCCAGAACTCTATTCTCTCACGAAACTCCAGGCGGCCTCTCAACTCACGACTGCGACGCTCGTGTTGGGTGATGTCCGGGGGACCTGGGACGGACCCCCGCAGATCGATCCCTACTATGGCCCGTTGTTGTTGGAAGAGCTAACCAGTCAGCGGCCGCGATTCATCGTCGATGCCGCAGCGCGCAGCGTGCATTCCGATTTCTACGTCGTCGAGCACTATCCCGCACTACTCGACATGCTCGAACAGGATTACGTGCTTAAGGCGATTCGCAACGAGTGCCGAGTTTACGAACGCAAGTAGCCCGGTGCTGCGTTTCTACGCCGGAGATGGCAAGCGCCGCAAAACGTTTCTAGCGACATCTCGCTCGGGCCCCATGTGATTGCGGGCCCGCCTGCTCACTCGAATGCTGGATGGGGCCCCTGATCGGCTATCAAATGCCCTGCAACCCAACTCCGATTCCACGGCAGCACGGTGCGTCCAGATCTTGCGCAATCAACGTGACTCCTGGGTACTCAGGCGCGATCGACGCTTTGGTTTGCCAGGCCCATCAATCGATCCTGGTCGACATTCTCGAGTAAGTAGGTCGTTAGCTCCGATACGCTGGCGTAGTCGAACAACAGCGTGACGGGAAAAGCCACGTCAAGCTGCTTCTCAAGATCGGCGGCGAACGTCAACGCGATCACAGAGCTTACGCCCAGATCGGCCAAGAGGGCATCGACGTCGATCTGTGAGGCTTCAACCCCCAGGTGCCCGGCGAGTTTGGCTGCCAGATGATTCTCAATGGTCTCACGAGACAAAGATGCTTGCGCATCAGCTGTCTGCGGTTCGGGCCCGATCTCCTGCGGAGTACGTCGCGTGGACGCTCCCGATCCAAACGAGCCGGCTAGATAGAGATCTCGCACCTTCTGCCTTTGTAGCTTGCCCGCCGCGCTGCGCGGAAACTGCGCTTCGGCCAAGAGGTGCACTTCATCGACCTCCAGGCCCGTCGCGCGGCGGACAGCATGAGCAATCAGCTTGGGCAGTTCCGGGTCGTCATTCAGTGCAGCCGCAAACACCAACACCTTCTCGCGATTGAGCGCATCGTCATAGACACTTGTGGCCACGACCCTGCCTGGTTGCACTCCGGTGACAGATTGCGCGGCCTGCTCCAAATCGTGACCGGCATAGTTTCGGCCGTTCACGATAATGATCTCTTTGGAGCGTCCCACGATTCCGAGTTGCCCTTCGCACAGAAACCCAAGATCGCCCGTCCGCAGCCAGCCATCGACGCGTGTCGTCGCCGCGCCTTCGTCCCCCTTGTAGCCATGCTCGGTGACGGCATCGCCGCGAATCTGGATATGCCCTACCTCCAGTTCTGGTCGCACATGATCTTGATCGTCGACAATTCGCAACGACATGCCCGGCAGTGGCCGTCCGAGATTGGCGATCTCGATCGCGTCCGCTTCGGAGGGACCCACGATGCGAACCTCGCCATGCTCCGCGAACAGTTCCCGTTTCAGCCGGAACTCGCGAAAAGGCTCCGCCGGATCGGGATAGGCGATTCCGCCAGCCGCTTCGGACATTCCGTAGGCTGGCGCTATTGCATTGCTGCACAGGCCCGCGGGCGCAAAGTGCGCCAGAAACTTGCGCAGCGTGCTGACCGATACGACTTCGCCGCCGTTGAGCAACACTTTGAGGCACGAGAGATCCCAGCAGCCGAGTTGCTCCTGGGTGATGCGCGACGTCGCCAGCGAGAACGCGAAATTGGGTCCGCCGGTAAACGCGACGCGATGCTGGTGGATGAACTCGAACCAGAGCTCTGGCTTCTTGATCAAGGCGGCTGGCTGCATGATCACCTGATCTGCCTGCGTGTAGACAGGCAGCAAATGAAAACACGTCAGCCCGATGACGTGATAGAGCGGGGCCCAGCAGAGTGTTGTGTCACTGGACCCGAAACGGTTGGCCGCCCGGGTGCTTTCTGCATCAGCCAGCAGATTTTGGTGAGAGAGTGAGACTCCTTTTGGATCGCTCGTGCTGCCCGAGCTGTAGAGCAGCAGGGCCACATCGCCCCGCTGCGGTTCGCTCCAATCGTTCGAGGCCTCGTTTGCGAGCAGCGCGTCGGGCGTATGCAGACACTCGCTGAGGTCCGGTGCCGCGCGTTCAATCGACGACCGCAGTAGTTCTGATTCGCGGGGAATTACCACGGTCGGTCGGTCGAGTTGTCGCCAAACGCTCGCCAGACGCTCGACCTCGACGGGCACCTCCGTAGAGCCGGTCTGAGTCGTGCTCGCAATCTGTCCGCCCGGTAGCGGGACCGGGATCATTCCCGCGAGCACGGCGCCCCAAAAGAGTCCCACGAACTCGGACGTGCTTTGCGGCAGGACAATCAACTCACGGCCGGTATGGAACCGCTGATTTCGCAGGCCGCTCAAGTATCTGGACGCCAGATGGCCCAACTCAGCATAGGTCAGTCGCGATGAGCGGCCCGCCTCATCGACAAAGGTGATTCCTTTCTCGGGCGAGTTAGCAGTTGCTCGTCGAAACACGTCGACCAGGCTACAGGGGACACCGTCGCCCAACTCCAGCGCAGGGCCAATGGCCACGGCTGGTCGCTTCGCGGCTTGCGAACGATCTGACATCAGCACAAATCCAGCGAAGCGAACTCAGTTATGCCGTGCGGCAGCGGCGCGATGCCGAGGCTGCATACATGCCCGTTCGGTAGACATCCAACATATTACAGCCGTACTCGCGGGCAACATGCCGGCGGAAGCGACCAGCGCGAATCTCACGTGGTGGACGACCGTCCTGACAGTTCATCACTGCGGCGCCAGAAACACGCGATCGTAAACGGAGTCGATCTGGAACTCCTCGACGCCCAGCGCCCTCAATCGACGGAGATCGGCAGTAGCCCGCTCAACATGCTGCGGCGAAACGTAATGAAAAATGTTCACCGATGGCACGATGGGGATGCCGGTCTTCATGGCTTCGGCGACGCTCTCCGCTTCCAGCTCGTTGCCGTGCACGAACAAGAAGTGCTTGTCGACGTCGAGTTGGCCCGCCTCAACGGCCTCATGGAATGCTTCAAGGCCGAGGCTCGTACGAGCTTTGCCGGCGAAGTATTCGCGCGAAGCGTTGTTGCCGATGATGTAGGCTGTGGCGAGCAAACCGTTCTCGCGCAGGACAGTCTCCATTTCTTCGAAGAAGGCCCTCGGCTGCGATTGGCCCTTCGTGTCCAACATCAGGCGAATCCGACCACAACAAATCGCGGCGTACTCAGAGAACAGCAACGGGCGACTTCCCCCGGGCGTTGCCCGCAGGCTGCGAATCGCCGCCCAGTTCATCTCATCGACGCGACCGGCATGATCGTAGAAGCGGCGAAAATTGCGATCGTGCTGCACGACGGCTCGGCCATCGGCCGAGCGCCAGACGTCGACTTCCACCATCCAATAGCTGCGGCGAATCGCTTCCTCCACTGCCGCCGGACTGTTTTCGGCCAGTCGCTCATCGACCACTCCACCACGATGTGCGATCAGCCTCGGTTCCCCTCCTAAACAGAGGGCAGTGCTTGCCGCGCACGCCAGCCCCGCACTCAGCAAGACGCGATTCAAGAGCCACCTCACGACTCGCTTCAAGGAAGGCATCGGTCACCTCGAAAAGCGGGCATTGCGGCTGGCGCCAACAATCCTACCAGCCGATTTGCGGCCCGACCGATTAAGCTGATATCCTGATCATCTAAGCCGCTGGTGCAAGCAAAATCCTTCCTCGCGTACGGCATTTTCGCGGGAAGCGTCGTGATGCCATCACCTCGCTCAGCAAAGAAAGCGGTAGTCACCGTGGTGACTCGTCGCGGACTGCTCGTCGCGACGTTCGCAATCTCCGGCCCACTCTCATTCTGCGCCGCGCTGGCGGAGAACCCGCGGTCGCAAGAAACGCGCCTTGAGGCCGCGGCGGTCGACTACGACCGCGACGTGCGGCCCGTACTGGCACGCAGTTGCTTCGCCTGTCATGGCCCCGATGAACAACAGCGGCAGGCCGGGTTGAGGCTCGATCGGCAAGATGCCGCCACGGTCAAACTCGATTCGGGGGCGCGAGCCATTCTTCCCGAGAATCCTGGGACGAGCGAACTGGTCGCACGGATTGAGAGCGACGATGCCGATGTTCGCATGCCGCCACCGGAGACGACGCCGGTCATCTCACCCGATGAGCAACGGCTGATTCGACGCTGGATCGAACAAGGCGCCATCTACAACGAACACTGGTCGTACGTCCAACCGCAGCGGCCGCCTCTACCGCAGGTGCGTGACCGCGAGTGGCCCCGCAACGAAATCGACTATTTCATTCTAGCGCGACTCGAGTCCGAGAGCCTCGCACCCGCTCCGGAGGCAGACCGAGCCCGGCTGTTGCGCCGTGTGTACCTCGACCTTGTGGGGCTGCCACCCAGCGTCGAAGAGGTCGATCGTTTTCTGGCCGATTCATCGGCCGATGCGTATGAGCGGGTTGTCGGTTCGCTGCTCGATTCTCCGCACTATGGCGAACGCTGGGCCCGCCCCTGGCTCGATCTGGCGCGCCACGCGGACTCAAACGGTTATCAGCGCGATGGCTTTCGCGACGTGTGGGCCTATCGCGATTGGGTCGTCGCTGCGATGAATCTCGACATGCCATTCGATCAGTTCACGATCGAACAGTTGGCCGGCGATCTATTGCCCGACGCCACGCTCAGTCAGCGAATCGCCACCGGATTTCATCGATCGACTACCGTCAACGTCGAAGCCGGTACCGACCAGGAGGAAGATCGTTTCAACACGCTGTTCGATCGCGTCAACACGACGGGCACTGTTTGGCTCGGCACGACGCTGGAATGCGCACAGTGCCACGACCACAAGTACGATCCCTTCGGGCAGCGGGACTACTATCGTCTGCTGGCCTACTTCAACAATTCGCCCCTGGAGACGGAGGCGGGTGACGGCTCCCGGCGTGAGTTCGTCGGGCCAAAAGTCACGTTGCCCGAGCCGCCCGAAAGGCAGCAAGAGCGCGCGCAGCTCGTACAGCAGCGAAAGGGCGAAAAGCAGCGGCTCGACGAGATGATCGCCGGGGCGCTGGCCGAACAGCCTGCATGGGAGGCCCAGATGGTGGCGGTAGTCGGCGAGGCGGAAACAAACTTGCCTCCGGCGCTCGTCGCTGCGTTGGCCGTCGAACCCGACGTACGAACCGGCCAACAGCAGAAAGTGATCCGCGACCATCTGCTCGCCGAGCGGCCAGAGATTGGCAAACTGCGGACCGAAATGGAGAGGCTCGACAAGCGCATTGCGGCGCTAGAGCCGCAGACCGCGCTGGTGATGCAGGAGATGGCCGAGCCGCGCACCACGCACGTGCTCGAGCGCGGCGAGTTCCTCTCACCCGGCGAGGCGGTTCGACCCGGCGTTCCTGAGATCCTGCACGCCGTGCAGGAAGATGGGCATGCTGATCGGCTCAGCTTGGCGCGCTGGTTAGTCGAGGCGGAGAATCCACTGGTCGGCCGTGTCACCGTCAACCGTTGGTGGGCCGAGTTCTTCGGCCGCGGTCTGGTGCGTACGCTCGAGGACTTCGGCACGCAGGGTGAGCGGCCCACGCATCCAGATTTGCTCGACTGGTTGGCCGTCGAATTCGTCGAAGGTGGGTGGTCACGCAAGGCGATCCACCGCTTGATCGTGACGTCGGCCACGTACCGGCAAAGATCAAACGTCGGCGCCGAGTCGCACGAGCGTGATCCCCACAACGAGCTCTACGCGCGCGGGCCCCGACTGCGACTCGACGCGGAAACGATTCGCGACAATGCGCTAGCCGTCAGTGGGCTGCTCTCTCCGGCGATTGGGGGACCACCGGTTAAACCCCGCCAGCCCGAAGGGATCTGGCGAGTAACTGGTGTCGTTGACAACACGTACACGGTGAGTAACGGTGAAGATCGTTATCGCCGCGGGCTCTACGTCATCTGGCGCCGCAGTAGCCCTTACCCGAGCTTCGTAAACTTTGACGCGCCGGACCGTGCCTCGTGTGTCGTCCAACGGCCGCGTACCAATACGCCGCTGCAAGCACTGACGCTGCTGAACGATCCCGTCTACGTCGAAGCGGCGTTCGCACTTGCCGCACGCGTATTGAGGGAGTGTCCGGACGATGCCACGTCAGCACGTGCTCGCTATGCGTTTCGGCTTTGCCTTGGCCGTGAGCCGAACGACCGCGAATTGCTACTGCTGTGCAGTGTTGCCAATGAGGAGTCCGCGCGATATGCCGACGACCATCAGGCGGTCCGAGCGTTGACCAAGGGGCACGAGTGTCCGGCAGGCATCGCGCCCGTCGAACTGGCGGCTTGGTTCCACGTGGCGACCATCCTGCTCAATCTCGATGAGACGATCACGAAGGGTTGACTTCATGCCCCCACGGCAGTCCGACCATGTGACGCTTTCCCGTCGGGCATTGTTTCAGCGCACCGGTTCGGGCATGGGTGCGCTGGCACTTACGTCTCTGCTGGAACCCGCCATCTTGCAGGCTGCGACCGGTGCAGCGGGCACCGCCGGTCATCATTTCATGCCGCAGGCGAAACAGGTCATTTACGTGCATCTCGTCGGCGCCCCTTCGCAACTAGAGCTGTTCGAGAACAAGCCGGCGCTGGTGAAGCACGATGGTGAACCGGTGCCGGAGGAGTTGGTTGCCGGTCAGCGGTTTGCCTTCTTGCGGGGCGAACTCAAGCTGCTGGGCACACAGTTCAAGTTTCGCAAGTGCGGACAGTCGGGCATTGAGCTGTCTGACCGGCTTCCGCACTTGTCGGGCGTTGCGGACGAGCTGGCCATCATCAAGACGATCCACACCGAAGAATTCAATCACGCTCCGGCGCAGCTCTTCATGCAGACGGGCTTTGGGCGCTTCGGCCGCCCTAGCCTGGGGTCGTGGGTCAGCTACGGACTGGGGTCGGAGAACGACGATCTCCCCGCCTACGTGGTGCTACTCACCGGAGCCACAGCGGGCGCCGGCAATAGCCTATGGGGGAGCGGGTTTCTGCCGACGACTCATCAGGGCATTCAGTTTCGCAGCGAAGGTGACCCTGTTCTGTTCCTCTCCAATCCGTCGGGCATCGGCACCGAACAGCGTCGTCGCATCGTCGACGGGATTCAGGAGCTGAACCGGGCGCAGTTGGTCGACGTCGGCGACCCCGAGATTGCCACGCGGATCGATCAGTACGAGTTGGCCTACCGCATGCAGACGTCTGTTCCCGAGCTGATGGACATCTCGCGCGAACCAGCTTGGGTTCACCGTGCCTACGGCGCGAATCCCGGTAAGGGAAGTTTCGCCAACAACTGCTTGTTGGCCCGGCGGCTCGTGGAGCGCGGAGTGCGGTTCGTGCAGCTTTACGATAGCGGCTGGGACCATCATGGTGGCGTGTTCACCGGGATACCGAACAAATGCAAGCAGGTCGACCGGCCGCTGGCGGCATTGATCGCCGATCTAAAGGCCCGTGGGCTACTGGACGACACGTTGGTGGTGTGGAGTAGCGAGTTTGGCCGCACGCCCATGTTGCAGGGCGACCGCGAAAAGGTCGGACGCGATCATCACAAGGACGCATTTTGCGTGTGGATGGCCGGTGGCGGCGTTCGCGGCGGAACGACGGTCGGGCAGACCGACGAGCTAGGCTACTACCCGATCGAAGATCCGGTCCACGTGCGTGACTTCCATGCCACGATCCTGCACCTGCTCGGCGTCGATCACCGCCGCCTGACCTTTAAGTATCAGGGCCGACAGTTCCGGCTCACGGATATCGGTGGCGAAGTGGTTCGCAAGGTACTCGCCTGACGCCATTCAGTAATCAGAGTCCGGCGGAGGCGATGCGTGCTTACGCCGCCCTTCGGCGGGGAATCGCTGGGGATTTTGGCTCAGCGGAGTTGGGCGACGCGTGCTTCGAGGAAGTGAACGGCCTTTCCAGCAAGGCTATCCCTCGATGCCACGTCCAGCCCAAATAGATTCCAACGACCAGTGAAGCCAGAAAGAGATTGAGTTGATAGGCCCTCAGGTAGCCGAGCAACTGTTCGACTGCCCGCAACATCGCTCCCAGCACGCCGCCGATATGCAGTGGCAATTCCACAGGCTCGATCACCTCGCCACGGTATCGCATTTCGTTGCCGACCCACGCGCCCGAGACGATGACGATCGAAGCGAGGAGTACGCCAACGGAATCCAGCGGTAACCAGCGCCGAAGTGCAGCGCAGGTGATGATGGCCGCAGAGAGTGCGAGTGGCGCGGTTTGTCGCAACACGTCCTCGATCGCCGCAGAGTCACCGCCGAAGAGACTGCCACTGATCGAGATACATTGCTCTACGACGAAATCGAAGCCGCCGCGGGCGCCCTTGAGGAGGAAGACGACAACTACCGCCGCCAGGATCGTCGGGTGATTGCATAACGGTGCGCGAAAGCGCTGCCACCAAGATCGTTTCACGTCTGAATCAGGTGCGAGCATCAAGGTCACCTACGGGCCAAGATGCACTCCAGCGATCACAAGCAATCGGGCGCGAATCGTACCCGCTGGCGGCGTGGACACGGAACAGCAGTTCCCTGCCGTTCAGAGACGTGAATACATTTCGCAGAGTACGGGTCGTCCGTAGACGTCGGTACTTTGGTCGCATCCCGGGACGCAACCGGCGTACAATGTGGCCTTGCGGTTGACTGCTGTCGGCTTCGATCAGATCGGTGAGTTGCAGAGGAAACCCGGCCGAGCCGCAAGCTCTGTGTCGGCTCGCAATTCATTCTGTCGATACGGGGACGCTCTTTGTCGTCACCTTCTATGCCCAAGTGCCTGCATCTCAGCCTGGTTTTCACACTTGTCGCGTGGCCGGCCGCACATGGTCAGCGTTTGCAAGAGCAACTCGCCCGCGAATCGCCCGCAGCGCTGGCTGCCGATACCCGCTTGCGCGGAGATGCTGGGCGCGGCGCGGTGTTGTTTTATCAGCCCTATATGGCCTGCCGCAGTTGCCACGCTCCAGGTGGTGGGCAACAGAGTCTGGGACCCGACTTGACGAAGCTGCCGCGAGACGTGACCGATGACCAGCTTGTGGAATCCGTGTTGGAACCGTCCAAGCAGATTCGCGAGGGATACGAGACCATCACGCTCGTCACGGCTGACGGTAGACAGTTGACCGGTCTGCTGGAGCGGCGGGACGCAGAGCAAATCGTCTTGCGCGATGCAGCTCGTCGCGGCGCACTGGTAGAGATGGACATTGATCAGATCGAAGAACTCGACCACAGCGCGCAGTCGATTATGCCCTCGGGGCAAGTGAATGTCTTAGCGAGCCGCCAACAGTTCCTCGATCTGCTGCGCTATCTGATCGAGATTCGCGATGGGGGCGTGGAGCGATACTATGAGTTGGAACCACCTCCCGCGCTCTACACGGCCTTAGAGCTACCAGCGTACGAGCAGGACATCGATCATGCGGGCATGATCCAGTCGCTCGACAGCGACAGCTTTCGCCGCGGCGAAACAATCTACAAGCGGCTGTGTGTCAACTGCCACGGTACGCATCAGCAGCCCGGTTCGCTGCCTACGTCCCTTCGATTCGCTTCCGGTAGATTCAAGAACGGTAGTGATCCATACACCATGTACCAGACCCTGACTCGCGGCTTCGGCATGATGGTGGCGCAGACGTGGATGGTGCCGCAGCAGAAGTACGACGTCATTCACTACATTCGCCAGGCCTACCTGAAGGCTGACAATCCCACACAGTACTTCGCGGTCAACGCCGAGTACCTCGAGCGCTTGCCGCAGGGCACCAGTCATGGACCGGAACCTTCGAGTATCGAGCCCTGGAAACAAATGGATTACGGTCCGAATCTGGTGGCGACGTACGAAATCGGTTCCGACGGAAGCAACTTCGCCTACAAGGGCAATGCGATTCGTCTCGACGGCGGCCCGGGCGGCGTTGCGCAAGGACGCCATTGGACGATCTTCGACTACGACACGCTGCGAATGGCGGCCGTCTATTCCGGCGAGGAGTTCATCGACTATCGCGGCATCAACTTCGATGGCCAACACGCCGTCCATCCGCGCATCGCGGGCAGCGTGCAATTTGCCAATCCGACAGGCCCTGGCTGGGCCCATCCGGCGGACGGCAGCTTCGAGGACACTCGGCTTCGCGGCCGCGATGGGCGCGCGTACGGTCCGCTCGCTCGCGACTGGGCCCATCTTCTCGGTACGTACGCGCACGGTCCCGACACCGTCTTCGCGTACACAGTTGGCGAGACCGAAGTACTGGAGATGCCGGGCCTCCTGCGCAGCGACGATACGGCCATCTTCTCGCGGACACTGAACATCGGCCCGCGCACCCGCGACATGGTGCTGCAAGTCGCGCATCGCCAGGGTCAGTCCAGCATGCAGTTCATGGAGACCCCATCCGATTCTGTAGTCCTGTTAGCCGCGAAACCAAGCGTCGAGGATTCCGGCGCAACCCCGGCTGCGGTCCGCTTTGATGGCCAGACGCACATTGAAGTCGCGAATCCGGATGATCTTGATCTGCACGACGAGGACTTTACGGTCGTAGCCCGAATCAAAACGACCGAGGGCGGCACGATCTTTGCGAAGACTGCGCCCAGCGGACCGTGGGTCCGCGACGGCAAGACGCTCTTTGTCCGCGAAGGACGTCTGGCTTACGACATTGGCTGGGTTGGCGTCGTGGAATCGCGCCGCAAAGTGAATGACGGTCGCTGGCACGACGTCGCGCTGACGTATGTTGCGCGTACCGGCACAGTACGCCTCTACATCGACTCCCAGCTCGACACCACGGGGCGACTCAAGCCGCGGCGACACGTCCAGGGCCATGTCGTTCGAATCGGCTATACGGCCAGCGACTTTCCGGAGGGTCAATCGCAGTTCGTCGGAGAGATCGCCTCGATCCACTTCTTCCAGGATGCACTGGATGCGAGCGCGATCGTCGCAATGCGGCAGCGTGATACAGCAAGCGACGCGGCACCGGTGGCGCATTGGTCGTTTGACTCCTCTGATGGCGGCGTGCCCGACCTAACCGGCAATGGACACGACGGCCACGTTGTCGTTGGCGATTCTGGCAAACTCACCCAACCTGAAGGCGTGTTAGTCGCCGGGCTGATCGGTGATCGTGGAGGCGCGCGGTGGATACTGGCGGACGGTCAGAACCTGCGGCTTGCGATTCCAGCCGGCAACGAGCCGCTCAAGTTCTCCATATGGCACACGAATGTGCGCGATGGTGCACAGGCGCAACAAATCGCGCAGTCCATCATTTTAGCGGACGACGATCTCCATCTTTCGCACAAGACGCGCGGGGGACCACCTCGTTGGCCCGAGACGCTGACTACGCCTGCCGAGTTGGGCGACGACGATGGACCGTTCGCGGTCGATGTACTCAGGCTGCCGACGAACAACCCGTGGTTTTGCCGCATGCGCCTTTCGGGAATCGACTTCTTTCCCGACGGTGACCGGGCGGCCATTTGTTCGTGGGATGGCAGCGTGTGGCTGGTCGCGGGTCTTTCTGGATTACCTGAAACAACGACCGCAGCGGGCGACGCCCCGCCAGAACTCACTTGGCGGCGGATCGCAAGCGGGTTGTTTCAGCCGCTGGGGCTGAAGATCGTCGACGGACAAATCTTTGTCACCTGCCGCGACCAACTGTGCGTCCTTCACGATCTAAACGGCGATGGGGAGACCGACTACTACGAGAACTTCAACAACGACCACCAGGTGACCGACCACTTTCACGAGTTCGCAATGGGCCTGCAGCGCGACGCAAAAGGGAACTTCTACTACGCGAAATCAGCGCGTCATGCGCTGAAGGCCCTGGTTCCACACCACGGCACACTGTTGAGAATCAGCCCCGATGGGCGCCGCACGGATATCGTCGCCACTGGTTTCCGCGCGGCAAACGGCGTCTGTTTGAATCTCGACGGCACGTTCATCGTCACGGATCAGGAAGGCCACTGGAACCCGAAGAATCGCATCAATTGGGTGCGCGAAGGTGGGTTCTACGGCAACATGTTCGGCTACCACGACGTCACCGATTCCGCTGACTCGGCCATGGAACAGCCGCTGTGCTGGATCACCAATTCTTTCGATCGCTCACCAGCCGAGTTGCTGTGGGTCGAGAGCGACGTCTGGGGACCTCTGAACGGTTCACTGCTCAATCTCTCGTATGGCTACGGCAAGGTCTACGTCGTGCCTCACGAGAGTCTTGCCGGTCAGATGCAAGGTGGCATGTGCGAACTGCCGATCTCGTCGTTTCCCACAGGCGTGATGCGCGGACGCTTTCACCCACGGGATGGACAGCTCTACGTGTGTGGCATGTTTGCCTGGGCCGGCAACGCACAACAGCCGGGAGGTTTGTACCGCATTCGCTATACGGGCAAGCCAGTGCATCTGCCGGTCACGTTGTCCGCGCGCCGCGATGGAATGCTGGTCGGGTTTAGCGGGAAGCTCGACCGCGGGGCGGCCACCAATCCGGCCAACTACTTGGTGAAGGTCTGGACGCTGAAGCGCACTGCCCAGTATGGATCGGACCACTACGACGAGCGCCAATTGGATGTCACCGGCGTTTCACTCGCTGACGATGGGCAAACCGTCCGGTTGCAGATCGCTGACTTCGCTCCAAGCTGGTGTATGGAGATCAAGTACCGCTTGAGCACCGAAGGCGGTCAGCCTCTGCACGGCATCATTCACAACACGGTGCATCACCTCGCTGAGGCCGGGACGCTCAGCCGCCCTTCGGCCGCTGGCAGGTAGGCGAGACATGCACAACGGTTTGACGATTCGACCAGCCACGCCGGGCGATGCTGCGGCCGCTGTGCCTTTGATCTATTCCTCCGGCCCGCCGATGTTCGAGTTCGCCTTCACCGATGGGCCACGCCGCGCGTTGGATTTCCTGATGTGGGCCTTCGTTCGAGGTCATAGTTTGTTTGGCTATCGTATTCACCACGTGGGCATGCTCGACGGCGAAGTCGTGGGAACTTACGGATCGTACACGCGCAGCCAGGGGAGGCGCGTCAGCCGTCGCGTGGCCCTCGAAGTCTTTCGCTTCTACGGTTTGTTGGGCGGGCTGCGGACTTTGCGGCGCGGGCTAAAGACCGAAGCTGCTGTGCCGTTGCCACCTGCCGGGCGGATCTACATTTGCCATGTTGGCGTGCGTGAAGATTTGCGCGGTCAGGGAATTGGCACCGCGCTTGTCGAGCACCCGATGGCCAGACATGCGACAGGGCATCCGCTCATACCGGCGCTCGATGTTGCCCAGACGAACGGGGGCGCCCTCCGGCTTTACGAACGCCTCGGCTTCCAAGTCCTTGCCGAACGCCCGGGCCCAGCCGAACACTTGCCCGTTCATTGTTACATGGAGCGTCCCCTGCAATCCTAGCTCTTCGACGTTTCGTGACCGGGGCCTGTCGTCGAGACCATCTCTTGCTTGAGCCCAGATATGCAGCGACTCAGTGATTCCGATGAAGCGGTCTTGCACCGACTGGCCGAAGCGCTGGTCGATCAGCATGCAGCTCGCGTCGTTGTGCGTCCGCAGCGGAATGCGGCTGGGTTTTGGTTCGGCGGGGGTAACATGGTGTCGTTGGCCGATGGCTCGCTGTTGCTGGTGGGCCGCTATCGCAATGCCGGCGATTCGCGGCTGGGGGTCGCTGCCGGCGAGCGCGGGCTGGAGTTGGCCATCTTTCGCGCGGATGGTGTGAATGCCGAATTCGAGCAAGTGCTCAGTCTCAAGAAGGAACAGCTCACTGTCGGCCAGCGGAGAGTTTTATCCATCGAAGGCGCCGCGCTCCATCTCGCTGCAGATGGGGCATGCGAACTTTTCGTCTCGATCGAGAAAGCTGGAATCGACTATCCCGCTGGACTGAACGAGTTTCTCAAGCCGGGCGCGGGCGTGTGGACAATCGACCGAATCGCAGCGGACTCGTTCGAAAGGCTTGCCGACGCGTCACTCCACTCGCTCCTTGATTCCAACGATCCGCGCTACCTGCATGTCAAAGACCCTTCGCTCTACGACGGGTCGGATGGCATGCGAATGTTGTTGTTTTGTAGCCACCCCTATTGCTGGACGAGCTCGAACAGCGGCTACGCGCTGCTGCAAGACGGCGGCGCCGAAATCGGATCGGCAGTCTACGACTTTTTCCCGCGCGGGCCAGCGTGGGATGTCGCCATCACGCGTGTCACCTGTGTGTGCGATGTACCCCGAGTAGGAAGGTTTCGCGATCGACAGGTTTCGCTGGTGTTCTACGATGGCGGCGAGTGTCTGCGTGATCTCGATCACCACACATCGGCTGTGGTGCGACCGCGCGGATACTCCTGCGAGGAGCTGGGTGGAGTCGCCTATGTTCTTGATGGCGACTTCAAGCACGTCGAACGGCTTTCTCGAGTGCGACCCTCGTTCGTGAGCCCCTGGGGTACAGGATGCAGTCGATACGTCGACGTGCTCAAGACCCCAGCCGGCCTGTGCGCCACGTGGCAGCAGTCACAGGCCGATGGTTCGCAGCCGCTGGTAATGAACTTCGTCCCGGCAGATTCCGTAGAGCAGATACTGGCGTGACATTCTGACGATCGCGACGACATGGCACTCATTGAACTCAAGGACATTACGAAGACCTACGATCTGGGTGAGGTCCAGGTCCACGCGCTGCGCGCGACGACGGTTTCGATTGAACAGGGAGAATACGTCGCGCTGATTGGTCCGTCGGGCTCGGGCAAGTCGACGCTGATGAACACCTTGGGGTGTCTCGACCGCCCAACTTCCGGCAGCTACCGGCTGGCCGGCGACGAGATCGCCACCATGTCCCGCGACGAGCGGGCCCGTATCCGCAACCAGCGGATCGGATTCGTGTTCCAAAACTTCAATCTGTTGGCCCGCACGCCCGCCGTCGAAAACGTCGAGCTACCCCTGATGTACTCCCGGCGCATCTCGGCACGCGAACGTCGGCAACGGGCCATCGACTTGTTGAACCTGGTTGGATTGGGTGATCGCCTCGACCATCACTCGGGGCAGCTTTCCGGAGGTCAGCAACAGCGCGTAGCCATAGCCCGCGCGCTGGTCAATGAGCCGTCCATCCTGTTGGGCGACGAGCCGACGGGCAATCTCGATACGGCCACCAGCCGGGAGGTGATCGAGCTCTTCGGGCGGTTGAATTCAGACGAAGGTCTGACCGTGATCCTCGTCACGCACGATCAGGATGTTGCCCGCAACGCGGAACGCACGATCGTGCTCCGCGACGGGCGGGTCGTGTGCGACACGCGCCAGTTTGATGAGGCCCTCGATGCACTGCATGCACCCACCCGCGAGCCGGCTTAGTCCGGCTGGCGAGTGAGCGGAGGGCATTTCACCTGCTGAACCGGTGCCGGTGCGCGCTGCGGGTCGGGTTGTAACGGTCGTGCCGACGGCAGTCGATTGTTCGCCGCGATCGGCCGAATGCACTTAAGCATGATACGTGGTGCGACTCGTACAAGCCGTAGCAGTGGTGCTAGCACTCGCTTGTCTACTGGGCGTGCGCGCGGCCGCCGTCTGCGCGTTTGGATGGGCCTCTGGGTGGCGTTGGCGGCGTCCGCCACCGCGCTGGCGGCCGAGTACGACAACGCAGTATTTCCGCTAACCAAGCGCGAACAGCGGCGTATTTCTTATCGCGATCCGGCCACTTTGCCGAATGTCTACGTCCCGCCTTCGCCGCCTCCGCCCACGGTGCGGCTGCCGCTACCAAATGATGCCGAGATGCCGCTCTCGCTCGACGAAGCGATTCGACTCGCGCTGGCCGACTCGGAGGTGGTGCGCGTTCTGGCAGGCTCGGTAGCCGTCTCCAGCGGCCGTACGATTTACGATCCGGCGATCGCCAGCAACGCGGTCGATGAGCAGCGCTCGCTGTTTGATCCGACGATCGACGCGCGCAACACCTGGACGCAGGTCGAGCCGCCTACGGCGATTCTCGATCCACTCGACCCCACCAGTGCGCTGTTCGTGGGCACCAAGACTCAGAATCACAACTTCGCTCTCGAAGTCGCACAATCCAACCTCTCGGGCGGAAGAGGGAGTTTGGGATTCTCGAATGACGCCTCCCGCTTCGCGCCGGGAATCTTCCCGCTCAATCCACAAAACCGCTATGCCACCGAATTGAGCTACACACAGCCACTGTTGCGCGGCGCGGGGGTACTGGCCAACCGCGTGCCGATTGTGCTCGCCCGAATCGATACCGAACGATCGTTCTTTGCACTGAACGACTCTCTGCAAGAACTCGTCCGCGGCACAATCGAAGCATATTGGGCCGTGGTGTTTGCCCGCACCGATGTCTGGGCCCGCGAGCGGCAGGTGCAGCAGGCTCAAGAACTGGTTCGCGTGTCAGAGGCTCGACAACGAGCCGAGTTCGCCGACCTTGCAGAAGTCGCACAGGCACGATCGGCACTGGCACAGTTCCGTGCGAACTTGATAGCCTCGCGGGCGAATTTGCTCACGCGAGAAGCGGCACTGCTGAACATTCTAGGCATCTCGCCCACGACGCAAATGACACCCGCCCCGACGACTCCGCCCACCAATGAACGCATCGAATTCGATTGGAATGCAGTCACTCAAGTGGCAGAGGTGCGGCGCCCGGACCTGATCGAACTGAAACTTGTGCTCGAGGCCGACCAGCAGCGCGCCATCCTGGCATCAAACCAGGTGCAGCCCAATGTCGATTTGGTCGGACTCTATCGCTGGAACGGCCTCGAGGGGCGCATGCCCAACCAGGCTCGAATCGGTACGGGCGGCGACGACTTCACCGACTGGACGTTGGGGGTGAATTTTTCGGTTCCGCTCTATCTACGACAAGAACGCGCCGCGCTGCGTAGCGCGCAGTTGATCATCGCCCGCGATCGGGCCGCTTTGCAGCAGGGAGTCCATTCTGCAGTGCATGTCCTCGCACTGAGCTTTCGAAATCTCGACACGTTCTACGCGCAGTACGAGGCCTTTCGCGCTGCCCGAGCGGCTGCTAAGGACAATCTGGAACAACAGTTCGCAACGGCGCTGACCGGTACGGGAATCTACCTGAACGTCCTGCAAGCAATCGCCGACTGGGGCAACTCTGTGAGTCAGGAAGCTCAAGCGCTGGCCCAGTACAACACCGAACTCGCGAATCTAGAACGGGAAACCGGCACGATTCTTGAAACGCACGGCGTGTTTCTCTTCGAAGACCGATTCTGTTCGTTGGGACCACTTTGGGAGATTGGGCGGCATCGACTCTATCCACGCGATATTCGCCCCGAACCGAACGCGTCGCGCTACCCTACGGGAGATGAGCCTTCGGAGAACTTCTTCGATCTCGACGACCTTCCGCAGCGGCTACCGCGACCGGACGACGGCATCCCGCGAGATCGCCCACCGCCGGAAAACCTGGAAGTCCTCCCGCGACGCGAGCGGCCGTCCAACGAACTACGGTTGCCGGAGCCGCCAGCTCAGCCGCAGTAGCCAGGTGCTCGTCCCTGGTCACTCGTAACGAAGCGCGTCGATGGGATCGAGCCGGCTGGCCTTGAGTGCAGGATAGTAGCCAAAGAAGATGCCGACTGCAGCCGCGAAGACCAGGGCGATGCCGGCTGCTGGATACGAGATGACTACGGGCCAGTCTGCCCCGGGCGAGTACGAGTTAATTGTGGTCGTGATCGCAACGGATCCGGCCACGCCCAACAACAACCCGATCAGTCCGCCGGCGCACGACAAGACGATCGACTCGACGAGGAATTGCCGCAGGATGTGCTTCGACTCGGCTCCCACGGCCATGCGGATGCCGATCTCGCGGGTGCGCTCGGTGACCGAGACCAGCATCGTGTTCATGATGCCCACACCGCCGACGACCAGCGAGATTCCAGCGATCGAAGCGAGCATCATGGTCATTGTGCCCGTCACGATGCCCATGATATTGGCGATTTCCGTCGTGTTTTGGACGCGAAAATCGGCTTCTTCACCGGGGCGAATGCGATGTCGCTCTAAGAGCAGTTGCCGGATGTCTTCTTCAGCCGCCGCCATGGTCTGCGTGTTGCTTGCCGATACCATGATGGCGTGCACGTGCTTGAACCGCCCACCCGCAATGCGTTTTTGCATCGTGGTATACGGCACGAGCACAATGTCGTCCTGGTCTTCTCCGACGAGGTTGGCGCCTTTTTCCGAAAGTACGCCGATGACCTCGAACGGGATGTTGCGAATGCGGATCTTTTTTCCCAGGGGGTTGGTCGTCTGAAACAGTCGAGCCACCAGAGTGCGTCCAATCACGCAGACTTTTGCGGCGGAGGTCACCTGTTGCGGGGTGAAGAAGCCGCCATGCTTGAGCTCCCAGTCGCGCACTCTGAGATAGTCCTGGCCGACGCCATACATCTCCTTGGGTCGCCAGTTCGTGTTGCCGTAGATAACCTGCCCCCCGCCGCCGAATAGTGGTGAGGTGGCGACTACGGTGGGGCAATGCTCGCTGATCGCGTCGCCGTCCTTTGCAGTGAGTGTCGTGACCATGCCCTGCCTCACGCCGCCCCGGCGTTGGCTGCGAGGCATGACGAAGATCACGTTGGTGCCGAGCTGTTTGAATTGTCCCTGTACCAGTTCGCTGGCACTCTCACCAACCGACACCATCACCGTCACGGCCGCGATACCAATCACCACGCCCAACACGGTCAAGCCGGCGCGCATCTTGTTCTTCGAGAGCGCACGCATGGCGATTCGAAAGGTGACTAGAAGGCCCATGCCGCATTCATCAAAGTGTTGTTAGGGCGAAACTGCCAGCTCGTCTTCTCGGCTCGTCATTTCGACTCGACGCCGGTCACCAGCTCCAAGCCGTCTTCGACGTCACCCGAGATAATCTCTGTGTAACGGTTGTCGCTAATGCCGGTGAAGACTTCGATCGCGCGCAGTAGCTCACCCTCCTGAACCCAGACGTGATGGCGATTCTCTTCCAGGCCGGCCTCGTACTTTTGTTTGGCCGAAGGCGATTGGACATTCTCGTCGTCGTCCTCGTCGCTAGCGGCGCCGTCGAGCAGCTTGCGATCTTCTTCGCGGACTTGCAACTCGCTGGGAAAGAATCTCAGGGCCGCGTTGGGCACACACACCACGTCCTGCTTTTCGTCGATCTGAAACGAGAGATCGGCCGTCATGCCCGGTAGCAACTTCAAGTTGGGGTTGGGCGCCGCAACAATGACCGGGTAAGTGACCACGTTCTCCACAGCCGTAGAGCTGAAGCGGATCTGCTCAATGATCCCCTCGAACAAGTCGTCGGGATACGCATCGACGGTGAACTGAACAGGCTGCCCCGCCTCTTGGGCGCTGCGAATTAGGCCGATATCCGCCTCGTCGACGGACGCGTAGATGTGCATCTTCTTTTCCATCTCAGGGGCGACGATGAACAACTCGGGCGTTTGGAACTGTGCGGCCAGCGTCTGGCCGGGGTCGATCTTGCGATCGATCACGATGCCGTCGACCGGCGAGCGAATCTCGGTGTAACCCAGGTTCGCTACCGAGTTGCTCAGATTCGCCTCGGCTTGTTCGACGGCGGCCACGCCCACACGAAGTTGGGCTTCGAGTGCGCGTCGCGCGAAATGGAATCGATCCATCTCGGACAGTGAAATGAAATCTTCGCTCTCCGCGCGGAGCGCGATCGATCGTCGCTCGTCGTTGATCGCCTGCTGCAGCTCGGCGCGAACCCGCTCGACCTCGGCTTCCCGAGTCGCCAAGGTTGCGCGATCGCGCGCGACGGCCGCGTCGTAGATGCGCGGATCGATTTTCGCCAGCAGTTGTCCTTCGCTGACCCGATCGTTGAAGTCGACTTCGAGTTGCTCGATGGGTCCTGAGACGAAGGAGCCGACCGAGACGGCCAGCACCGGCTTGACTTCGCCGGTCGAATTGACCACGAACGTCACCGTACGCTTCATCACCTCTTCGGTGCGAAAGGTCGTTTGGTTGCGCTTGCGCCAATAGGAATATCCCGGCACGGCGGCGGCCCAAGCCAGGCCACCGACGACGGCGAGCACAATCAGCAAGCGTACGTAGCGGTGCATGACGAAGGGCGAGTCACTGGGTAGGCATTCGGCAAGATCAGGGCAGTAGCCCTACACCGAATTCTACGCAAAACGCCGCGGTGGGGTGACGTCAGAACTCGCGCGCAGCATTCAGGCCCGGCATGGGCACGGGGTATTTGCCGTTGGCAGCCAGTTGCAGCGGCGCCGGAGCCTCGAAGGTCAGTTTGTCGACCTCCGGCGCGAATTCGTGCTCGCAATCGAGAATCGAATCCCAGGTGATCACCTGACCGGTGTGAGCCGCCATGCGCCCCATGGCGGTAACCAAGCTGGCCTCAGTACCGCGTTTGACCTCGTTGTAGGGCTCGTCGTTGCGGATGGCCGAGATCAAGTGCTCCCATTCCAACTCGTAAGGGTTGGGCTCCGGCGGCGGATACTGCCAGATCAGCTTGTCCTTGTCCGGTTGGTAGCCATCGTAGGTTCGGCACTTGGCCGGCGTGTGCGAAGCCGTCGAGATCACCCCCAGGCCCTTCGTGCCATGCGCGTAGCTCGCGAACTGCTGGCTGCAGCCCGCAATCGTGCGACCGCCGAGAAAGAGCTTTGTCCCATCGTCAAAGGTGTACTCGACGAAGTAGTTGTCGAAGTTCTGGTCGATGGCGTCGCCGCGATAGTGCCGCCCGCCGGAGGCTTCGGCCTTAACTGGCCAGGCATCCTTCATCCAGCAGCTCTCGTCAATGTTGTGGATCAGGAAGTCGCTGTAGCAGCCGCCGCTCGCCCACAAAAACGAGTGGAACTCCCGAATCTGATACATCAACTCGCTGATGTCGTCGGGCTTGGGGCCGGCCGCTTCCCGCGCCGTCGGGCCTGCCTGTCGATAGGCGCGGAGTTCGAGAATGTCGCCGATCTCGCCCCCCTTGATTCGGTCGTAGAGTTGCTGCCGGGCATCGCAGTGGCGACACATCAGGCCCACGCCGACTTTGAGGTTCTTGGCCGCCGACTGCTCGGCCAACTCGAACATCCTGCGGCTCGATGGACCGTCCACAGAGATGGGTTTCTCCATGAAGACGTTGAGACCCTTCTCGATGGCGTAGGTGAAATGCACCCAGCGAAACGCCGGCGGGGTCGCCATGATCACCACGTCGCCCGGCTTCAAGCAGTCCATGGCCTTCTGGTAGGCGTCGAAGCCGATGAACTTGCGATCCTCGGGCACATCGACCTTTTCCGGGAAGGCGTTGTAGATGCTCTCGTAGCTGTCGGCGAGCCGCTCGGGAAACACGTCGGCCATGGCGACTAGCTTGAGCGGTCCGTTGTCGACCGTCAGCGCGTTCTTTGCAGCTCCCGTGCCGCGGCCACCGCTACCGACCAGCGCGATCTGGATTGTATTGTCTTCGCCGGCATGAACGCTCTTTGCAGCGCTGCCCAAAACGCTTGTGGCCGCCACCGCCGCCCCTGCGTTGCCGAGGAACTCACGCCGCGAATTCGATTGTGGTTTGCGCTGGCTCATGTCCGCCCTTTTGCTCGAAAAAGATTCTCGACCGCTATCTCAATCCGCTAACTCTGTCACCGCCCGGTGCGGCACACGCGCGTTGATCACTGGGTATTGTACAACGTCGCGGCGCGAATGCTCCATTACAGCAGGCTGTGGCGGCACTCGCCACCAGAAAGCGAGAATCGGCCACCGCTGGGGTCAGATGCTGGCAACGACCGTACAGGTGAGTGAAGCTCTCCGTCTCAGATCAGGAAGACTTTGAGCGTGGCGCAAAGCCGTCTGGTCTGCGCCTTCGTGCATGCGACACGGCCTGCTTCGCCCGCATTTGCGACTTACGCGTGTTGCGGTGCCGCCCAATGTCCGTCTCGGTAGTTGCGCTTGAGCAGCGCATCAGCTTCGTTGTCGTCCGTGAAGTGCTCGCTGGCGGCATCAAATCGGAGTGAGCGACCCAGCCGCGCGGCAATGTTTCCCAGATGACAAAGCACCGTCGTGTGGTGACCAATTTCGATATCCGCGTTTGGTCGGCGCTCGGTGCGAATGGCGTCGATGAAATCGGCCACATGAGAGGCCGTGTTCTGCGCTTCGCGCGGCACATCGACCGACAGTCTCTCATTGCGTTCGCTCAGCACTTCGATCTTGCCGCGTCGGCTGAGAAACATCTGTCCGGCTGTGCCGTAGAATTCCGCGCCGCTATCGCAATTGTGTGGGTAGTTCGTCGACCACAGCCGCTCTTCGTAGATCAGCATCCGTTGCGAGTTTCCCGAGGAGTACTCGAAACAAACCTGCTGCGTATCCGGAAACTCGGCGCCGTTGTCGTACAGGTAGCGACCCCCGATGGCTGCAATCCGAGAGGGATGCGTCTCGACCCCGAGCCCCCATCGCGCGTAATCGATGTCGTGCACTCCGTCGTTGCCAATCTCACCTGTGCCGAAGTGACGCCGCCAGTTCCAACCAGAAAAAGTGGTGGCTGTGTAGGGCACTTGCGGTACCGGCCCCAACCACATGTCGTAGTCAAGCTCGGCTGGCGACTTAGCAGCGGTACCCGGTCCGTGTCCAGCGCGGCGCTGGATGTTCCATGCCTTGGCCACCAGCACGTCGCCGATCAATCCTTCGTGCAGCAGCCGTACTCCTTCGTGGATCGTGCTCGTGCTCCGCACTTGCGTTCCATGTTGCACGACACGGTTGTTTCGCCGCGCCGCCTCGATCATCCAGCGGCCCTCTTGGACGTTGTGCGAGCAGGGTTTCTCGACGTAGACGTGCTTGCCCGCTTCGCATGCCAGAATGGTGGCCGGCGCGTGCCAGTGAACCGGCGTGGCGTTGATCACGGCGTCGACGGAGTCATCGTCCAGGATGCGACGAAAGTCCTCCACGGCTCTTGCCGTGGGGCCGAACTGTTTGGCCGCCTCGGCCAGGCGTTCCCGATGCGGGTCGGCGACGTATACGATTTCAACGTCTTCGCGCTCGGCGAAGACTCCAGCATCGTAGCGTCCACGTCCGCCGCAACCGATCAGCCCGACCCGCAGGCGCGCCTCCGCGATAGCCGCCGGCGCAGTAGACGCCAGGGACATTGCTGCCGCGCTCGCTATGCCTGTCCCGCCAGCACGCAGAAAACCGCGTCGGTTCGCCTCGACCATCGCATTGCCCTCACCGTAGTCGTTCGCCTGGGTACATTGTACGCAGCAGCAGTTTGCCGCAGCCTCCCAACGATAACCGACAATCGGGTGCGACGCACACGCCTCGCTATCAGTCGCTCACGACGGGCGCCGTTTGATCGTCGCTCGTCACGCCTGGCGGTAGTTCCATGATGCGGATGTTGCGGAAGTGAATCTCGGCGCCTTCGGACTCCAGGCACAGATACCCTTTTTTTACCGACGAGTGACTGACTCCATTGACGAACTTCCCGTTGATGGCCAGCTTGACGACCCCATCGACGAAAACAACGTCGTACACGTTCCACTCGCCGTGACCCTGGCAGCGGTTTTCGATCGACTTGCTGCGCTCGCCGCGAGGATTATCGGGCGTCACCTTCAGCCCGTTGGCTCCGAACAGCTCCCCGTGGACGTAGGCGATGGATGGTAGCGAGCCATCGTCTCGCTTGTGCTGGTTCACCCAATCGAGCTCCAACATCTGCACTTCAAGTCCCTTCGGCAGACGCCGACCATCGGGCACCGTTCCTTCGCTCCAGGCGAAAACGCCCGAGTTGCCACCGGGCTCCATATGTCGCCACTCGATGTGCAGGATGAAGTTCTCGTACTGTTGCTCCGTCCGCATCACACCAATCGGCTGTCCGCTGCAGATCAACAGCCCATCGCGCACCGTCCAGGTATCCGCCGCCGTGTTCACATTCACCCAGCCCGACAGATCGCGGCCATTGAATAGGTCGCGGAATTGTGGAAGCTCCCCGGCCGACGTCGAGGAAACTGCGCACATGATCAGTGCTGCTGCGGGCACCAATCGTTGTCTTCGATGCGTCATAGTGTCTACTCCCTGAGCCACTGAATGGAAATGAGTTCTCACTGGGCGTTTGGCGACGTCCCGCATCAACCACCAGACGCCGCCTCGAAGGCCGCAGGAATGCCCGTATCTCCGTCGTTGCTGCGGCTGCAGCGAATTGCGTTGCGAATGCCACCCGCAGCGACCACAATAAGAGTCCCACCGAAAATCTGCGTCCACTGCGACGCGCCCGCCTGAATCGATCACCGAGTTGCCGAGACGACGTGATCAGTCACCGATGAATCGCGCCATCCATCTTTCAGCCCTGTTGTTGCTGGCCGCAAGCACGGCTCGAGGGGAAGTTCCCTCGCCCGGCATGCCGACGTTCGAACACGATGTTCGTCCCATTTTCCGCGAGCACTGCTTCGATTGCCACGGTGCGAGCGAGGAGAAAAGCGGCGGTTTGGACCTTCGGCTGGCTCGACTTCTCCTGCAAGGAGGCGATTCCGGGCCGGCCATTGTGGCGGGACAGCCTGCGGAGAGCTATCTGATCGAGCGTGTCCGGTCACACGAAATGCCCCCCGGCGAGGCCAACCTGACCGATGCACAAATCGCCACGCTCGAGCGCTGGGTGGTGAGCGGCGCGAGGACTGCCCGACCGGAACCGGAAACGATCGGTCCCGGCATCGGCATCAGTCCGGAAGAACGCGCCTTCTGGTCGTTTCAGCCGATCCACCGGCCGACTGTTCCGAGTTACGAGCCGGACGGTGGCGTACGCACGGCCATCGATGCCTTCCTCTGGCGGGCGATGCAGTCCCACGGACTGACGTTCTCGACCGACGCCGATCGCCGCACACTGATGTTGCGGGCCTATTTCGATCTCGTCGGTCTGCCCCCGACCGACGAGCAGGCAGCTCGGTTCTTCAGCGATGATTCGCCGGATGCCTACGAAAACCTGATCGACGAACTACTGGAGTCGCCGCACTACGGCGAACGCTGGGCGCGACACTGGCTGGACATCGCCGGCTATGCCGATTCAGAGGGCGCGAACAACGTCGATGCGCCGCGCGGCTGGGCGTGGAAGTACCGCGACTATGTGATCCAGTCGCTCAATGACGATAAGCCTTTCGATCAGTTCATCGTCGAGCAGCTCTCCGGCGACGAGTTGGCAGGCCCGCGCGAAGGCGATCTCACGCCTCGCCAGATCGAATTGCTGACCGCCACGGGACTTCTGCGGATGGCAGCCGACGGGACCGGCAGCGGAGGCGACTCTCCCGAAGGTCGGAATCAGGTGATTGCCGACACGATCAAGATTGTATCGACCTCGCTGCTGGGCCTAAGCGTGGCCTGCGCGCAATGTCACGACCATCGCTACGACCCCATCCTGCAAACGGATTACTACGGCCTACGCGCCGTGTTCGAGCCGGCACTCGATTGGCAGAACTGGAAGACGCCCGCACAGCGACTCGTGTCGCTGTATACCGATGACGAACGAACCCGGGCCGCCCAACTCGAAGCTGAAGCGCAAGCGGTGGGCGCTGAAAAGGCAGAAAAGCAGGCCGCCTTCATCACGGCCGCCCTGGAGAAGGAACTGGAGAAGTTTGACGACACCCTCCGCGAACAGTTGCGCACAGCGTACCGCACGCCGGGCGACCAACGCACGCCGGAACAGGTCGCTCTGCTGAAGCAGTACCCCAGCGTCAATATCTCGCCGGGCAATCTCTATCAATACAACCAAGCTGCGGCCGACGAGTTGAAGTCCTATGACGCCCGCATGAACGAGATTCGGGGCAAGAAACCTCTCGAAGAGTTTCTGCGCGTGGTGATTGAACCCAACGACCACTCTCCGATCACCCATCTCTTTCACCGCGGCGATCACCGGCAGCCCACGACGCCCATTCCGCCAGCGGCGCTGACCGTTTGTTGCCCAGAGAATTCAGTCACTCGGTTCGCTGATGACAATCCCGACATGCCGTCGACCGGGCGTCGTTTGGCGTTTGCCCGTTGGCTCACCAGCGGGCAACATCCGTTGGTTGCCCGAGTCATCGTGAATCGCGTTTGGCAACATCACTTCGGCCGCGGCATTGTTGATACGCCGGCCGATTTCGGTCGTTTGGGCGGGCGACCCACTCATCCCGAGTTGCTCGACTGGTTAGCGGCTGACTTCGTGGCCGGCGGTTGGAGTCTCAAACAACTGCACAAGCGGATCATGATGTCCATGGCCTATCGCCAGTCGTCGTACCGTCGGGCGGAGGCGGACGCTATCGATCCCGACAATCGTTTCTATTGGAGGAAATCGGTTGTCCGCCTGGAGGCCGAAGCGCTGCGCGACCGCATGCTGGCAGCGACTGGCCAGCTCGACCGCGCGTTGTTCGGGCCGCCGGCCAATGTTGCGGAAGATGACACGGGCCAGGTCATTGTCGACGCCGGGAGTCGACGTCGCAGTCTGTACATTCGGCAGCGGCGTAGTCAGCCAGTGGCGCTGCTGCAGGCATTCGATTCTCCGGTGATGACGACCAACTGCGAGCGTCGCACGTCGTCGACGGTCGCGCCACAGTCGCTGATGCTGATGAATGGCAGTTTCGTACTGCAGCAAGCACAACAGCTTGCCGCGCGAACCTCCGCTGCGTTGGACGGCGAATCGTCGGACTCTGAGCAGTGGGAGAATCTCCAAGAGCCACCACCACCAGGATTGATGCAACGGGTGTCCAGAGCATGGCAGCTGGCGTACTGCCGCGAGATCAGCACTGAGGAAAGCGAATTGGCGGCCGGGTTCCTTCACGATCAGCTCGCGACGATCTCCAGCGGCAGCGTAGCGCTGCCCGAAGGGATGTCGCCGCTGGACCAAGCCATGACCAACCTATGCCAGGCACTGCTCACGTCCAACGAGTTCTTATACGTCGACTAACCCGAAACGATGCCGGTGTTACAGAGCGTGTGATGAACCACGAAACAGATGCTTGCGACTGCTCGTCACTGTCGGCTCCTGTGACCCGGCGAAGGTTTCTGGCCGAGAATGCCCTCGGCATCGGCACCGTTGCACTGGCCACACTGTTGCAACAGGACGGGGCGCTAGCCACGCCGCCGAGCGTGCCACGCGAGCGGCCAACCTTCAACCTGAAGCCGAAACGGCCGCCGCAAGAACCACAGGCCACCGCGATGATCTCGCTGTTTCAGCACGGCGGGCCTGCGCACATGGATCTGCTCGATCCCAAACCCGAACTGAGCAAATACAGCGGCACCGATTATCCCGGCGACATCACGTTCAGCTTCGTCAATCGGGCCACCAAGCAGCTCTTTGGCAGCCCCTGGAAGTTTGCGCCGCGTGGCCAATGCGGGACCGAAGTCTCTGAACTGTTGCCTCATGTCGCCGAGATTGTCGACGACATCTGCGTCGTTCGCTCGATGCACACCGGTGCCAACGGACACGAAGTATCAATTCGCTACTTTCACGGAGGCATTCCCGGCGTGCTGGGACGCCCGACCTTGGGATCGTGGCTCGTTTACGGTTTGGGGACTGAAAGCCAGGACTTGCCCGCCTACATGGTGCTCACCGATCCGGGTGGCCATCCCGTCGACGGCGCGAACAACTGGTCGAACGGCTTCATGCCGCCGCTTTTTCATGGTACCGTGCTGCGACCCCAGGAACCCCGCATTTTGAATCTGGATGCGCCAGCGCACCTTCGCGGCGAACTGCAGCGGCAGAATCTCGATTTCCTCCGCGCACTCAACGAGCGGCATCTTGAACGCCACCCCGCCGAGGCTGACCTCGAAGCCCGCATCGCCAGCTATGAGCTGGCGGCCAACATGCAGGAAGCCGCCCGCGAAGCGCTCGATATCTCAGGCGAAACCAAGGCCACGCATACCATGTACGGGCTCGACCACGACGCCACGCGCGAATACGGCACGCGGTGCCTCATCGCCCGGCGGCTGGTGGAGCGCGGAGTACGCTTCGTGCAGCTCTTCCTCGGTGGTCAGCCCTGGGACAACCACTCGAACATTCGTGAGTCGCTGCCCGCCATCTGCCGACGAACGGACCTACCCTCCGCGGCACTGGTTCAAGATCTCAAGCAGCGCGGTCTGCTCGACACAACCGTCGTCCATTGGGGCGGAGAGATCGGTCGCCTGCCGGTAACAGAGAACCACGGCGATCCCACCAAGTGTGGCCGCGACCACAACGGCCAGGGCTTCAGCATGTGGCTGGCTGGCGGCGGGTTCCGCGGCGGTGTGACCTACGGCGAGACCGATGAGTTCGGCCATCGCGCGGCTGTCGACGTCGTCACGCCGAACGACTACCAGGCGACGCTGATGCACCTCTTCGGTCTCGATCCCACGCAGCTCGTCTACCATCACAACGGGCAAGCGCAAACTCTCACCAACGGTCGCAACGCGCGAGTCGTGCGCGAGATCCTACGACAGCCGCCGGCAGACGATCGACCGGCCGACGCACAGCTTGCCGGCTGAGCTACGGCGAATCGTCGCCCTGGCTATTCAGAAAGTGTTCAAAGAACGCGTAGATTTGCGCGTTCGATTCTTCAGTGGGTGGATGCTCGGGCCGGTTGGTCATCGCCACGCGGTCGGTGTAGCCCAGCAATCGGTTCACGGCCACCGAATGATTTAGCGCTGCCCAGCGGCGCGGTGGGTCTTCCGATCCACCGGAGGCAAAAAACGGGCGGGGCGCCATCAAGGCGTGCAGTTCATGCAGGTCGTGGCCTGCGGCCACCAGTCTTGGATAAAGCCCCCGCGCGGGATTCTCTTCGGTGATCAGCCCGCGTGGTCGCCAAGGTCGCGGGTGGTAGCCGAGATACCAAGGTTCCCAGTAGTTCACGCTGGGTCGCGCCACGTCAAATACAATACCCGGGTCTGACCACGCCGCGCAGGCGAACTTGTCGAACAGGCACGACGCAAACATGGCCCACTTGCCGCCAAAGGAATGCCCTACAATGCCGATTCGCTCGGCATCGACCTCTGGCTGGCTGGCCAGCACGTACCACGCGTTGGCCGCCGCATAGGCCAGCATCGAGAGCGGTTGAACTTCCGCACGATCGATATTGGGCCAATAGAGCGCGTACGTCTTGGCCTCCGTCGCTTCGGTCGTGCCAATCGAGAGCGTCACGAACCCCCGCTTGGCGAGTTGATAGGCGAAGTCGCGCAGCGGCTTCCCAAGACCGATGCCCGACTCCGGCTCGTAGTAGACCGTGACGACCGCCGCTCGCCGACCATCGCCGTCAGGAATCAACAAATACCCCGTCGTGTGTTCCTTCGGAGTCCACAGAAACCGGATGCGCCGCTGCTGGAAATTCTCTCGTCGTATGGATTGCAGTACTTCGATCTGCGGCTCGGTGATCAACGGTGGCCACTGGCCCAACAGGCCCTGCCAGGTATCGAGTATCTCCGCGCGACGCCGCTGCCAGTCCGCAGGCGACTCCACTCGGCTGCCGTCATCAAACAACAACGGCGAGCGATAGTCACCGTACTCGTCAGCCCACTCGGCCGGCGGGTGAAAGCTGTTGGCGATAACGTGCCCGGGATCTTGAGCTATGGACACTGAGGGCGACGTCGTGCAGCAGAGTGCGAGCCACAACGGAAACGGTGTCGGTGAGCTGCGTTGTATCAACTGTCTTAAAGCCTATGCGGTCATTGTTGTGAGTCAGGGTGCATCATGACCGACCGCGTTTTCTGTGCAACATCAGCGCTCACGAAGGCTGCATCGCGCCGCAGCTTTCGCCACAATAGTGCCCTAGATTCCTCAAGCACCCTGTGGTCCTACACGGCGGGAACGCAATGAGCACGTATCGTCGAACCTCGCCGCTTTTCGGACTGATTCTGACCATCGCGGCGGGCATTGGACATGTGGCGCCGGTCGGCGCTGTCTCCCCCAATATCCTTATCATCACGGCCGACAACCTGGGCTATGGCGACCTGCCCTGTTTCAATCCGGACTCGGCGATACGGACGCCGCATCTTGATCGCCTGGCGGCCGAAGGGGCCCAGCTGAAGCAGTTCTACACCGCGTCACCCACATGTACTGTCTCCCGCGCCTGCCTGCTCACGGGCCGCGTGGCGGGTCGGCACAAACTGACCAACCAGTTGCCCGGCATCGAGGGTAACTACGGGGTTGGGTTACGCCACAGCGAATTCCTCATTCCCCAATTGCTGGCCCCCGCAGGCTACGCTACCGGTTGCTTCGGCAAGTGGAATATCGGATTCGCTCCCGGTTCGCGACCTACTGACCGCGGGTTCGATGAGTTTTTCGGCCACGCGTCGGGCAACATCGACTACTACACCCACAACTACAACCGCAAACACGATCTCTATCGCGGCACTCTTGAGGCCCGCGTTCAGGGCTACTCGACCGACCTGTTTGCGGATGCCGCAATCGACTTCATTCGCCGGCAGGCGGCGGCGCGACGTCCGTGGTTCGTCTATCTGCCGTTCAACGCTCCGCATTTTCCGAATCCCAAGAACAAAGCTCCCGGCGAGCCCAGCATCTGGCAGGCACCCGATGCCGCGTTTGCCGCTTACGGCTACGACCCATCGACCCGAGATCAGCGGCAGCGGTATCACGCGGTTGTCACGGCACTCGATGGCGCCATCGGACGCGTGTTAAACGCTCTTGATGAATCATCGTTGGCGGACGACACGCTCGTATTCTTCTTCTCCGACAACGGCGCTTTCATGCTCGAAAACCGAGGACTAGAGGTGGCCTCCAATGCTCCCTTGCGAGACGGAGGCATTACCTGCTGGGAGGGAGGCATACGCGTGGCGGCGCTCGCCCGCTGGCCCCATCACATTCCGCGCAGTTGCATAGTCGATGTACCGCTTTGGTCGCCCGATTTGTTGGTCGCGTGTTGTGAGCTCGCCGGCGTCTCGTTGCCGGAGGGTCGCACGTTCGATGGCCGCAATCCGCTGCCCGCGTTGACTGCAGGCGCTGCTTCGCCGCACGACTCGTTGTTCTTCCGCTTTCGCCGCCACGCCGCGTTGCGTCGAGGCGACTGGAAGATCGTCCGCACCAAGCCCGACGAGGCGTGGCAGCTCTTCAATCTGGCGCACGACGTTGGTGAGACGCACGACCTTGCAGTCGAGCAGCCTGAACGGCTCGCGCAGCTTGCGGCTGAGTTTGTTCGCCGGGAGCGTGAAGTCGATGCCGAACCGTGAGCAGCCAGGCTGTTCTATGCGCCCCATACTGCACCTGAGGCGAATGCATTGGCGATCGTCTTATAGAGGTAAGTGGAGCGCGCTCACGCTGCCTGCTAGCCTGTGGTTGTCGCGAAGTTCATTGCCCCGTATGAGGTCAATCTGGTTTCTCTAGTTGACCGCCTGAGCGGTCCATGCAGGTCAACAGAAGCTACGCCGTACGGCACATTGGTCGTTGATGGAACGCACCGATTGCGAGCAACCGCCACCTATGCGTAACGTAGTTCCGCATCGCGGAATCTGTGCTCTGCTGCTGGCGGCATCGCTCTGCGCGGCGCCGGTATCTGGGCGATGCGAAGACGATCTCGCCGCCGCCCTGCCCCGCATTCCTCCGACTGAGCCTGCGGATGCCCTGGCGACGTTCGAGACGCTGCAGGGTTTTCGTATGGAACTGATCGCCGCCGAGCCGCTCGTCGTCGATCCGGTGGCCATGGTGTACGACGAAAACGGTCGCGCGTTCGTGGCCGAAATGCGCGACTATCCCTACACCGACAAGAGCACCGACGTTCCGTTTCAGGAGCGAACGACCGATGAGCCAATCGGTCGCGTGCGCCTCTTGCTCGACACCGACGGAGACGGCCGCTTCGACGAGAGCCACATCTTTGCCGAAGAGCTTTCCTGGCCCACAGGTCTGGCTTGCTGGAGAGGCGGCATTTTTGTCGCCGCGACGCCGCATATCTGGTACCTCAAGGACACTGATGGCGACCACCGGGCCGATGTCCGACGCCAAGTGTTCACCGGCTTTCGCAAGTTCAACGTCCAGGCGGTGATGAACAACCTCGTCTGGGGGCTCGATCACCGCATCTATGGCGCCGCATCCGGCAACGGAGGACAGATCACGCGACCCGACGAGTCCGGTGACGAACCCGTGATCGTCACCCGCCGCGATTTTCGCTTTCATCCCGAGACACTGGCGCTGGAGGCGGTCTCGGGCGGCGCCCGCTTCGGCAATACCTTCGACGACTGGGGCAATCGCTTCATCTGCAACATCCGCAATCCGGTGCAGCACGTCGTGCTGCCGAACAGGTACCTGGCGCGAAATCCGTACCTCCCGGTAGCGGCCGTGCTTCACGACGCGGCGCTTTCCGGCGACCAGCTACCCGTGTTCCGCATCAGTCCACCGGAACCGTGGCGGAACGTGAGAGCCCAGCGCTGGGCCGAGTCGAGCGACCGGCAGTATCCGCGTAGCGAAACGGCTGCCACCGGGTTCTTCACGTCCTCCAGCGGCATCACGATCTATCGGGGAGCGGCCTACCCGCGAAAGTTCTACGGCAACGCCTTCTTGGGTGAAGTAGCGGCCAACGCCATTCATCGTCAGCGTCTTGCGCCAGATGGCGTCACGTTTCGCGCACAGCGCGCCGACGAAGGCCGGGAGTTTTTGGCGTCGACGGACAACTGGTTTCGTCCCGTGAACTTCGTCAACGCTCCGGACGGCACGCTGCACGTCCTGGACATGTACCGCGAGACGATCGAGCATCCCTGGTCGATTCCCGACGACATCAAAGAGCACCTCGATTTGGAAAGCGGTCGCGACCGCGGTCGCATTTACCGGCTGGCCTACGGAGACGGCGAACCGCCCTCGCCGCCGCAGTTGAGGCGAGCGAGTGCCGGCGAACTGGTCGGGTATCTGGAACATCCCAGCGCATGGTGGCGCGAGACTGCGCACCGTCTGATCTACGAGCGCCAGGATGCTTCGGCCGCCCCGGCGTTACGCGAACTACTGATGTCATCTCCGCATCCGTTGGCGCGATTACACGCCCTATGGTCGCTGAAAGGCATCGGTCGGCTCCATGAACACGACCTGGTGGCCGCTCTGGCCGACCCGGAGCCGGGAGTGCGAGAACATGCGGTGCGGCTGGCCGAGTCGCGGCTCGGCGCTTCGGCCGAACTCCGAAAACTCGTCGGATCCCGGGCCCACGATCCCGACATCCGCGTGCGCTGGCAAACTGCATTCACGTTGGGGGAGTTCGCAGATTCGGCGTCAGTCGCACTGTTGGCCAAGATCGCGCGCGGCGACGTGAACGATGCATGGATGCAGACGGCCGTGCTCAGCTCGGCTGGCGCGCACGCCGTCGACTTGCTGAAACAGCTCCTGGTATCTGAGGATTTTGCTGCCGCTGAGAGCGGACAGCAGTGGATCGAACGGGTGGCGCGAATCATCGGTGCGAGAAACCAGCAAGATGAGCCGCTCGCCCTGCTGACGGTTCTGATGGACTCCAACCTGCCTGCGGCGTGTGATTCTGGGGTACTTCGCGGCATCGGCCAAGGACTTCGAATTGCACAGAGTTCTGTGGACGAAGTGCTACGCGGCGCCTCGCCCGCGCTGGCGCAAACCGTTGCCGGTATTTTCGACCAGGCACAGGTTACGGCATTGGATCCAAGCCGCGAAGGCGGCGAGCGGATCGCCGCCATTGAGCTACTTGAACACCGCGCGTTTTCGGATGCCAGCTCGGCGCTGGGACAACTCATCGATGCCCGGCAGCCGGCCGAAGTGCAACTAGCCGCCGTAGATGCGCTGGCCAGCTTTCGCGATACTGCGGCTGCTGGACTATTGCTCGGAGACTGGGGTACATATGCTCCTGCTGCGCGGTCGCAAATCCTGGCACGTCTGTTGACTCGCGTTGATTGGACCAACGCTTTGCTGGACGCCATCGAAGATGGTCGTGTCGCGGCCGGCCAGCTCGCTGCAGCACAACGCCAGGCCCTCGTAGGGCATCGCGACTCGGACATCCGTGCTCGCGCAGAAACGCTGTTTGCAGCAGACGCGCTGAGCCCGCGCCGCGACGTCATCGCGGCATACTCGGCTTCTCTCGACAAACTCGGAGATGCCGCCCGCGGTCAGGTGATCTTTGACAAGCACTGCGCCTCGTGTCATCAACTGCGCGGAGCGGGCAAGGCGGTTGGTCCGGCATTGGAAACGGTCAAGCACCGCACGCCAGACGAACTGCTGGTCCACATTCTCGACCCCAATCGAGAAGTGTCGCCCAACTACATCGAATACACGATCATCGATGCCGAAGGTCGAATACTGACTGGCATCATCGTTGCGGAAACACCGGCCAGCATCACGCTGCGTCGAGCTGACGGTGTTGAGGATACAGTGTTGCGGACACAGATCGACGACATTGGCTCTGCCGGTAGATCGCTGATGCCCGAGGGCTTAGAGAAGACGGTCACGCCGCTGGCGATGGCCGATCTGATCGCGCTGATTCGCGGCTCAGCGCGCTAAGCGACGACCGTACCGAGCGGAGTAACCCAGTTTCGAGGACGCCCGTCATGAGGTCTGCTGCCGTCGCCTTGTCGGTTGTTTCGTGTTTTTTCGCATGTGTCTTGCTGGCCGACGAAGCGCCGAAGACTTCTGATTCTGCGTCTCCCAATCACGCATCTGCGTGGACTACCGGCTGGACCGCAATTGCCCCGCGCGACGAAATCCCTCCGGCGTTTCGGATAGCGACCGCCGGCGGACCGCAACGTGGCGGCAGTTTGATCATCGAAGCCGACGCTCGCGAGGGACTCATCGGATGGTGGCAACGCCGGTTCGACGTCGAGGGCGGCGGCTGGTATCGCTTTTCAGCACTTCGCAAAGCAGAAAACGTCGAACTGCTCCGCCGCGCCGGCGTCGCGCGGCTGCGTTGGGTCGATGATTCGGGACAAGCGGTCCTGCGCGACCAACCGACCGGGGCGTCGTACTCGCCAGGGTCCAGGCCGCGCGCCGAACCGGAGTTCCCTCCCGAGGGTCCCAAGCACGACGATGGCTGGTGCACCGTGAGTGCCCGGTACCGCGCTCCCGCTTCTGCCACCGGTGTTGTCATCGAACTTGGACTGCGATGGACCTCGGCTGGGCATATCGAATGGGCGCAGGTCGAGATCGAACCTTGCCCGGCTCCCCCTTCGTGCGTCGTACGTCTGGCAACCGTGCACTATCAACCGCACGCTGGATCTGCTGCGCTCGAAAAATGTGAGCAGTTCGCACCGTTCATCGCAGAAGCGGCGGGCAAACAGGCCGATCTGGTCGTGTTGCCGGAAACGCTAACCTTCTACGGCAGCGGGAAGACCTATGTCGAATGTGCTGAACCGATTCCTGGCCCTTCGACGGACTACTTCGCTTCGCTGGCGCGGCAGCATGAGTTGTACATTGTCGCCGGGCTTCTCGAACGCGACGGACACCTCGTTTACAACGTCGCGGTCTTGATAGATCCGACCGGTGCCGTCGTCGGCAGGTATCGCAAAGTGACGCTGCCACGGGGCGAGATCGAAGGTGGTATCACACCCGGCAACGCCTATCCCGTGTTCCAGACGTCGCTAGGCAAAGTCGGCCTCATGATCTGTTACGATGGCTTCTTTCCGGAAGTCGCGCGCGAGCTGAGCAACCGCGGCGCCGAGATCATCGCTTGGCCCGTCTGGGGCTGCAATCCGCGGCTGGCGACCGCCCGGGCGTGTGAGAATCACGTAGTGCTCGTCAGCAGCACCTACACCGATGTGTCGCGCGATTGGACGATCTCAGCCGTGTACGATCGCGATGGAAGCGTGCTCAGTCAGGCCAGCGAGTGGGGCACGGTCGCGGTGGCGCAAGTCGATCTCGCCCGTCCGCTGTACTGGCATAGCCTGGGTGACTTCCGGGCACAAATCGAACGGCACCGACCGCCGCTGCCCGCCGATCAATGATAGGCGCCTCGACTCTCCCTCGCCTACAACATCGTCGCCAAGCGTCGCGCCAGCTCCTCGATCGTTTCAGCGTAGGCAGTGTGACGAGCGCGGTTGATCGTTTCGCCCGGATCGTGCTGGTGATCATAGAGTTCCCGGGCCATGACGCGACCGTCGTCGATCGCGCGCCATTCGGTGTAGCGAAAGCGATCGGTGCGTATCGAATAGCCCATCGCGACCAGGGGATCTTCATCGCTGGGATAGGCCGGTCGGGTGTGCTGCGTCAGCGCCGCTGGTTTGACGGCTGCCGTCGCATCGGCCAGTACGGGCCGTAAGCTAACCCCCTCGAGGTTGCCGGGAGCTGTGAGACCGCATAGATCGGCCAGCGTCGGATACAAGTCGAGCAGTTCGACCACGGCATCGGTACTTTGTTGCGATTGGTAGCCGGGCGCGGCGATGATCAGCGGCACCCTGGTGTCGAGCTCGAAGTTCGATGTCTTGGCCCACAGCGCGTGCTCGCCGAGGTGATAGCCATGGTCCGACCAGAACACGATGATCGTGTTGTCGGCCAGTTCAAGGCGATCTAGCTCGTCGATCACTTTGCCCACCTGCGCATCCATATAGCTCGTGGCGGCATAGTAGCCGTGACGCAGGGCGAGCGTCTCCGCAGCAGTTGGCCGACCGCCGGGATGATCGCGAAACGCTCTGAGCACCTCGCGCGCGTCGTGCAAGGCAATCTGCGGTACGTCTTGCGGTGGTTGGGGATTGGCAGGTGGCGCGATGCTCAACCGCTCATACAGGTCCCAGTAGCGCTCGGGCGCATTGAACGGCGCGTGCGGTTTCCAGAATCCGACCGCCAGGAAGAACGACCGATCTTGCAGATCGCGCAACGCCGCGACGGCCAGATCCGCGATGCGGCCGTCGAAGTAGGCACTATCGGGAACGTCGCGCATTTCCGTCTTCGGGACATCGGACCCGTCGGGTGGCACTTCGCCTTCAACCATCGCGCGATCCGAACCGTGGTTGGCGTAGTGCATCGCAGAGGGCACGCTCCACGAAGTTGGGTCGCCTCGATAATCATCCTGGCGCCAATTGTGAAAGATCTTGCCGATGCACTGCGCGTGATAGCCGTTCTGCTTGAAGAGTTGCGGCAACGTAACCACACCGGGCACGTTCTCGCGAAAGTGCGTCGGCAGGTCCCACACCCGCAGCGTGTCCGGTCGCAATCCCGTCAACAGCGAAGCCCGTGATGGATTGCACACCGCCTGTGCACAGTAAGCCCGATTGAACAACGTTCCCCGCGCCGCCAGGCGATCGATATTCGGCGACCGCACGAGCGTGTTGCCGTAACAGCCCAGCTCCACGCGCAGATCGTCGACCGCAATGAACAGCACGTTCGGCCGCTCAGCGGCGGGCGCACGATCGTTGGTGCCACCCAAGAGAACAACCAGCACCGGCAATAGCGCCGCGCACCGCGTACAGTCTTTCAGAATGTGAAACATCGTACTGAACGGATTGGAGGAATGCGTGGTGAAGATTTCTCGCCGGTGGAGTGTGTCGGCGGGATGACGTCGTTGACGGAGCGAATCTCGCTGATTGTACGCCGCCCGGCGCCGAACTGCATGAATCTGATCCAGACTTCCACTATCGTGGTGAGCGCAGCAACGTGCGTTGCATGATCGATAACAATGCGGCGAGATTCGCAACATCAATCGAGGGGTTACAAAGCGATGCAATCCTCGTGGAAGCGGGCGTTCACTCGATGTTCCTTGGCCGTGTTAGTCAGTGGAGGTGCACCAATCCTGCACGCTCTTGCCGGTGGTGCCGAAGACCAAGCTGCGAGCACCATCGTCATGCTGGGTGATTCCATCACCAAGGGGACGCGTGCGGGAGTGCAACCGCAGGAGACGTTTGCGGCGATTGTGGAACGGGAGCTGAACGCGGCAGGGATCGGTGTGCGTGTTGTCAATGCAGGCATTAGCGGCGAACGAACCGATCAGGCGCTGGAGCGGCTGGACGCCATCATCGCGGAGCGACCGGTGGTTGTGACTGTCATGTACGGCACAAACGACAGCTATGTCGATCAAGGTCAAGATGCCAGCCGCTTGTCGCTCGCGGCCTATCGTGAGAATCTGCGCACGATGGTCGAACGTCTTTTGCTCGCAGGGATCGAGCCAGTGTTGATGACCGAGCCCCGTTGGGCGGCCGACGCAGCGCCCAACGGGCTGGGCGAGAACCCGAACGTAAAGCTCGACGCGTTCATGAACGCCTGCCGCGAGGTGGCAGCCGCCTGCGACGTCACGTTGATCGACCACTTCGCCATGTGGAGTCAGGCAGAAGACGACGGTCAGGCTCTCCGCGAATGGACGACCGATGGCTGCCATCCCAATCCACTCGGACACCGGCAGATCGCTGACAAGATAATGCCCGTGCTACAGGGTTCTTTGCAGCCAGAAGCCCAACCGGTCAAACTCGGAATTGCGCTGCAGACCGTGCTGCAGCACGACGACAGCAGATTTCTGTGGTTTCATCCGCGCGTAGCCGCACTGCCGAGACGATCACCGGAAGGAGCCACGGCGGTTCTGATGACGATGCAGAAACATCTGTTTACGTCAGATCACTACTCCGGCCTGAGCGTGCTACGCACCGAAGATGGAGGTGCGACGTGGAGCGATCCGGCTGCTCCAGACGAACTGGCCTGGGTGCATGAACCGAGTGGTGTGCACGTCGCGGTCGCCGACGTCACGCCGGGCTGGCACGCCCCGTCGGGAAAGGTACTGGCGGTTGGCGCGCAAGTGCGGTACAGCACAGAAGGCCACCAGCTCGAAGATCGGCCACGTTCCCATCAGACCGCGTACGCAATTTACGATCCCGAATCGAATACCTGGTCGCACTGGCAGCGGCTGGAAATGCCGCCCGGCGAGAAGTTCAACTTCGCTCGCAGCGCATGCGCCCAGTGGATCATGGAGCGCGACGGCACGCTGCTGCTTCCGTTTTACTGCAGTTCGTCGGCCAAGACGCCGCACTTCGTCACGGTCGTCCGCTGCGCATTCGACGGGCAGCAGTTAACGTATCTCGAACACGGCGACGAAATCACGCTGGACGTCGTTCGCGGGCTCGTCGAACCATCGCTCGCGCGGCACGCCGATCGCTACTTTCTGACGATTCGCAACGATCTCGCCGCTTATGTCACCGTGAGCGACGATGGGTTGCACTATCGCCCCATCAAGGCCTGGACATTCGACGACGGCGAGCCGCTGGGCAGCTACAACACGCAACAGCATTGGCTCGTGCAAGGTGGTGGCTTGTTTCTGGTCTACACGCGGCGCGGAGCGAACAACGATCACATTACTCGTCACCGCGCGCCATTGTTCGTCGCCCAAGTCGACCCGGGGCGACTTTGTGTCCTGCGTGCCACGGAGAAGATTGCCGTCCCGGAGCGTGGAGCGACGCTGGGCAACTTCGGCGTTGCGCGGATCAGCGACGACGAATCATGGATCACCGTTGCCGAGGGAGTCTGGAACAACGAAGCCCGGCAACGCGGGGCGGATGGTTCAGTTTTCGTCGCGCGGGTGACCAGCGCCGAATCGGAGTAGGCGTAGTCAGTTGTCGGCCGGTATTTCCCCATCGCGCAGGTAGGCGAGATTGCGGATGGCCTCGTAGTTATCCGGGTCGATCGCCAGAGCATGCTCGAAGGCAGTCGTGGCGCTTGCCAAGTCGCCTGAGCGCGCGAGAGCAACGCCAAGTGTACTCAGCCTGTTCGAGTCATCGGGCGCGCTCTGCCGCGCCACCTTCGCCCATTTGAGAGCATCTTCGACGTTCCCCTGCGCCAAGCGGACCTGCGCGAGTCGCTTCGCGGAAGAGGCGTCAGACTCGGCTCTCGACTCAAACAGTGTGGCCGCTTCATCAAGGTGTAACTGGTGTAGTCGGATCATGCCGAGGCAGAAGGTTGCATCTACGTGGTCAAAGCCGCGATTGTTGCTCCTGGCCGCATGGAGCGAATCAGCCGCGTCGTGCAGATGGCCTTGGTGGAGCAACTGCAGCGCGGCCAAGTATCTAGTGTGGGTCTCAAAGCGGTACATTGCCGACAGGCCCCTGATTGGAGCGAGTACCAGAGCTGTCTCCCGCCCATATCTCCCCATCACCACCGGATCGTAGTCTTCTTCTCGTCTTGCACGGTCGCGCTCCAGAAACCCCAAACAGACCTCGATCGCTTCTTCATCGCGACCCAGTTCAAACAACACGCCGGCGATGAGTTGCCGCAGGTGAAAGTCGCGGGGATCCTTCCGTAGCGCCCGCAATCCCTCGGTCGCCGCGCGCTGGTGATCGCCGCGCTCGCGGAGGAACGCCACCCGAAACTTGGCCCGGTCGACGCGGCGGGCGTTGGGCCACATGCGATCGAGATACCAGTCTTGCAGTTGCTCGCGCGAGGGAGGTCCGCGCGGCCAGCGCTTTTCATAGATTTCCAGCGGCGATGTGAGCTGGTCGCGATAAATCAGGTGGTCGCCAGGCTCGGGTCGCGGGATGTCGAATTGGGCATCCAATGTCCGCCAACTGTTGCCGATGACGATGAAGATCGGGTTGACTGGAAGATCGTCGAGCAGCGTGACGGCATCACGTACTTTGGGGAACTGGTCGGAATACGAGTTGGCACCATAGATCGTCGCGTCGATGTCGATGAACCCCGTTTCCGGCATGGCCAGCATGTCGATGTACGGCCGGGGCGCGACGATAGGCTGGCCGTCGTCGTAGTCGGCCAGCGCCTGCATGCCCTCCAGATTCGCATGGTGATCGTCCATCACCTCGTAGCTGCGATCCAGCGGACCTCCCGTGCGGGCCAGTTCGACGCCGTAGAGGTGTGTGAAGTCGGGGTAGAACGCGCCCCGGGAATTGAACAGGTTGAAGCCGCTCATCACGGCCAGCACGAGGCACGCCGCCACCGGGTAGCGCCCCCCAACGGAGAACACGTAGGAGCAGGCCATGACAAGAAACGGCAAGAGAAACACAAGGTAGCGCGGGATGAACGAAATCGTCGAAGTGGCGGCCATGCCACCCGCCAGCACTATCCAAGTCAACACCAACAGCGGTCTCTCCTGCAACTCGCTTCGAAGCGCGCCAACCAAGCGCTGCCAGGCGCTGAGTTCTGGTCTTTGGGTCGCCGCCTGACGGACTCGGATGCTGAATGCGACCGTCGTCGCCGCGGCTGACAAGACAAGAAGGAACAAAAAGTCGGGACACCAATTCGGTAGCGAGATGAGAGTGGCCAACGGATGGACGTTGCTCGCGTCCCCCAAGTTGCGCACGCTGCCGGCGGTCAGAACGAGCGTGGCTTGCAAGACCACACAGAGTGCGTTCAAGGCGAGCGCCGCGACTACGCGCCGGTGATCGGGCCGCTTCCCGTCCGATACGAGAACCAGAGTCAAGTAGATTGTGATCGCCAGTTGAAAGACGATGCCGTTGGCCTTGATCGAGAAGGCTACCAGTGCTGAGACCGTCGCGAGCACAAAGCGACTCTGCGTGGCCAGCACCACGGCCATCAATCCGAAAGCCGTCGTCGGGATCTCCATTGCGGCCAGACAGGTTTGTGCGCCGAAGAGTGGTGTCGTGAACAGCGCCACGCACGCCATGGCCGCAACGGCGACGCCAAGCGACCGATGCAGTGCGTAGAAGAGTCCAACGAGAATGACGGCCGTGCAGATGATGGTGACGATGTGCGTCACCACAAAGATCGCATCGCCTTCAGGCAAGGCGATCATCATCACGGCCAATGCGGTCGGCACAACACTGGTGAGGTAGGTGGCCGCACCGCCTTCCCAGACGCTCGGCTCTTCGTTCCACAGGGTTTGGTAGTCGAAGTTCGTTTCCTTGAGATAAACGGCCTCCATCCACAGCCCCAGAGCAATCTCCTGATTCGGAGGCAGTCGCAGCGTGTTCCAGCGCAGTGCCAACAAGGTCACCGCGACGACAAGCGTGATGCCGACCCAGCGCCACCAAGGTGCGGTGCGCGTAGCACCAGCCGCGAGCCCGATGGCTGGGTGCGACGCAGCGGGCGAAGACGACACCGTCGGCATCGGTGCGTCAAGACTCCAGAGAGACAGTGGGTAGATCCGCTCCCAGCGGATAGTCGACGATAGCGGCCGGTTCGCTGGCCGCCTCTTCGGGCCAGTTTTGCGGAGCGTGCCGTTGCTGCTGCCGACCGAGCAGCCTGCGAGCCACGACCTTGAAGGTGCGTTGGACGTACCGGTCGAGCTTCGTTTCTTGCCGCTGCAGCAGCAAGTTGGTCATCGTGCGCAGCGCCTTGAAAGGATGCGAGATGAAACTGGTGAGAAAGAACGTCCGAAAGGCGCGTTGTGCCAGTCGTCGCAGCTCCTCGTCAGTCATCTCTTCGTTCCACGACCGCGCCCGCCCGAGTTCGCTCTGATAGCCGAGGCTCTCATAGAACTCGCGGTCAATGCGCACTTCCCCCTCACGGAGCAATCGGTCGAACAGCTTCGTGCCAGGCAGCGGTGAGAATTTGCTGAACGACGCTTCGTCCACACCCAGCTTCGCGAGATCGCGCGCGAAGCGTATCGTGTCTTCTGCTTCTTCCTTGGTTTCTCCCGGCGCACCGACGATGAAGAACAGACAGACCTTCATCCCGACGTCGATGGCTTCCTGAGCGGCCTCCTTCACCTTTTCTGGCTTGATGGTCTTAGTGAGCACTTCCTTCAACACGCGCTCGTTACCGCTCTCAGGTGCGAAGGCGATGTTCGAACAGCCGCTGGCTTTCATCAGTTCCAGCGTCGCGCGGTCTACGGTTTCGACACGCACGCCCGTGCTGAGCTGCCAGGTGACGTCCACCTCGCGGTCGATCAGCTCACGGGCAAAATCCTGGGTCCAGCGGCGGCTCACCGTGAGGTTGTCGTCGACGAAATGAATGTCGGTCACCTGATAGGTGTCCTTCAGGTGGAGGATTTCGTCGACGACATTGGCGGGCGAACGGACACGGAACTTCGTCGTCCACAGTAGTGGCGTCGTGCAGAAGCTGCATTTGTAAGGGCAGCCGCGCGAGGCAAGCATCGTCGTCGATCGCCCCCGATTCGCTCCGTGGCTCTCCTTGCAGCGGATATAGTTCTCCATCGGCAGCAGATCCCGACACGGCATCGGTAGCTCATCGAGTTCTTCGGCCGAGAGGTACTCCTTCTTCGCGGTGCGATAAACGTTTCCGTTATGCCGCCATACGAAGCCGTCGATCTCGTGGAGCTCCCGCCGCCCTTCGAGTGCGTCGATGAACTGCAGCGCCGACTTTTCACCCTCGCTGTGGATGATGTAGTCCACCGCCGGCTCGCTCATCACCATCCCGGGATAGGAAGACGGGTGGGGGCCGCCCAACACGATCGGCACATCGGGAAATCGCTGTTTGGTTTCTCGAATCACCGCCAAAGTTGCCGGCCACATCGAACTGTAAAGGCTCGAGATGCCGATCCAGTCCGCGTCGTCTGGAATACGATCAACCGTTTCATGGATCGTCAGCCCTCGCGTCCGATGGTTGCCGAAGGGAACGAACTGTTCGGGGGATTCGCCCAGAGCGTCGATGATGTGAACGTCGTGGCCATGCTTGATCAAGTTGGCCGCGATGTAGGAGATTCCCAGCGGAGCGAGCACGGCGGACGCAACCTGCGACGCGCTGAATAACTCCGGTGGATAGACCAGGACGATCTTCATCGATCAGCGGACTCCCAGCGGCGGCGTGATTTCAGGTGTGCGCATTCGAGAACGGCGCGGAAGACCGCTGTCGCCGATCGTAGCGCACAGAGGGGGCTCGGTCGCTTCGACGCCGTAAATGTGCTCCTTCGCACAGCATATGTGCTCCCACCAACCACCACAACAAATCAATCCTCGGAATCGAGGGTGCGCTCCGGGGCATGGCTGAGCAGGTGTTCAGAGACAATGGCTGTCAGGCGGCGGCAGCCCGACTCGTTGAGGTGGAAGTCGTCGTAGAAATACTGCTCTACCCCGCTCATGGTGGCCGCATCAACAAACTCGACACCCGCTTCGTCGCAGACATCCGCCAGGACGCTGTTGTAGCGGTCGAGCGCGTTGCGCAGGCTTGTTGCCTCCAGGGCCTCCCACCGTCGCGGGCTCGTGGGTTCCCCCGCCCAACGCAGCCGACTGGTCGCGAGCGATGTGAGGAATTCGGCCCAAAGGCAAGGCTGGCTCACGAAAACCACGCGGACGTTTCTTTGCCTAGCTGCGGCGATTGTCGCACGGATGCGTCCCGCGTAGCTCTCCAGGTCACTCTCGATGGCCGCCCACAGATCGAACTCGGTGATCGGCCTGCCCCAACGCATCACAGAGATTTCCTCACCGCTGACGTCGAAGATCAGCCCGTTACCGAGCTGCACGTTCCACAACCGCTGCAAGAGATCGGCCATTCTACTTCGCGACCACAAAGGTGGAGTCGCACCGCTGACCGATTGCCGAAGAATGGTCCGCAGCAGATCATTCGCCCCGACCAGTAGCACGACGCAGTCCACACGGTCGACGATGTCTGCATTGCGCAAAAACCGCAGGTGATGCCCGCTGGCGTAACTGCTGACGGTCGCTGCTGAAACTCGACAGGCGAAGCCGCGTTGCTCAAGCTGCGACTGCAGCAGCGTGGGCCACGTTTCCGTGTCGTCCAGATAGCAACATTCGGTCGAACTCCCGCCAGCGCAGAGAATACGATAGTCATTGCCCGCGCCAGATATTTCCGCACCGCGTAGCCCTTTCTTATTGAAGCTCATCACCGCCGGGCCAAACACGCCGGGCATGGCGAATGAGTTCGGCTCGAATTCGTACACGGCGCGCGGCGCGCGGCAATGAAAGGGGGCCGGCGGCGCGTAGGACGAGATCACCAGCTCACCTATGCCAAGGCCCATGACTAGACCGCACGAGGCCAGCAACAGACGGCGCGCGTTTCGTGCCAGGAATTGCCGAATAGAAAGGAACGCCAGCAGCGCAATCGAGGCAACGAGCGTCGCAACCGCGAGAACGGGCAGGACGACCAGCCCGCCGGCTTCGTGCAATTGCCAGCCGTCAATCGCCGCTGCCGCCGTGTCGATGATCAACAACAGCGGCAGTAGACAGGCTGCCAGCCATCCGAGAATCACGGCCCCGCCCCGTTGTTGCCCGTCAGCCGTGTGCATCGTGATTCGATAAGTCGATCCGCCGTGTGTGCCGCTGATCGTCGGCAAGCTGACGTCGGCCGCGTGTGAACGTAGCCGGTGTTGGAATCTTCATGATCGCGTAATGCCGCGCACTTCCACTATCGTACATGCAGATGAGAGCGGGTTGCGCGTCTGTGCAATAGAGAGCGGACTCGTTGCCTTCATCAGTCGCCCGCCCGGGGGCTCGCGGCACGCGTGGCGGTCCGCAATCGCACGTCGTAGCAGTGCAAGACGCCCTCGTCGCGGATATAGAGTGCACCGTTGGCGACGACGGGATGCGGCCAGGCCCTCGTCTCTGAGCGATCCGTCTGCTCAAACCGACCCATCTCGCGATAGCCTTCTGGCGAGGGCTCCGCCAGTGCCACTTCGGCGCCGTCGTGGCTGCGCACGTAGAGCCGGCCGTCGGCATAGCAGATCGAGGCAGCTCCTAGCGCACGCTCGGTCCACTTGATCTCGCCCGTCGAGAACTCGGCACAAAACATAGCCGACCTCGACGTGCCGTACAGGTAGTCGTCGATGAGCACCGCGCCGCCGATACTGGCTCCTAATGCCCGATCGAAATAAAGCTCCTCAGGCGTCGCCTCCGCATCGTCGCCCAGTTCGATCACGCTGCCTCCGGTGCGCGAGCCCGCCGTGTAAATGCGTTTGCCCTCGACAATGGGTGTCAGGATGTTCGCGCCGGGGTCGATGGTGTTGCCGTAAAGCCAGAGAAACTCGCCGCTGTCGGCGGCGACTCCGACCAGACCCTTGCGCAGGAACTGAACATAGATCTTGGTCGGCAGTGCATCGACCACCATCACCGAGGCGTACTCGGCACTGCCCGCATCAGAGGCTTGCGATGTCCAGATCATCTCACCATTCATCTTGTTCAGCGCGGCCAGCGACGCCGTCGATCCGCCAGGCGTGCAGATCACGGCATTACCGTCTACGAGTACCGATTCCGAATAGGCCCATGCGCCATCGACGCCCTCGAAGTCTTCCTTGAAACTCACGTCCCAGATGCGATTGCCTGTCGCGGCTTCCAGGCAAACGAGTTCTCCACCCGATGCGAGGCAATAGATGCGATCGCCGTCGACGGTTGGCGTGCTGCGCGTCCCGGGGTACTGCGGGCCCCGGTTGCGCCCGACCGTACCGATGGGTGTCAGCCAGAGCTCCTCTCCGGTCTTCTCATCCAGCGCGAGGGCAAATTCCTGCTCTTCGTCGTTGGTCTGTACGAAGACGCGACCGTCGGCAATCGACGGCGTCGAGTAGCCGCTGCCGATGTCACGTGCGGTCCAGCGGATCGGCGGGCCATCTTCCGACCACTCTTGCAGCAGTCCGCGCTCGCCGGAGATCCCGTCGCGATTCGTTCCGCGCCACTGCGGCCAATCATCCGCGACGGCAGTGAGCACCGCTTGAGAGCTGAGACAAAGGGCGAGCAGGATACGGATCATCTTTTTCCACCTCAAGCGGGCGTGCGGGCCGGGCGAACGTCTGACGCCGTCAGATTGTACGCGGCCACTGCCCGCGAAGCACGGCAGGAAAACTCAACCCCCGCGCCTGCAAGCCAACGGGTACCGCCAGCGGGTGAAGCGAGGTGCTACCGACAACCGTCAAACGCCGGTTGCCCCAGACCCAGATAGGGGCGCGCCGGCCGCCGCTCTCTTGAGAGCTAGCGTCGAAGGCCACGGCACAGCGCGAAGACGTCCGACGCGCAGGTAAAAGGGTGCTCCAGCCCGAAGAGATCCCGCACCATCGCCGGGCGGTCAGTCTCCGGAGGCGGTCGAGACCAGGGCTTCTGATTCAGCGACGGGCCGAGTGTCGAACGCCATCGCCAGCCAGCCGTCGCTGGTCTGGAGATCGGTGGGGTAAAACTCGATATCTGGGGGTAGTTCAAGCGGCAGATCGTCCGAGGTGAATCGATGCTCTTCGGCAAAGATCATCTCGAACCGTTCCACCACCTGCTCTTGCGAGTCGGTCACGCCATCGTTGCCTGTGCCGAAGGCGTCCAGCGTCGGCGCGTTGAACTCCAGCTCGCCCATTCGCGTGAACACGATCGCCGCTCCATCAATCGCGCCCCGGTAGTGGCCCGTGACCGAGAACGGCACGTTCATGATTTCCGGGCCGGCCGCAATCTGTACGCAGCGAATGGTGACGCTGATCTTTTCATCCTGAATGCGAGCTTCGAGCGGGCGTGATTCGGCGACGGTCAGGGACCACGGAATCCCATCGACTGTATCGAATCCCTGTGGCACCGAGCCCAGCATTTGCTCCAGCATGTCGGCCAGCTCGTACGATTCGAGTGTCTGGCCGGAGAGCGTCGTGGCTGCCACGTTGTTGATCAGCGACTCGTGAATAGTCATTGCCGCGGCCGCCGTATTGTTCACCTGGGGAGGCGAAGACATGGCCGCCAGTTGTGCGTTGGCGGCGATCGTCCCATGCACTTGGAGATGGGTGCGCGTCGTGCTCAGTCCGAGCTGCCGGGGAAAGACACCCTGTTCGGTTAGCGGCACGCGCAGTGCCTCGACATAGGTCTCGTTGAGATCGACCACGAGCTGACTGGCTTCGCTCTCGAAGCGCTGCTGCAGGTCGTCGGCCGCTCGCCGCGATATTCGTTGCTCGCTGCTCGATCGACTTCCCAACACGCGTTTCCAGCCAATGCGGCGGGTCAGTCGATTGCGCAGCGGTCCTGGCGAAGTGGACCAAACATTGTTGACTTGCAGCGACGTCTCGGCTTGCGTATCGGCCGTCCGGGTGTGCACGCCGTCGGCATCCGCAAACAGCCATTTCTGTCCGTGAAGCTGGGTGTAGCCGCTCGTCGAGAACCCGACAGGGCTACTGAAACCCGTTGTATTCGAGCGCATGTTGCCCTCGAACAGCATCTGGATGGCCGCCCGCTCTTCGCTGGGCACAAGTTCGAAGCCGACATGACCGCTCAGCCGTCCCGTACCGCTGATCGATGCACCATTCATTGAGTCGCGAATCGTAAACTGCTCGTCGATGTCTTGTTCGAACTGTGAAAACACGAGCTGGCCATCGATCTGGGCATAAAAGTTAGGCCGCAGGTAGCTGCTCTCTAGTGCATAGACAACAGCAGGCGCCAGCGCGTGAGCCTGCAGCCAGCTCAGAGCCTCAGCGATCTCTTGCAGATGTCGGTCCTTGGGCCTGCGCTCGTAGCGTTCGAGGTTGGTTGCGATTCGCTCGAGCCGATCTGCCAATGCGGTCGCCGGATCGTCGAGACGCGCGACGCGTAGCTGACGACAGTGCTGTGCCAACGTTCGCTCGACGGCACGGTACGGCGATAGTTCCAGTCCGGCATGTCCGGCCTGATACAAGGTGAGGATGGATTCCAGGCGATCAAGCTGAGCGTTTTCGGATACGAGTTCAGCGGCCAACTCGTCACATCGCAGGTAGGCTCGCCAATCCTCACCGTAGAGCGTGTTGCGCGCCAGAACACTTTCCAGCTTGTCGAAGGCAGCCTGCACCGCTTCGAGGCTGGCAGTCACTTGGGCGGTACTCCCCAGCGCGGAGGCCGATCGCGTCTCGCGCGCGAGCGTCGCGAGCTCGGTCGGCGCCGGACCCGGCAAGGCATGCAGCCATC
>CALKYM010000093.1 GCA_938003525.1 uncultured Planctomycetales bacterium | reverse complement strand
ACGCCGTTGTTGCCCAGTTCGCCGGTGCCCCAATGCCAGAACCAGTGCCAGTTGTAGTGCACGTAGTTGTCCTGAAACTCGCGATCGGGTGCCGGGCCCTGCCACAAGTTCCAGTCGAGCCACTCGGGCGGTACCGTCTTTTTCCCGCGACCGATGTTTGGCCGCTGGCTGTTGATCCAGCCGCGCGCGAAGCGCACTTCGCCCAACTCGCCTTGCTGCACGCGCTCGATGGCAGCGATTACCGACGGCGAGCTCCGCCGCTGCGTGCCATGTTGCACGACGCGCTCGAAGCGTCCCGCCGCCTCAACCAGCAGCTCAGCCTCGTGGGGGTTATGGCAGGCCGGCTTCTCGACGTAGACATGCTTCTTGGCGGCGCAGGCGAGTATCGCCGCCGGCGCATGCCAATGGTCGGGTGCAGCGATTACCAGGGCGTCGACCGCCCCGTCGTCGAGAATACGGCGGAAGTCGCGGACTTGCTCGGGAGCCAGCGACTGCTGACTGGCCGCAGCCTGCGCAGCATCGGCCATGCGCCGCTCATCGGCATCGCAGACATAGGCCACACGTGCACCGCGAAGCTGGGCGAACTCCTTCGCCAACGCAGTCCCGCGACCGCCCGTGCCCATCACGCCCAGGACGATCGACTCCGCCGGTGAGTCGCTCGCTTCGCCGCTCGCCTCGTCGGGCTCTGCTGCCCGAGCTTTGGCCGCGGTCGCGAATGCGGCGCTGGCCGTGAGCGCTTCACCCAGGAATCGTCGTCGATCGTACGATCTGCTCATGTCTGCAACTCCAACTGCTGAGCGTGCCGCCCGAACGCGGAAGACATCCCTGGCGGCAGCGCCCGTGTGGGACGCCATTATGCTCCAGGTGATGACGCTGGGCGAATGGGGCGAAGGTCGCCGGGCGTTTCAGCAATCGTGACGCAGCCAACATCGGGCACCGTGGCACGGGTGGTCCTGGTTCCCTGGGGGTGTCGTGCGTATCCCGTCACGTCGGTCACCGCGCGAGCACATCGCAACGTCTGAGCCAGACGTGAGTTCGAACGGAGCTGCGCCTGCCGTACGAGTGGCCGGCCTCGTCGCCGTGCCGGGTTGGGGATAAGATGCCGGGACCGGTGAGCTCAGGGATGCACATCGGGCCGTGCTGCCATCCCGCCGCGGCAACTCCTCGCGCGGCGACTCCTTCCTCGCAACCGCACCAGCGTGTCGACCCCGGGTTCACTGTCGCCTCCACACCCCGACCAGGGGGACGTTGCGCAGCGGCAGGCGGCCACCGAGCACAATACGAACGGTTCGCTGCCGGGTCCGGATGCCCCGTTGCCCGAGCCGTCTGCGACCGCAGCGACGATTCGTTCTTCCGAATCGCGGAACGTGTTCGTCCTGGCACTGCACCAGATCGCGATTCGCATCGGCTGGGTCTTCAAGACCGAAACGATCGTGATGCCGGCGTTTCTCGATGCCGTCGGTGGCGCCGGCTGGATGCGGGGGATGCTGCCGGTCCTCAATCGTCTGGGGCAGAGTGTCCCGCCAACGTTGTTCGCGCCGCGGCTGCGCGCCATGCGTCGCAAAAAGTGGGGCCTCGTGACGTGTACGCTGCTCACGTCGCTACCCTTCTTCGTGCTCATGGCAGCGTGCCTGCTCACCGACTACCGGCAGCAGGCCTTTATGGCGCCGCTGTTCCTGACGATGTACGGCGTGTTCTTCGCCTTGCACGGCTTGAACGTGCTCTCGTTCGATACCGTGCAGGGCAAGCTCGTCCGAGCGGTGCGTCGCGGGCGGCTGTTGCTCTTGTCGGCGGGCGTCGGCTCCATTCCGGCGGTGCTCGGCGCGTGGTGGCTCTTGGGCGGCTGGCTGGCGCGGCCCGATGGTGGGTTCGGGTTCATCTTCGGCTATGTCGCGTGCTTGTTTGCCACAGCAAGTTTGGTGGCGCTCTGGGTGCGCGAGCCCGCCGACGGCGATACGGCGCCGCGAGCCAGTTTCGCCCATCACTTTTCCGGCAACTGGCAACTGCTCCGCCACGATCGGAACTTCCGCCGCTTGGCGGCCGCGTCGATGATGTACGCCACCGTGATGCTGTTGTTCCCGCACTATCAGGCGCTGGGCCGAGTGCGGTTCGGCCTGGACGGTACGCACCTGATGGTCTGGGTCGTGGCCCAAAACATCACGGTGGGTCTGGCCAGCTTCGCCGCCGGCACGCTGTCCGACCGCTGGGGGCCCCGCCTGGTGTTGAGGTTACTCTTCTTCGCCGGCGCCGCAGCCCCGCTGTACGCGTTGACCCTGGCGTGGCTGCAACCCGAACAGGCGGGCAACTGGTTCTGGCTGGTGTTCGTCGGCCTTGCTCTGACGCCCGTCACCCAGCGCGCGATCGTCCTCTACACGCTGGAGATCAGTCCGCAAGAAGAACATTCGAGATGTCTGAGCCTGCTGAGTTTGTGTGCGCTGCTACCCATTCTGCTGGCTCCCCTGGTCGGGTTGTGCGTCGACTGGTTCGGTTTCGAGATCGTGCTCCTGAGCGGCGCCGCGGTCATTGCCGCCTCCGGCATCATGACCTTTACACTCGCCGAACCGAGGCACGCTCGCCTTCACGCGCCGCCCCCACTCGATGCCGACGCCTCGCTGTAGGCGGGTGGTCGTCGCCTCCTGTCGCGTCTCGCTACAGCGACGAGTATCATGATCGTTTGCTGCCGCACGGCCGCTGGTGTGGAACGTTGTCCGGACGACGAGTCCGGGCGTTCCCGCACCGGCCACGTCTTTCATTACCTGGGTAGCTGGGGCGCGGAGGAGTTTTCAGATGCTGCTTGAGCAATCGTCCACGGACATGTACTTCACCGAGGAGCATCAGGCGTTCCGGCAGTCGATGCGGAAGTTCATCGAGAAGGAGATCAATCCGCACGTCGACCGCTGGGAAGAGGAGCGAAACTTCCCCGCCCACGAGGTCTTCAAGAAGATGGGCGACCTGGGATTCCTCGGCGTCTCGTACCCGGTGGAGTTTGGCGGCCAAGGGCTCGACTATTGGTACACGGTGGTCTTCATGGAAGAGTTGGCCGGCATCCACTGCGGCGGACTTCCGATGGCCATCTCCGTGCAGACCGACATGGCCACGCCGGCCCTGTGCGACTTCGGTTCGGATGAGCTGAAGAAGAAGTACCTCGAGCCGACGCTCAAGGGCGAGATGGTCTGCTCGATCGCCGTCACCGAACCCGGCGCCGGGTCGGACGTGGCCTCGATTCAGACCCGCGCTGAGTCCGACGGCGACGACTACGTGATCAACGGCAGCAAGCTCTACATCACCAACGGCACCCAGGCCGACTGGCTCTGTCTGTTGGCCCGCACCGAGCCGGGCAATTCGTTCAAAGGCATGTCGCTGATCGTCGTGCCCACCGATACGCCCGGCTTCTCGGTGAGCCGCAAGCTCGAAAAGATGGGCAATCACTCCAGCGACACCGCCGAACTGGCGTTCGACAACGTGCGCGTGCCCAAGAGCAACCGCATCGGCGAAGAAGGGCAAGGCTTCATCTACCAGATGCTGCAGTTTCAGAAGGAGCGGCTCGTCGGATCGATCATGGCCTACGTCGGCGCCGAACGGGCCATCCGCATGACGATCGACTACACGCGCGAGCGGAAGACGTTCGGCAAGCCGCTGATCGACAACCAGTGGATCCACTTCAAGCTGGCTGAGCTGATCACCGAAGTCGAGCACCTCAAGCAGATGTGTTACCACTGCGTCCGCAAGCTGTGCGACGGCCAGGACATGACCCGCGAGGCATCGATGGCCAAACTCAAAGCCGGCCGGCTGGTGCGCGAGGTGGCCGACTGGTGCATGCAGTTCCACGGCGGCATGGGCTACATGGAAGAGTACCCCATGGCCCGCTACTACCGCGACTCGCGGCTACTCTCCATCGGTGCCGGCGCCGACGAAATCATGCTCGGCATCATCGCCAAGTACGAAGGCATCCTGCC
>CALKYM010000092.1 GCA_938003525.1 uncultured Planctomycetales bacterium | reverse complement strand
TTCGCCAGCGGAGCGTGATGTGATTGCGGGGCATCGGCCGAGTTGTCATTCTTTCTTCAGGAGTCCAGCACTACTGTTCGTCGCCAGCAAGCTGGGCTAGGAGTGCCTGCGCGATGCGCACGACGTACTGATTGGAGTCGTCCGTGGCATGTTTGATGGCCGGTAGCGCGCTGCGCGCTTTGGGGCCCAGCGCTTCGAGCGATGAGGCGGCGGCCAGGCGAACCTTTTCCAGAGGGTGTTTGAGGCCGGCGGTGAGAGCGGCGAGACCGGCGTCGAGCTGGTCGAGGCGGCACAGCGCTTCGCCCGCCGCGACACGGACGTAGGGGGCTTCGTCCTGGGCGGCTGCTTTCAACCGAGTGATGATCTCCCAAGCAGTATCGCCGGCGCGGCCGAGTTCGATGGCCGCCCAGTAGCGCACGACGGGGTCGGGATGATCGAGCGCGGCGAGCAGGCCCTGGGAATCGTGCAGCGCGCCGAGCGCCTTGACGGCCTCGTGGCGGGTTGCGGCTTCGTCCGATCCGAGATCTTCGCGCCATGACGCGGCGTCGCGACCTTGAAACGTGGCTCGGGCCGCGCGTGGTTCATCGTGGGCTTCGTGTTGTGCCAGCCAGGAGATGGCCGCCGGGACATCCACTTCGTGTCCGCCGTCGAAGAGCACGGCGCGGACCGGTCCGGCGTGGCGCTCCAAGAGCGGCGTGAACGGACCGTCGAATTCGCTGGAACTGCTCGTCTGCAGATCGTCCGGCACGCGCGGCTCAGCGGCGAGCCGCTTGATCTCAGCGTCGGTAAACGCCTGCGATGGTTGTCCGTTGGCCGTGGCGAGCAGATTGAAGGCGTGCAGGCTGTGGGTGATGGCAACGCTCCCCTCGTGACCGTCGCGAATGCCGTGCTGGATCTCCAGCGGCAAACCCTGGGCAGCCGCCAGCCAAGTCACGGGGGACCGGCGGCGGTATTCGGCATCGACTTGTTCGGAGGCGCCCGGCGGTCCGCCGCAAACGGCCGCTACGTTTTCGGCATAGCCGCGATACGTGCTGCGCTGGTCGCTGGTGTTCTCTTCGTACCACGCCGCGAGATCGGTGATGGGGACCCATGCAGAGACTGCCGTGAATCGCTCGGGATGTCGACCCGCCATGACCAGTGCCAGATGTCCGCCGCCCGACGCACCCAGCAGATAGATGCGTCGCCGATCGATTGGACGTTGCCGACAGGCCTCATCGATGGCATCGAGTACATCCTGCACTGCCAGCTCCGACGCGCACGCGGCAGGTGTACGATTCGGTCCCCGGGCATGTGGCTGAATCACGGCCCAGTCCAGTTCGGCCACCAGCGGCAAGGCTTGTTCGATGTGGGTTCGCTGGTCGTAGCCGCCGCTCCAGGTATGCAGCATCACGAGCAAGGGCGTAGCCGCGGGAGCATCGCTTGCGCCGTACCACAACGCAGGCTGCAACGTGCCATCGGCACTGCTCGCGATTGTGATCGTCGTCAACTCTTGCGCAAGCGCATGATCGGCGAGGGAGTGTGTGCCGACTAACAGGGCCAGGCTCAGCAGGACTAAGGTGCTCCTGAGAACCTCACCTGTTCTGCCCCGGGTGCCACTGCTGGGCAAGCCAGCAGTGGCACCCGGGCTCGTGCTCAAAGGGAGTTCACGGCGGCCAACCATTCGCACTGGACAACTCCTCGAATGCTCGCGGATGAGAGCCCCACGGTGTCTCACGGGTGTTTGCGAGTCGCCAGTATGTGCCGCCCGGCCGGCGATTGCCATCGAGGGTGTTGGGAAATACGGCGGTGCCTGGTTGAGATCGAGGAAGCATCACGTTGCACAGCCGCGCCAATAGACTGCTATGCTGGAGCCCCCGAAACAATCCCTCGCGCGTGGCTCCATCTTGGGCAGGCACCGATGACAAACGACACGCCGCCGAATCGACGACCCGGGGTCTGGCGACTCCTCATGGCCTGCGCGCTCCTCGCGACGCCGGCCGCCATCGCACAGCCTCTCTCCGCCGACGAGCGGCGTCCTAATGTCGTGATGTTTTTGGCGGACGACCACCGCTGGGACGTGATGGGCTGCGCAGGCCACCCGATCGTCGAGACGCCGGCCATCGATCGGTTGGCCAGCGACGGCGTGCGGATGTTGAACAGCTTTGTCACGACGTCGATCTGCATGAC
>CALKYM010000091.1 GCA_938003525.1 uncultured Planctomycetales bacterium | reverse complement strand
ACAACTGGCACTGGTTCTGGCATTGGGGCACCGGCGAACTGGGCAACAACGGCGTACACGCGCTCGATCTGTGTCGCTGGGGGCTGGGCGTCGGGCTTCCCGATCGCGTGGTGTGCGGCGGCGGCAAGCTGTTCTTCGACGACGATCAGCAGACGCCCGACACACAGATCGCGACGTTCGTCTTCGGACGGCCCGAAACGCCCGACGATCGGGTCGAGAAGGCCATTCACTGGGAACACCGCACGTGGCACCGCCGGGGCTTCGAACAAGAAACGTTCGGCGTACAGTTCTACGGCGACCGCGGTTCGCTGATCATTACCAGCAACAAGTATCGCCAGCTCGACATGCAGGGTGCAGAGCTTGCATCAGGATCGGTCGACCGCGGCGAGTTCGAGCATCTTGAAGATTTTCTCGCCGCAGTGCGCACTGGCTCGTCGCCGAACGCGGAAATCCGGGAAGGCGTTGACAGCACGATGCTCTGTCTGTTGGGCAACATCGCCTATCGCACCGGGTCGACGGTCGACGTCGATCCGGCCGCGCGGCAGATCATCAACAATCCCGCCGCCAGCGAGCTCTGGCAGCGCGAATATCGCCCCGAGTGGCAACCGCGCGTGTGAACCAAGCGGCGCTGTGGGTGCAGGCAGCCACCTCCGATTGCCTAGCGCGCCAGGATGAGTTCCAAGTAGCTGCGCCGCTCGCCTTCGCCAAGCCCCAATTCGGCCGCTAGCGAGGTCAGCGCGGCTCGCGCCGCATCGAGCGACGTGTCGTCGGCCTCGATCTCCAGTTCGAGAAAGCTTCCCAGACCGTCGACCTGGTCGCAGGCCAGCTCGACGTCGTGACCCTGCCAGGAGATGTTCGCCACGCGGCGCTTCTTGCGAACTTTGGCGACGGGCCGAAAGCCCAATTCGACGAACATCGCCGCCGTTTCATCAGCGACCCGTTCGCCCTCTGCCAGTGGCAGATTGATCTCGCGTCGCGTTTTGGTCGTCGCGTCGAGCTTGGGGCCCTTGTAGGTGATCCAGTTTTTCGCGCCGACCCGACGTATCCGCAGCGCCTCGTCGGTCGCGGCGAAATCCCGCGCCGGATGGGCGAAATACTCGTCTGCCTGCTCGACCGCGTCGCCCAGTTCTGCGCCATGCTGCCTGAGCAACTCGGACACAACCTGCGCATCGCCCAGCACGAATTTCTGTTCGACTTCGTAACCCATCCGCCGCTCGACACCCCCGATGTGCGTCAGGTCGATCCCGCCATCAACCGTCCAATCGGCCGATCATACCGGAGCAGGCCCGCCGCCGGCAGCCGACCACAAACTTTGCGCGTTCATCGCGAAGTGTGACGGCGCCACCCCAACTCGCCGGCCACCCGACGCGCACTTTGCGGACGCGCTAGGACGGGTAAGCAACGCGCGTCGGACGACCGTCGACGAGCGGCCCTAAGCCGTTTCTAGGCTGAGGATTTCTTTGACAGCTCTCAACTCAGCAATTACAACAAACCAGCGGCTCGAGGCTGCGGCGACCTGTTCTGGTGGCCACCGAATACTGACGATCTTTCGCGCGGGCGTGTGGGGTGCCCGCCGCTGACGGGGCAAAACCTGTCCTGAGACTCTTTCCGTCTTCTGACCGCGTGGTCCTATCGCTTCGGAGTGATCCTGGATGAGCCTGCACGACTTTCTGCTCGACGCCGCCCGCGAAACCCCCGATCGCATCTTCCTGGAGTACGACGGGAGCCAGTATCCCTTCGCGATGGTTTGCATGCAGTCGCAGATGATCGCCGCGGGCCTGCGGAAGCTGGGCATCCAGCCCGGCGACTCGGTGGGCGTGATGCTACCCAACGTCCCCCCGTTCGTCAGCAGTTTCTATGGGATCCTGATGAACGGCTCGACCTTCGTGCCGCTCAACGTAATGCTGCAGCCCGAAGAGATCGAATACCTGGTCAACGACAGCAAGATCCGCGTCATCGTGGTGCTCGACATGTTCCTGCCGCAAGTGCACGCGGCGGTGAAAGACATGTCAGACCCGCCGATCGTATTCGTGATTCCCAGCGGCAAGATCGATCCGCCGCCGGAGATGGCCGAGCATCGCATGTATCCCGAGTTGATGGGCGAGGTCGACGAGTCGTTCGAGACCGAGCACATCGACCAGTCGCTGCCGATCATGACGCTCTACACCTCGGGAACGACGGGCAAGCCGAAGGGCGCGCAGATCACCGGGGCCAATATCCTGGCCAATCTCGACATGATGGAGTCGATCGTCGAAGTCGCCGACGATGACAAGTGGCTGTGCGTCTTGCCGCTGTTCCACGTGTTTGCCCTCAACGGCATCCTCAACGCTTCGCTGCGCAATCGCAGCGCGGTCGTGTTGCACCCACGGTTCGACGTCGAAGCGTGCTTCAACAGCCTGGTGAACGACGGCATCACCGCGTTCGCTGGCGTGCCCACCATGTTCTTTGGACTGCTCAAGCATCCGGAGTTCGGGAAGCAAAAGTTCTCCAACCTACGGCACGCCATTTCTGGCGGCGCCGCCATGCCGGTCGAGGTGATGACGCAGTTCGAGAAGGTCACCGAGGTGCCCATCTACGAAGGCTTCGGGCTCACCGAGACGACCGTGAGCGTGAGCATCAATCGGCCTGAGAAACGCAAGATCGGTTCGATCGGCCTGCCGTTCGAAGGCGTCGAGATGAAAATCTTCGACGAAAACGACAACGAACTGCCCGACGGCGAAGTGGGCGAGCTCGTCGTCCGTGCGCCCAACGTCATGCGCGGCTACCTCAACAAGCCGGACGCCACCGCCGAAGCGATGCGCAGCGGCTGGTTCCACACGGGCGATCTCGGCTATCGAGACGAGGACGGATTCTTCTTCATCGTCGACCGCAAGAAGGACATGATCATCAAAGGCGGATTCAACATCTATCCCCGCGAGATCGAAGAAGTCATCTACCAGCTACCGGAGGTCGCTGAGTGTGCCGTGGTGGGAGTCTTCGACGAGGCTAAGGGCGAAACGGTGCGCGCGGTCGTGGCGACCAAGCCCGGCCAGTCGCTCACGTCTGAACAGGTGCAGGAGCACGTCTCCGCGCATTTGGCCAAGTACAAGCATCCGCAGGATTACTTGTTCGTCGAGGAGTTGCCCAAAGGCCCCACCGGCAAGATTCTCAAGCGCGAGATTCAGGCTCAGTGGGACCAGTGGAACCGCGACCGCGCTCCTGCCAAGGTTCGCGCCTGAGGGCCCAGTTCCCAGGCTGGCAAACTTTTCGCCGTATCACCGCTCCCATAGCGCGCGACAGCGTGTTCACCGCTGAGCTTCTAGCCGCCTGCGGCATTCTGGTATATTCACGGGCCGTTAGTTGACACCCGTTCACCAGAAGCTGGCCGCGCGACCGACTCCTTATGACTCGCGAACCCGTCATCTCGGGCAGTGGCGAGAGCCCCGACGACGAACGTGCTTTGCGCCCGCAGCACATGCACGAAATGGTCGGGCAGCGGGCCGTGTACGAGCGCGTGCAGATCGCCGTCGATGCCGCCCAAAAACGCGGCGAGCCGCTGGGGCACATCTTGTTCGATGGCCCGCCAGGGCTCGGCAAGACCACCTTCGCCACTGCCATCCCGCGCGATCTGGGTGTGACGCTGCAAGTGGCCAGCGGCGCGGCCCTGGCGGCACCCAAAGACCTGATCCCCTACCTCACCAACGCCGCCGAGGGGTCGGTCCTTTTCATCGATGAAATCCACCGCCTGCCCAAAGCCGTCGAGGAGTTTCTCTATCCGGCGATGGAAGACTTTCGCATCGATATCGCGCTGGGCGAAGGTGTGAACGCCCGCACGATCAACATGTCGCTGCGTCACTTCACGCTCATCGGCGCGACGACGCGGACCGGACTGCTTTCGGCGCCCTTGCGCGACCGGTTTCACATGCGCGAGCACCTGGACTTCTACAGCCTGGAAGAGCTGGCAGAGATTGTGCGCCGCAGCGCCAACAAGCTGGCCGTCGAGATCACATCCGACGCGGCCGATGAGATTGCCATGCGGAGCCGCGGCACGCCGCGGCTGGCCAACAACCGCCTGCGCTGGGTTCGCGACTACGTGACGAGCAAGGCCGACGGACACATCACGCGCGAGTTGACGCAGGCCGCACTCGACATGTTAGGCATCGATGCCGAAGGGCTCGATTCGCAGGATCGCCGCTATCTGGAAACCATTGTCGAGGTCTACGACGGCGGCCCCGTCGGCGTCGAAGCCGTGGCGCACACGCTCAACGCGGCCACCGACACATTGGTCGACGACGTGGAGCCGTTCCTCTTGCGCCGCGCATTCATCGTCCGCAGCCCGCGCGGACGCCGCGTCACCGACGCCGGTTATGCCCACCTCGGCATCGCGCCCGGCGACCGCCCGAACGGACAGGGGTCGCTGTTCTAGGGTGTGGTCGGCCTACAGCAGTTGCTTCAGCGCTGCCAGCGCCGCATCGTAGTCGGGCTCTTCGGCCACTTCTTTGACGACTTGCGCGTAGGTCACTTGGCCGTCGGCGTCCAGCACGAACACGGCCCGGGCGTGGATCTTCAACTCTTCGATCAACGTGCCCCAGTTTTGACCGAAGCTGCGGTCCTGATAGTCGCTGCCGTTCTGCAGATTGGTGATGTTCTCGGCTCCGCAGAAGCGGTTCATGGCGAAGGGCAAATCGAGGCTTACGGTCACCGCGTTGATCTTGTCGCCCAGCGCGCCGAGATCCTGGTTGAGCCGCTTCGTCTGCACCTGGCAAACCGGAGTGTCGAGCGAAGGTACGACACTAAGAATCGTCGGCTTGCCCTTGAGGTCGGCCGGCTTGATGGCCTTCAGCCCGCCGTCGGCGAAACAGTGCAGCGTGAAGTCGGGCGCTTGGTCGCCGGCTTTGACCTCGCTGCCGGCCAACGTCATCGGGTTGCCTTTGAACGTAACCGCTCCCTGGCGCGACATCGAAAACCTCCGCTATGAGTCGAGTTTTGTATCCGCGCTTCGCGAGCACGCGAAAGCACGGGGGAGATGCTAGGACCGTGCTAGCAAACGGCCGGTATTATTTCCTATTTTCCCTGACACTCAAGAGTCGCCACCAGGCTGCGGAGGCAACACCGCAGAACGGCCGACAGAACTTGCACGATTGCGCCAGCCGCGTATGTTGAAGGTTCAGAGGCGGCTTTCTCATCTTTCTTGATTGCGCGTCCACGAGCAATCGGCCTGGTTGATGGAGCAACTGCGATGGTGACGCTCGCAAGCGGTTGGCACTTCACCGTCGACCGTGGACCCGACTGGCTGTTCGTGCGGCTGATCCCGCCGGACAATCCGCTGGAAGATTCCGCCGGACTGGCCGACGAGTTGTGGAAGCTGCTCCAGCAGCAATTCGTCCACCGGCTGGTGCTCGAGATGGACCAGGTGCGGCTGCTGGGCAGTAGTTTGCTGGGGCAACTCGTGCTCTTGCACAAGCGGATTCACACACACGGCGGGCTGATGCGGCTTTGCGGTCTGGCCGCCCAGAACGCCGACGTGCTCAGAGCCAGCCGCCTCGATTCGCGCTTCCCCAACTACGCGGGCCGCGAGCAAGCGGTCCTGGGGCATCGTCCGCACCAGCCGCGGTAATCACGCTGATGCGCGAGAGGGCAGGAGTCCCCTCTCTGCTTCACTGTCAAGCTCCTGGCTACTGCCAGGTGACCTGGAGCTCGTTCTCAATGCGCTGGATGCCGTGCACGCTACGCAGGGCTTCCTGAGCCATCTGCTTTTGGAAGAACGAGCCGACTTCGCCGTGCAAGGTCACGCGGCCTTCTTCGGCCTCGAACTGAAGATTGCGTGCCGCCAAGTGCGGGCAGACGCGAAGTGCCGATTGGATCTGTTTGGCCAGTTCGATTTCTGCGGGTGACATGGAACGCGGATTCCGCCTGGATGATGTGTGGTTACGCCCTGTACGCCACGAGCGAGCCAAGTCCCGCCGCCCGACTTGCAACCCGGTGACAGACAGTCCATCGACCATCTGAGCCGAATGGCTGGACGTTTCCTGCCGGGCAACGCAGAGAATCGCGGTAACGGCTACCGGCTGTTCGGTTCGCAGCGATTGCAGAACCGCTCGGCGGCTATCCGCAGCACGAAAGTGGGAAATCCGAGACCCGACTAGTGGAGCGTCAGCCCGATTTATTCGGGCGACGCGGAACGATCGCCAAAGACGCAAGTGCTTTGGCGCAGACAACAAGGTGGTGCTCCGCCGGCCAGCTCGCACACGACAATTACGTGTTGACGGAGCACTAGAGACCGAGCCCCGGTAGCGAGACGCCGCTGCCGCCGGCCGATTGCATCACGTCGCGGGCCGGCTGCGTCATGATCTCCAGCAACAGGCTGGGACGGGCGGCATCTGCGGGCCGCTCGCTGATGGGCTCGACCGCCGCCATGGGATCGTCCGCATGCGGATCTTCGGTCGCCACGTCAGCGGCCGGCTGGGCCGTCTCCGCACTGCCAGCCGCTTGATCGCCATTGCCGCCGGAGTTGGTGGTCGATGAGGAAGCGTCGCCACTGCACGCCGCCAGAAAAACACAGCAGGCAATCAGCACGGCCAGGGAAGCGAAACGGCGGCTCATCGGTTTTTCCTCGATATGCGGCCGGCGCGATGGAGTGCGCCGCGCGAGTTCGGGTTCTCAGAAATCGGCCTCATCCTACCAGCCACGCCGGCAGCTCACCAGCGGCGGGCAGGCGGATGACCGACGCGCTGAGGATGTCCGGATGCTGCAGGACTTGCTCCACGGCTTCGTCAGAGGGCGCGGCGTCGAGATTCAGAACGCCGATCGCGTCGCCTCCCGGCGATTCGGCAGCCCGACCCACGGCCATCTGAGCGATGTTCACGTTGTGACTGCCCAGCGCCGTGCCGATGCGGCCGATGATGCCGGGTACATCGCGATGGGTGAAGATCAAGAGCACGCCGTCCAGGTACGCTTCGAGCCGATAGTCGCCCAGCCGTACCAGACGAGGCAGGCTGCTGCCGAACAGCGTGCCAGCGGCCCGATAGGCTTTCGTATCGGTTTCCACCTCGGCCAGGATCAACGAGTTGAAGTCGCCGCGTTCGCTATGGGTCTCCGAGACCAGCTCAATGCCGCGCTCCGCGAGGAGCACCTCGGAATTGACGATGTTGACCTCTTCTTCCATCGCGTGCGCCAGCAGTCCTGCAGCAAAGGCCGACGACAACAGCCGCGTGTCTTTGCCGGCCACCTCGCCGCGAAAGAGCAACTTGCAGCGCCGTGCACTGCCCCGATCCATTTGGGCGTGCAGCAATCCCAGCCGATAGCTGACGTCGAGATAGCCGCGCAGCGACGCCAGTGTTTTGGGATCCAGCGGGCACATGTTCACGGCGTGCCGAATGGCTCCGGTCGTCAGGTAGTCGATGAGCAACTGCGCGCCTTCCACGGCGACACTGGCTTGGGCTTCGTGCGTGCTGGCGCCCAAGTGGGGCGTGCAAACGACACCCGGCATGCCGAACAAGGGGTGCTCGGTGCAAGGCTCGTCGGGGTACACGTCCAGAGCGACGCCCCCAAGTTTGCCGCCTTGCAAACCGGCCACGAGTGCTTCCTGGTCGTAGATGCCGCCGCGGGCGCAATTGATGAGTCGCGCACCCTGTTTGATGATCTCGATTTGTCCCGGCCCGATCAGATTCCGCGTCTCATCGGTCAGCGGTGTATGCACGGTGAGGAAATCGACTTCGGGCAGCATCTCGTCGACGGTGGCCACCGGTTCGATTCCCAGTTCCTTGGCCCGCTGTTCCGAGAGAAAGGGATCGAATCCCAGGATGCGCATCTCCAACGCGCGTGCTCGCTCGGCGACGCACTGGCCGATGCGGCCGAGTCCGACGATGCCCAGCGTCTTGCCGGCCACCTGAGTGCCCATGAACTTGCTGCGATCCCAGCGGCCCTCCGTCAGGCTCATGTAGGCCGGCGCGACGTTGCGCGCCAGGGCCAGCATCAGGGCAATCGTAAGCTCGGCCGTGCTCACCGTGTTGCCCGCCGGCGTGTTCATCACAACAATGCCCAGCCGTGTGGCGGCCGGCTTGTCGATATTGTCCGTTCCGACCCCTGCCCGCACGATGGCCTTCAGCCGCCGATTGCCTTCGAGCGACTCGGACGTGATCTTCACGCCGCTGCGGACGATGGCCCCGTCGAACTCGGTGAGAGCCTGACGAAGCTCTTCGCCTTTGAGTCCCAGGCGGACTTCGTAGTCGATGCCTTCTGCGTTTTGCAGGGCGTCGAGCCCGTCTGGAGACAGCTTGTCGAGAACAATGACACGTTGCATGGCTTCAGCGTCTGGGTAAGTGCCGAGAGAATCTGGCCGGCCCGCGGCGAATGATCCAGCTCGCGGCGGCCTCAGAAGGAGCAGCCCGTCGGCCGGAATTTTAATGACCCGCAGCAGCTTTGGCGATGGGCGGGCACGACTACAGGCGTGCAGTTCCCGTACCTGCGACGTTCCGCCGCACAGGCGGTTAATCGCGCGGGTCATGAAGAGACCTCGCCGCGCTCAGCGCTCGACGCCCAATAGAAATGAGGACCGCACCGCGGTCGCGCGCTAGCGCAGCGGCGGGCCTGTCGTGATGACGGTCCGAGTGCCGTTGGGACCCGCCATCGGGTACGGTGCCACGGCCGTCTGGAGCGCCGCTACCCGAGCGCGGAGGTCCTCTTGCATACCGTTCGCCGCCAGCGAGCGCTGATAGTCGGCGAGCGCTTGCACGGTCTCGCCGAGCTGTTCGCGAATGCTCCCCAGGGCCGCCAGCGCTCGAGAGTTGTCGGGATCGACGGTGAGCGCTGCCACCAGGTGTTCTTTGGCAGCCGTACGATCGCCGAACTCTTCAAACAAGCGCGCGAGCTCGATGTGCGGATCGGGGAGGGCAGGATTGCGGTCGGCCCAACTTTCCAACAGCGCAAAGGCTTCTTCCGAGCGGCTGTTTTCAACCAGCAACACGGCCAGTCCGCGATGGCAGTCGTTGTGATTCGGGTCGCGGTCGAGGCACTGATGGTAATACTGCTCGGCCTGATCGAGATAGCTCTCCTGCTGATTCATGTTGCCCAGGCGATGGAACGTGGCCGCCAGGTTGTAAAACGCATCGGCGTCCTGCGGTGCGTTGTACATTGCCTGCTGAAAGCGCTGCTGAGCGGCGTCGTAGTACCCCTGCTGATACAGACGCACACCGTCGGCGTTTTGCAAGTGCGCCACAGGGCCGCAACCGCTCGCACTTACGGCCGCCAGGCAGATGGCCGCAACCAACAGCCGGCCGCAGTACACAGAGGGTTGCAAGCGTTCTTCAGGGCGAGTCGACACGGCGTGTCTCCTAAGGATGCCCTGGCGCCGGTTATGAGCTTCGTTGCCGGCCACCCGACATGGGCGGCACGCGATTGCCGAACTGGCGCGCAGTGATGTGATCGAACGACGTTGTGCCCGCGCAGGTCGCGCGAGTGCATCGAGACGGGAGGCCGGAGCGTAGTGACGCGTCCGTCGGCAGGCAAGGCCAGATCGCGATTGAAATCCAGGTAGCTCAATCCCGCCACCGCGACATCACCCGGGCGACAACGCGACGCTAGCAGGCTACGACGCGACGTCTGCCTGCCAGGAAGTCGGGTTGTGGCAAACGCCGAACGTCTTTCCAAGCGCGCCGAAGAAAAAACCCGCTATCCGGCGCTGCCCCTGAGGCGCCGGACGCGGGTTGGGACGTTCTTTGTCAGTGGGGGGCTCGCTATAGCGAGACTGACGGTCCTTCGTGCTAGCTAGACACCTCGACGGGCGTTTCGGGCTGGGCCGTCACGAGTTGCTCTTCAGGGGCGACGCGCACGTAGCCCAAGGCGCGGACGACTTCGAGTATTTCGCTACAGGTCGGGAACATTCTTCCACTGGCCCGCTTGTACTCGTCCATGGCCCGCATGAACTCGATCTCTTCGGCTGAGTAATCGCGCTCGCAGGTGGTCGGATCGATTTGGCGGCGTCGGGGGGTCTTGGCCCGTCGCTCTCCGGTGCGGCGTTCGCTGGCCACCGCGACGCTCTTCTTCCGGCGTCCTTCGGTCGTACGGCGCTCCTTGGCCCGGCGGCGATCCATCGTGACTTCGGACTTGGGGGTCTTGCTCTTCGCCACAGGGACTCCCATGCAATCGAGGGTCAGGAAGGGGCTCCTAGCCGGCGATCCGCTTCCGCAGACGGCCAAGCTGCTCTCACAGACCTGAAACATCGGAAGCTAGCACGCGAAAATGGACACCCTGGGAAAAATAACCGGATTTGACGAAGATTGCGGCTGAGGCGCCATTTACTGCCTGCGCAGAGTTGACGGCCGTGAGCCCGCGTTGCCCGCAGCTTGCTCAAGCGCGGCTGTGTTGACGGCGACTCGCCGCGAGATGCGGGGCGCGCTGGGGAGCAGCGTCGTTGCGGGTCGCCGCAGCTACGGTGTCGTCGAGCCGGGGCCAACACGCATGAGCCGCTCCCCGACCAACCGCCCGCTGGTTAGCGCCCAGGCGATGTGCAATCCGTGCCCCCAAAGAATCATGCCCCCCAGGCCGTTCTGCCCCACGGCGTAGAGGCCCGGAATTGGATTGCCTGAGCAATCGGCGACTGCCAGGTCGCGATCAACGGCTACTCCGCCTTCCGTCGTCGTGAAGTAGGCGCGCACCGGCCCCAACAGCAACCAAGGTCCAAAACCAAGCTGGCGTGACGAATCCTGCGACTGTTCACCGGTCGCCGAAGCTGGCGAGTCAGCGCTGTCGAGCGAATCAAGCGACCGTTGGAGCGTTCTGACTTCGCAACCAATCCGCGCGGCGATGCCGGCAAGATCGGCCGAGCGATGCGTCACGTCGGGGCGCAGCCGCTCGTAGTCCTGCACGTATGCGTAAGCGATCTCGGGCGCCGTAGAAATGAAATGCGGCCAGCGGGAATAGCGTGCGATCAAGCGTGCATCGAGCAGCAACCAGGCTTGTTTGCCGGCTTGGGCGGCGACGGCCAGTTCACGCTCCGGTGAGGCCTTTTCATCGACGAACCGCTCTCCGTGCGCATTGAGCAGGATAGCGCCGTCCTCAAAGAGCGCGTCCTCCGGATGCTGCCACGTGACGATCAGCCGCTTCACAAACGGCCGCCACCATGCGCGAGGCAGCCGCTGGGCGATGGCCGCGACAACGCGTCGGCCGACCTGCGCGAAGCGCCTCGAAGTCCAACGTGGCGGCTTCACGCTCGCTTCGCGCGGTGCGACGAATCGCAATTCCGGCCCGTAGGTCACGTCCATGTTGACCAACTGTGCGCCACAAGCGGCGGCCAGCCGATGACCGTCGCCGCCCGCGTGGGGATTGATGCCGTCGACCGCCCCAAAACGCTCACCCTTGTGTTGGGCGATCAACTCGCGGCTGCTGGCGTAGTCGCCGGCGGCCAGCACAACTCCTCGACGCGCTCGCCATGTTCGACGCTCGCCGTCGACGTCCGCGACGACTCCGACCACGCGACCTGCGCTGCGCCGCAGTTCGACGACGGTGGCCTTCTCGATGACGCGGCCACCGCGCCGCTTGAGTGCCGTGAGCAGCGCATCGACGTATGCACGCCCACCACCGATCACGTTGTGCATCCGAGGCACACGGTTGGGCGGCTCCGCAGTCGGTCCGACGAATGACAAACCCAGCCGCTGGAGCCACTCCAGCGTGGCAGCGCTCTCGGTCAAGAATCGCTCGCGCAATGCGGCGTTGTTGCGTGCTTCATGCTCTGGCGGTGCGAACTTGGCGACATCTTCGACGTGCTCGGCAATCGAGTCGCGCAGCCCGGCAGCGCGCTGCCACCTCGTGGTGGCGGCGGTGAACGATCCGACGGCGATCGCCGTTGTGCCGCCACAGCGCGGTTGCTTCTCGAGTACGAGAACTTGGCCGCCCTGCTCGGCGGCCGCCAATGCGGCCGCCAGTCCGCTGCCACCCCCACCCACGACGATGACGTCGTACGCCTCGATCAGCGAGTTCCTCAACGCGAGTTGCGGCGGCCAACGAAGAAGCTCACCCGGCCCGCATGCCGCGGCGCCTCAGTCGTGCGACACGGCCGCCTGAGCGTCTGACCCGGAACGCGATTCGTCCATGGCGAAGATGAGCGAAAAGGCCAGCCCGTCGTCCTCGACCTTGGCCGCCAACAGCAGGGTATCGCTCAACGCCAAAACAGATTGCAACTGCGCGAGCCCTGCCTCGGCCGTCGCCCGATCGAGCTGACGTGCCTGCCTGACGAGTGCCAGCATCTCGTGATCTTGTTCGCCGAGCGCCCGCTGCATCCGCGCGCAATCGACGTAAATCACCTGACTCGGGTTGGGTAGGCCCTGCTCGAGCAACTCGACGAAGCGAGCCGATTGTCCCAGCGACTGCGACGGCTCGAGATGGATCACCCGTTCGATCACGTCGCTCGAGGTGCCGGCCAAGATCGTGTCTTCGATGCGCGCCACGGTGGCGACGATATGTTTGGGCAGAAGGCGAATTCCCTCCAGCGACGTGATCTCGACGCCGTCGATCGTCTGTGCCTCGACGCGGGCTGGCGTGTCGTCATCGTCGTCGTTCAAGAACCCGGCCGCGAGATACATGGCGGTCTTTAGCCCATTGTGCAGCGCGGCCGCAACCGAAGGCCGGCGATCATCATCGTCGCGCGGCTGGGTCTCGACGCCGATCATCCAGGACGAGGCATCCTCGGAGTCGTCAGCAGCGTGAGGCACCAACGCCACCGTCACGCCCGGGCCCAGTCCTGGAATCACGTCGTCGAACAGGTCGAGACCAAGGAACATCGCCCGGGTCATGTCGCGAACGGCATCCAAATCACCAAACCGGCCCACTTCGCCACCCGACAAGAACGAGTCCACGAGCTGCCGGAAGTCGACACTGCCGGCCATGGCCATGATGCAGTCGTCTGGGATGCGGTCCAGGAAACCGGCGTCACCGCGCAGCCCGTCCAGGACTCCCCGCATGGGCGGCGGCAACTGCTCGCCATCGACGTGCAGAAAACTGTTGAGCTGCAAGCCATCGCCGATCTCGACCGAGCTGACCCAATACTGCGAGGCGCGCCAGAAAACGCGGGCGGCGTCTCCAATGACGTCAACCGGACCGCGCAACTCCGGCTCGACCACGTCCGCGAAAAAGTTGTCCCAACGCCGTGGATTGAGAAACACGACGACCGGTGCGTCGGCGTGCACGTGAGTCAGCGCATCTTGATAGGCTTCAAGCGACGTGAGTCCCGTACGGTCGGCGATCGAATCCTCGGCTGCCAACTCCAGCACACCCCGCATCACGGACTCGCTGTTGGTGAGGATGCCGATACTACCTCGAACCGCCAGGCAGACGCTCTGCTGCGTTGCGCCCGTCGCCATGGTGCGAACCCGATAACTCGCGCCGGCATGCTCGACAGTGCGGATGCCGCGGTCTTCGGCGTTACCACTCATGCCGCTACAGAGCGTGTCGACAATGCTCCGCAGCAGCGCGGGATCGCTCGCGTCAGCGAGCAGCAAGCCCGGACCGGAAGCAAGTTCGCCATCAGCGCCTGGCCAAGCTCCAAAAACGACGCGGCGTCCGAACAGCGCTACGAGCAGTTCTTCCCTCGTCACCCCCAAATGCTTGGCCAACCGCTCGAGCACGGCCGTCACCGGCTTGGTGCTGGCCCCGGCCCACTTGGCGTAGGGGGGAAAGCTCTGTACGCGCTCGTAAAAGCGTCCGGCAAGAAACGGACCGCCGTGCTCGGCCATGTCGGTCAGCTCGACGCACATTCCCACGTCGGCTGGAACCAGTGACGCAAGCTCCGAGACTTCAGCGGCCCCGCTCCGATCGCTTCGAGCCAATGCGAGCAGCGCCGTCGCGATCAGCGCGGCCCGCCACGCCCATAATCGATAAATGCCCGTCTGCATGTGCTTTCCCTGTGCGTCGTGCACCCGTGCCTTACTCGGTTGTGCATGCGTGCTTCACGCGCGGCGCGCAGCACGAAAGGTTGATCGCTGTGGTTGATTCGACGGGGCGACAGCCGACCCAGGATCACGGCAAAATTGCCCGTCCGCCGATCTGCCCCCGTGGTCTCTGTTGGCGTTGGACCGGACTCGCCTACGACTGCGGCGGCCCATCGGCGTCGGCCAGCACATCCAGGAGAAATCCAAACGAGCCCGCCACCGACTCGGCCAGACCGTCGATGCCGCCGTCTGGCTGCGCGGGCGCCGCGGCGTCGCCGGAGGATTCCGGTTGCCCGGTCAGAAGCGTGGGAATCCCGTCGACGCTCTCTCGCGTCTCGCGCCACAGTTTCACGACCATGTCGCGATCGAGATCGTCGCGGTTGAAATCGCCGGGCTGGACCACGGCAACTCCTTCGGACGACGGCTGCGGCAAGTCTTCGGTCTGCTCGACAATGGGTGCTGGTCCCTCAGGTGCGGTGAACACCAACATGGCGCCCAGCAGCAATGCCGCAGCGGTTGCCAACGATGCGACCGCAGCCACGCGATACAGCCCGACCGACACGCGACGCTCGGGCGTGCGCAGTTCGCGAATCACCCGATCGGCCATCTGCGGATCGCACGGCGGCACGTCCAGCAGCGCAACTCCGGCCAGCAACTCGCGGGTCGACGCGAGCAACCCGGCGCAGATGGCGCACTCGCGTGCATGGCGCGCCAACTCGGGGTCGCCGTCGAGCGATCCCCGATTGTCGAGTACTTCGTTGATCCGAGCTTCCCATTCGCGGCAATTCATCGCTCTACCTCCTCAACAACTCCCCGGCGACGAATCCATTCCGCCATTTCGCGCCTCGCGCGATGCACCCAGGTCTTCACCGTGCCGACCGGGCATCCCAACGCTTCGCCAATCTCTGCATAGCTGAGCTGTTGTTCATGGAACAACAGAAACGCCTGCCGGTACTCCTCGCGAAGCTGGTCCAGGGCCAGTTCGACTTCCTCGACCAGCTCGCGTTCGCCCGCCGGGTGCGGCGAGCCATCTACCATCTCGTCCCCGTCGCCGGTCAACCGCCGCGGACGCGGACGGCGATAGCGCGAGGAGATGTGACTGCGACAGCGATTGCCGGCGATGGCCAACAGCCAGGGACGGAAGTCGCGATCGCGGTCGTACGTTCGTAACGCCCGGAACACGCGAAGGAACGTCTCTTGCGTGGCGTCCTCTGCGTCTTGCCGGTGACCCAGCATCCGATAGCAGAGGCCAAACACATGACCGCGATACAACTCGACCAGCTCTGCCATGGCGACCGTGTCGCCTGCCAGGCAGCGATCGATGAGCTCGCGGACGTCTTCCGACACTGGGCCGACCCCTGCCCTTTTTCGGACCTGCGCCCGTCTATAAACCCCTACCCCCAGGGGAAGTAGCAGGTTTCGGGCTCGAATCCGCCGGGCAGATGAAGAATTGTCGCAGGGGGCAACCGAAGGTCATGCGCCGGGATTGCCAAACCGGCCAGAAACTCCATTCTCAAAAGAACTTACGCTTCTAGAGTCGCACCAACCGACCCCACCGGTCGACGGGTCGCGTTGTACCCGAACTCGGGCAACTATTCGGCGGCATCCGCCACGATGTCCCGAACTTCGTCGGGCGAACAGTCTTCTAGCCGTTTGCCGCGTCGGTCCAGTGTCTCGTTGAGCTTGACGGCCGTCTGCTGCATCCGGGCGTGCGTCTCCTCGGAGCCACCGTAGAGTAAGAAGTTCTCGCCGCGCGTGAGCCGCGTGTGGCCACCGTCGCCATCAAGCCCCAGACCCAACATGGCCGCCTTACGCTTTGGTTCGCCTGTTGCCTTCAAGGGGGTTTCGCTCCCAGCCGAGGGATCTTATGTGGACCATGCAGCCTTATTGCCAGTTTCTATTGACAGATACGCGTGCACTATAGGTGGGCCCCGCAGCCGCGGTCAACAATCGCTGCCGCTCGACGGCCGACCTAGCCAGCCAGACATTCGCTCAGCGTCTGGCGAGCCTGCTTGTAGGCGTTGACAACCACTTGCTCGGGCGTGTCGTTGCGTCCGCGCTCGCTGGCGGCAAGCCCTGGCAACTGCAGGGTGAGGGGCAATAAATCCAGGAACTCACGGTACTGTCGCTGGTGTGTTTGTTCGTCGCCTGCCATCGACTGGACGTCCCTTGTGCGACAGTGGTGAACAATCCCGCGGCTGCAAGACGCGAGGCATCAGTCGCGGATACCGGCTGAGCCGACATATTAGCGGGCCAGCCAGCGCAACGGGCGATCGGGCGCGGATCGCCGTTGAGTGCAGCGGCCTGAGATACCGCGAATCGCTCCGCAACCAACGTGCTGCTTAGCGGCGATTCAAGAATTTGCGGAGCGCGTCGCTGGCTGCGCTGCCACTGTCGGCCGATGACGACTTGGGCATCGGCGGCAGTTTGCCCGGTTTCACCTTGGGCGCTTTTGGCGCCGGCATTTCGCGCGTGTCGGCGTCCGGCGCATCGGGTGAAGACTCCTCGGATTCTTCTTGGCCTGCTGCATCGCCTTCCGACGACGGCAGCCGTCCCGCCAGAGTCTGACCGAGTTGGATCTCTTCGGTGTCGGCGTCGCGGTCGGTAACGAGCGTTTGACCCGGCACCGCACGCGTCGCGTCATCGGCCGCTGGTTCGCCGCTCTCAATCCAGTCCGATACGTCGTCTTCGACCGGGTTGCTCGCGGATTCGACCGTACGGGTGGCAGCCTCTTTGACGCTGTGTACCTTCGGCTTTTTCTTGGCGGTGGCCATGTGAGAGATGACCACGTCGAACTCGAGTGGACCGACGCGAAGACTGCACCCCGGCGTCAGCTCGCGCTCTCCGGCCACCCGCTCACCGTCCACATAGGTGCCGTTCTTGCTGCCGAAGTCGCGGATCGTGACCAAATCGCCGTCGACCAGCAGGGCGCAATGGTGCCGACTGACCATGTCGCTGTTGGGCCGCAGATGGCAATCTTCGGCGCGGCCGATGAAGAACTTCGCGTCCGCCAGGCGAATCTCGCGACCGGCGTTCTTGCCTTCCCGCACGCGGAGCTTGACTTCCAGCATGACGTTTCGCACCTGGTGTTCGACCGGTGCACCCCCCACCAGCTTATCTCATGGTCCGCTCGACGAACCGTTCGTTAGCGACGTGCGCCCCCTGAATTGGGACGTTACAACAATACGGGGTCGTGATGTGTAGGCTAATGACCCATGATCCTCAGATCGGGTCGCGATTCGCCCGGCACCACTCTTTTTTCCGTTCGGCTCCGCTTGCACCGACAGGATGCCGCAGTCGCACGAAACCCCAACCGTCCTGACGAACTACGAAATAGATGAGAAATGAATCGCTGGCGCCGCCGGGCATGAAGCACGAGCGGCAGAATAATGGCAGCGTTATCCAACCAGCCGCACGGCCCGTGCTCAACCCCCATTTTGCGGGATTCGCTCATTCGGCCTGCACGTGATTGTTGATGGCATCCTATCACCGCCGTCTCACGGCGTCAAAAAACAACGGCATCAAATCGCCCCGCGGCAATCACTTGCGCAGATTCCATGCCTTCAGCGCGTACCGCGTTTCGACGCGCTGCTGGCCACGCTGAAGCTCGTCGGCCGACCACATTGCTTCATCCGCCACGAAGCCCAGCGCGGCGATGAGTTTCGACGTCCATTCGTCACGCAAGTCGGCCACCTTGATGTTTTCCGATGCCAAGTCTGCCAAGCCGGGCAGGACCGTTGCGAAAGGTGATCGTTCGACGAGGATGCTACCGTGCTGCAGCACTGCGTCGCCCCAACGGCGCTGGGCACTTCCACCGACTTTGTGCTCGCCACAAAGCACGTCGCCCACCGCCCGACGTTGAAAGCAAAGGAACGGCTCTTGGCCCTCGGAGGCGGGTGACGCCGCTTCACACAACCGTGCCTCGATACCCATCTCGCCGAGACACTCGACCAATGAGCCGTGCGCGGCATCGTAGAGTTCACGAGGGCGAGCGGCCAAACGGTGCCCGCGCGGGATGGCGATGCTGTAGGTCAACTCGCGATCGTGCACGATCGCGCCGCCGCCGGTTGCGCGCCGCACCAGCGGAATCGGGTGGCTCTCGCTGTGCGAGTCCCGCTCGGAGTGTGCCTGGAAATAACCCAGTGACAAGGTCGCCGGCGTCCAGCCGTAGAACCGCACGGTCGCCGCACCGCCGACCGACGCCGCATCGAGCAGAATCTCGTCGAGCGCCATGTTGAGCGCGCCGCTGCGCGGCGTGTCGATGATCAGGCGGCAGCGCTCCTCAGCCATCTTTCACGAAAGCTCATGCTGGCCGAGGAATCGTTCGGCCATTTGCGTCTGACGGCGTAAGCGGCAAACCGAGCACAACTCTTTTTTAGCCGGCTCACTCCTCGGCGGCAGATTCATCGCGCCACCGCATCACCGGTTTACGAGCCGCGCGGACCTCGTCGGGGCGGCTGATCGACGTCGAGTGCGACGCTTCGTGTACGAGCTCCGCGGGTTCATCCGTAATGCGGAACAAGGCAGCGGCAAAACCGTCGAGCGTCTCTTTGCTCTCCGTCTCGGTCGGCTCGATCATCAGGGCCTCGCGCACGACGAGCGGAAAGTACGTCGTCGGGGCGTGATAGCCGTAGTCGAGCAGTCGCTTGGCTACGTCCATGGCCGTCAGCCCGCGGTCGGACTTGAGCTTGCTCGCCGACGCCACGAACTCGTGCATGCAGCGATCGCCGTGCGGGACCGGCAAGATGTGCTTCACCCGGCTCAACAGATAGTTGGCATTGAGCACGGCGTTCTCGGAGACATTACGGAGACCTTCAGCACCGTGGGTGCGAATGTAGGCGTATGCCCTCACGAGCACGCCCACGTTGCCCATGAAGCTGCGTACACGGCCAATGGACTTCGGCCGGTCGTTGACCAGATCGTAGCGGCCTTCATGCCAACGAATGACCGGGGTCGGCAAATAGGGTTCGAGGTGCTCACGGACTGCGATCGGACCAGCACCAGGGCCGCCTCCGCCGTGGGGCCCGCTGAACGTCTTGTGCGGATTGAAATGCATCATGTCGGCGCCCATGTCGCCGGGACGCGTGATGCCGAGAATCGCATTCATGTTGGCGCCGTCGAGATACACCAGTCCGCCCCGGGCATGTACCCGTTCGGCAATCTCGACGATCTGTGGATCGAACAGTCCCAGCGTGTTGGGATTGGTGATCATCAACACGGCCACACGATCGTCGAGCTTGGCCGCCAGGTCGTCCAGATCGACCCAACCCTGCGGTGTGCTGCCAAGCGTCACGGCGCGAAAGCCGGCCATCGTCGCCGTGGCCGGGTTCGTACCATGCGCGCTGTCGGGCACGAGCACCGTGGTCCGCTCTTCGCCGCGATCGCGAAAGTAGGCGGCCGCCATCAAGAGCGCAGTCAGCTCTCCCTGCGCACCGGCTGCGGGCTGCAGCGAGACGGCATCCAAACCGGCGATTTCGGCCAACATCTCGCCGAGATCGTGAAGCACGCCCAACAAACCCTGCACCGTGGCCGCTGGTTGATACGGATGCACCTGCGCCAGCCCCGGCAGCGCGGCGAGCTGTTCGTTGCGCTTCGGGTTGTACTTCATCGTGCACGAACCCAGCGGGTAGAAGTGCGTGTCGACCGACATGTTGAGCGTCGACAGGTTGGTGTAATGCCGCACGATGTCGGGCTCCGCCAACTCCGGCAAAGGCGGTGGTGCGTCGGCCCGCGCTGCGACGGGCATCAGCTCATCGAGCAACCGTTCGGGAACATCGCAAGTCGGAAATGTCGTCGCGCGACGACCAGCCTGGGAAAGCTCGAATAGTAGTTGCGTTGAACGGGCATCACGCATGGGTCGTGGATACCTCCGTGTTGGCGGACGCCAGGCACTTCGCCAGACCATCGATTTCGTCGCGGGTTCGCTTCTCGGTGACCGCCACGAGGAAACAGTCGGAAAGATCGTCGAACCACCCGGCGAGCGGCACCCCCGCCAGAACCCCTTGCGACGCCGACTCCTGGATCAACTCACTCACACGCCCGTCGCGGTCGCGCACGACAAACTCTTTGAACACCGGGCGGTCGAACGCACGCGTGAATCGCGCGGCAGCCGTGATGCGCTGGGCGGCATAGGCCGTCTTCTGCACACACAAGGTCGCGACCTCGCGCAACCCCTGCGGCCCTACGAGAGCCAAGTAAATGGCGGCCCGAAGGGCCAACAGCCCTTGATTCGTGCAGATATTGCTGGTCGCCTTTTCGCGGCGGATGTGTTGTTCGCGCGTTTGCAGTGTGAGCACGAAACAACGATTGCCGCGACGATCGACGGTCTCGCCCGCCAACCGCCCCGGCATCTTGCGCACCAACGACTCGCGACACGCGAGGATGCCGAGATACGGTCCGCCGTACGCCATCGCATTGCCCAGCGACTGCCCTTCGGCTACCGCGATATCGACTCCCAAGTCGCCGGGGCGCTTGAGCAATCCGAGGCTGAGCGGATCGAAGACGAGAATCATGAGCGCCCCAACGTCGTGCGCCGCGGCAGTCAACGCTTCCACGTCTTCCAGGCAGCCGAAGAAGTTCGGATGCTGGACCAGCACACAAGCCGTGTCGCGATCGATGGTCCCCGCGAGCGCTTTTGCATCCAGCGCTCCGGAAGGCGTGTCGAGCGTCTCCAGTTCCGCGTCCAGGTGCTCCAGATAAGTGGCGACGACCTGTCGATATTCGGGATGCACACTCCCGGCAGTGAGCACGCGGCCTTTGCGGCCGGTGGCCGCCAGCGCCATGATCACGGCTTCGGCGGCCGCGGTCGCGCCGTCGTAGTGGCTGGCGTTGGCCACGTCCATCCCGGTAAGCTGCGTGATCAACGTCTGATACTCGAAAAGCGCTTGCAGGTTGCCCTGGCTGGCTTCGGGCTGATAGGGCGTGTACGAGGTGAAGAACTCACCGCGCGAGGCGATGGCGTCGACGACCGCCGGGATGAAGTGGTCGTAGCTGCCGCCGCCAAGAAAACACGTCGCATTGACCGCCGACGCATTCTGGTCGGCGCGCTCTTTGAGATGCGCGGCCAGTTCCAACTCGGTGAGTGCGGGCGGCAAATCGAGCTGGCCCTGCAGCCGCAGCTCTTTGGGAATCGACGCGAACAATTCGTCGATCGACGCCGCGCCAATCGCTTCCAGCATCGCCTGCTGGTCTTCGTGAGTATTAAGCAGGTAGGCCATGCCTTCGATCCATCTTGCTTTAGGTCCAATAATTCGCCACCGCCGGAGGCACGATCAGGGTGGCATTCGCAGGGTGTAACGAGCACTGCCTGACGTAGTGGGGCCACGCAGCGTCAGTGCGCTTCGTCGGCGCATTGCTTCTGGTAGGCGGTGTGATCCATTAACTCGGCCAGCGCCGCCTCGTCCGACATGCGAATCTTGGCAACCCAGCCTGCTTCGTAAGGATCTTGCGACAGCCGCTCCAGATCGTCGCGCAGCACCTCGTTGACCTCGATCACTTCCCCGTCGACCGGGCTGTAGACGTCGCTCACCGCCTTGACCGATTCGATCTCGCCGAACGATTCGCCCGCCTTCACCTGTCGCCCCACTTCGGGCAGTTCGATGAACACCAGGTCGGTGAGCGATTCGACGGCGAAAGCTGAGATGCCGACGGTCGCCACCTTGCCGCCGCTCTCATCGGCGGCGACGTGGACCCATTCGTGAGTCGTCGCATAGAGCAAATCTTCTGGCTTCACGACGTAGACTCCCTTCCACTTGGACGACGATAGAAAGGCAACGCGACAACGCTGGCCGGCTCGTGGCGCCCGCGCACGTCGATCGTGAGTTCGGTTCCCACCTCGGCATGCGAGCGATCGATGTACGCCATCGCAATCGGCCGCTGAAGCGTGGGCGAAAACGTCCCGCTGGTGACGCCGCCGATGGGAGACGCGCCCGCGGGCAAAAAGACTTCCGCTCCCTCGCGTGGGATACGGCGACCACTGAGCTCAACTCCGACACGAACGGGTACGTCGGTGCGCTCGCTGGCTGCGACCAGAGCGTCGCGACCGATGAACTCCGGCTTATCGAGCGCGACGGCGAACTCCAAGCCGGCCTGCAATGGATTGATCTCTTCGGCCAATTCATGACCGTAGAGCGGCATCCCGGCTTCGAGCCGCAACGTGTCGCGGCAACCAAGTCCGGCGGGCACGATGCCCAGGTTCTTGCCGGCCTCCATCAGCGACTTTGCGACGTCGACCACTGCATTCGCGCCGACGATCAGCTCGAAGCCGTCTTCGCCGGTGTACCCGGTCCGGCTAATCACTCCACCCTTACCGGCTATTCGTGTTTCGGCGGCCGTGTAGTAATGGAGCGATGCAAGATCACAGTCGACGAGCGACGCCAGTAACTCGGCTGCGTTGGGCCCCTGCACGGCCAGCATCGACCAGGAGTTCGTCAGGTCGGAGACTTCCACCTGACCGTCGAAGCGGCGACGGTGCACGTCGACCCAGCGTGCGATCTTGTCGTGGTTGCTCGCGTTGACCACCAGCAGGCGGTACGAAGCGTGTGCACCGTCGCGCAGGTGATAAACCAGCACGTCGTCGAGCACGCCGCCCTCTTCGTTGGTTACCAGCGCGTAGCGCACGCGTCCGGCCGGCATGTCCGCCGTGCGGCGTGTGACCAAGTGGTCGACAAAGCGGGCCGCGTCGGGGCCGTCGAAACGCAGCCGGCCCATGTGAGAGATGTCGAAGAACGTGGCCGCCGTTCGCGTAGCAGTGTGTTCGGCGACGATCGAAGTGTAGACGATGGGCATCGAGTAGCCGGCGAACTCGACCATCCGCGCTCCGTGATCGACGTGCCACTGGTAGAGCGGGGTCTGTACGAGTGTGCCAATCATGCGGTCGCCGGCCGCGCAGAGCGCTGCGCATTCCCTTTGGGAAGTAGAGATGCCCTTCACATCGTGTGAGTGGGCGGCCCGAGATGCCAAGCGGAGCGAACTCCGCGCTACGCGCTGTATTGTAGGGGTCGTGGCGTCGCTCGCCAGGGGGTTGGTCGACTTCGCTCACGGTCGCGGATTTCGAGTCCGCGTGGCGGCGATGCCCTGCTCTGCCTGGCCTGATCGCAGTTAGCGGCGTTTCTTTCGTTTCTTCACCGCCTTGCGTTTAACGCGGCCTGCCTTCTTTTTCGCCGCCCCTTTTTTCTTGGCGGCTGTCGTCCTCTTGGAGGCTGACGACGATCCGCGCGGCGGTCGTTTCGAGCCTCGACGCTTTTTGGTCGGCAGCGAGATCCTTCCCACGCAGCGAAAGTCCAGTTCGCGGCGTTCCAAATCGACGTGCGCCACCACCACCCGTAAGGCGTCGCCCAGCCGATACTCGTTGCCGGCGCGGTGACCCACCAGCGCGCGCGTCGTGCGATCGAAGTTGTAGTAGTCGTCGTCGAGCGAACTGATATGAATCAAGCCTTCTGCCGGGAGATGAACTCCCTGCACGAACAGGCCGAACTGCTCGACGCCCGTGACGACCGCCTCCATCTCATCGCCGATGCGGTCTGCCAGATAGTGCAAGAGTTTGATTTTGGTCAGCTCGCGCTCGGCTGCTTCGGCGCGTCGTTCGCGCTGCGAGCAATGTTCGCCCAGCGTCAGTAACTCGCCGAAGTGTTGCTCGGGATGCGTCCCGGCAGCCAGCACGTCGATCAGTCGGTGGACCGTCAGATCGGGGTAACGTCGAATCGGCGAGGTGAAGTGGCAGTAGCACTCGCTGGCCAGCGCGTAGTGCCCTTCTTCCTCCGGACTGTAGATGGCCCGCTGCATACTGCGGAGCACGGCATAGTTCACCGCGTACTCGGCCGGTTCGCCCTGCACCCGATCGAGCAGCGACTGCAACTCGAAGCGGCTCTCCAGGCTGGCGACGTCGTACCCCAACTCTTTGACAAACTCCGTCAGTGCTTTCAGCTTGCGCGGCTCGGGAGCCCCGTGTACACGGCGCAGGAAGGCGACCTCTTTTTCGTGCAGTGTCTGAGCCACCGCTTCGTTGGCCGCCAGCATGAACTCTTCAATGATCTGGTGGCTCTCGGTGTGCGCGACCCGCTGGGCGCCGGTCACGCGACCGTCCCGATCGAGCGTGACCCGCACCTCGGGCATCGATAATTCGAGCGAGCCGCGCACGAAGCGCCGCCGCCGGAGCATCATCGCCAGCTCGTGCATTCGCGCGAGCAGCGCGAACACATCCGGCTTGAGCTTCTTCTTCCACGCTGCGCGATCGGCGAGAAACGAGTCGACTTCTTCGTAAGTGAACCGACGCGCGCTGCGAATCGCGCCGGAGACCAGGTCGGCCCCCACCAGCGCGCCGTCGGCGGTCAGCTCGATCAAGGCGGTCTTCGTGTAGCGCACCCGCTCCGGCTGCAGGCTCGCCAGCCCGTTGGAGATCAACTCCGGCAGCATGGGCAACACACGATCGGGCAGATAGACGCTGGTGGCCCGCGCCCGGGCTTCTCGATCGAGCGCGGTTCGCGGCCGTACAAAATGGGATACATCGGCGATGTGGACGCCCAGCAGCCAGTGGCCATTTTTGCTGCGCTTCAGCGAAATCGCGTCATCGAAGTCCCGGGCATCCTCGGGATCGATTGTGATCACCGTTTCCGACGTGAAATCCCGGCGGCCTGGGGCGATCGTCTCGTCGAAGGCCTCGGTCTGCTCGCGCGCTTCCTCCAGGGCGTCTTCGGCAAACTCGTCGGGCAGGTTGAATTCGCGGACGATGGCCAGAGTGTCGACTCCCGGCGCGCCCGCCGGACCCAACACTTCGGTCAGCACCCCTTCGCCGTCATGGATGTGCGTGGGGAAGCGGGCCATCTCGAAGACGACCTTGTCGCCCGCTTTGGCGCCCTTAGCGCCGGGATCGCCGACGAGGATGGCCTGGGTGAACAACCCGCCATCGACCTGCACGAATCCCGATCCGGCCGCTTCGAAGTACGTGCCGACGAACTGATGCGTCTCCCGCTCGATGATCTCGATGATTTCGCCTTGCCGCAGCCCGCGACGACCGCGCGCCTTGCGCACGCGGACCGCGACCGTATCGCCATTGGCCGCATCGCGGCTCATGTCGGGCGCGATGTAGATGTCCTGCGAGACTTCATCGCGCGGCTCGGCGCCGCGAGGAGTCACGAAGCCGTAGCCCTCGGGCTTGCGACGGTAGATGCCTACCAGACGATCGCTCTTGGCGCCCGGCGGCTCGATCAAGTGCTGGCTGCCGTAGGCCAGCCGCCCCGCTTTCACCAATTCTTTGACCAGCTTCTTGAAGTCACGCCCGAACGCTTTCGCCACGCCAAGCCGCTGCGCAAGAACCCGTGGTTTGGCAGGGCGATAGCCAGCAGCCGTGACGATCTCGAGCAGCGCATCGGTGATCTGCCGTTTGTCGAATTCGCCGTCCG
>CALKYM010000090.1 GCA_938003525.1 uncultured Planctomycetales bacterium | reverse complement strand
CATCCCGCAACCGACCCACCAACTCCAAAGCCAACAACGAATCCAAACCCAGCTCTTGGAACGATTCACGCCGATCGATCTGATCAACAGTCACTCGCAGTGCGCCGGCCAAGGCAGCGGCAATACGCTCTTCGACGGCTACCACGAGGGCCCGAGACGCGGGCAGCACGGCGTTCGCCTTGGATTGCCACGCCGGGGAAACGCGTCGGTCGCTTTGCGCGATTGATCGATGGGTTCCACGGCTGTGGAATGGCGCATCGCTGCAACGGGCAACGAACAGATGCTGACCGATCTGTTCCAAACCGGGCGTCTTGTGCGGAAGGGCGGCCACCTGGTCGAAGCCGGAGCGCTTCAACAATTGCGTCCAACCCTCCACTCCGAGCAGTGGCGATTGGTCGCGAAGCGGATCGCCAGCGAACCGCCACCAACCTTCAGTGAGCCCAAAGGTCAACTCGACCCAGAAATCGGCGGCTGTGGTTTCCAGCAGGAGCAGATGTCCGCCGGGAGCGACGAGCGAGCGAACGTTCTGGATGGTCTCTTCAATGTGGCGTGTGGCGTGCAGCACATTGGCAGCGATGACGACATCGTAGTCACGGACGGCGAAACCTTGAGAAGCGGGAGCTTGCTCGATGTCGAGGGTCCGGTACTCGACTGAGTCGTAGCTCCGGAAACGACGTGCGGCGCGTTTCACGAAGGCGTCGGAGATGTCGGTGTAGACGTATGCGGCACGCGCCCGTGCGGCAATCGGCAACAGCGTGGCGGACATGCCGCCGGTACCTGCGCCGACTTCGAGGATGGATCGGTGGGTTGATGCGTCTGGTTCGTCAAGCATCGCTCGCAGCGCAGCAGCGGCCAGGTCGTTGTAGAACCGCGCAGCGGGTGTATCCGCGTTGACTGCTTCTGCCAGTCGCGTCGCGCCATCGGGGAAAAGCAGGCTGAGCGGATCGACGCTGCCGGTCAGTATGTCGACCAACTGCGATCCTGTGCGGGAGAGCAGCTCGAGTTGCGGGCCGATGGCCGGTTGTCCTCGGTAAGTCTCTTGCCACTGCACGTCGTCGACGGGCTGCGGCAACTGAGTTGTGAGTGACCAGGCATCCCCTTCGTTTGTCAACAAGCCAGCATCGGTGAGCCTGGCGAGCAGCGTGCGAACGAGCGGGAGGAAACGGTCGTGTGGTTTGAGTTGCTCGATAATGCGGTCCCAACGGGTCAGCTCGACGACACGAAACAACCCGACCTGTACAAAAGCTGCGGCGGCGCAGCGGAGGCTCAGCTCGTCCAGCAACTCGCCTTGGGCGGCCAACTCGGGAAGTTGAGTGCGGAGCGGCGTCGCAGCGCGGTCGCAAGCTTCGTTGAGACGCGCCTGCAGATCGGCCCATTCGCGTTGATGTTCTCTTTCGTCTGCGCGCGAACCGACATCCGAAGGTGTCGTGTCGACTGCCCCGCGCTCGTGGGCGGTGAAAGCCGGCCGAGCGTGGTCGTGCGGCGGAAAGATGGCCAACTGAGTTCGGCCGCTGGCCACGGCGCGTCTAAAGGCAGCGACGCCTTGTGCGTTGCTGATGGGCTGCACGCCGCGGGATTGCACAAAGTCGCGGTAGTGCGGGTCGGAGGCCGCGGGCGACTCGCCCCAAAAACCCCAGTTGATGGAGAGGGCGCTTCTTCCGTCGATCGCGCGGCGCCGATGCGCCAAGCCATCGAGGTAAGCACTCGCTGCGGCGTATGCCGCTTGACCGGGAAGGGGCGCTAGCGACGCTGTTGACGAGCAGAGCACAAAGAAGTCGAGATCTCGATCGGCCAATGCCCCGTCGAGCGCCCAGGCACCTTGCACCTTCGGGCGGAAAACGTCGCGGATGTCGTCGAGACTACGGTTCCAGAGCATGCCGTCGCGGAGGACGCCGGCGGCGTGCACAACGCCGTCGAGATGGCCGTAACGAGCGTCAATGCGCTCGATCAACTCGGCGACGGCGTCTGTATCCGATACATCGCACGCAACCGGCCAGACCTCGGCACCCAGTTCGCGGAGGCGCAGAACCCCACGAATGCGAGACGCCAATCCCTGCGCCGCAGCGGTTGCTGTGCCCATGTCGGCATCGCCGGTAGTTGCAGCGGCGAGTAACTCGGGCCAACGATGCTCGTCGGGTAGGGCTTCGCGCGAGGCCAAGATCAGCCGCACGGGATCAGAGGAACTGCCGTGTCGGGCTAACTCTGCGGCAATCTGCAAGCCGAGGTGGCCGAGGCCGCCTGTGATGAGGTACACGCCGCCGGCGCGCCCAACTATGTTTGGCTGGTCGCCGAGCGGTTCGACGACTGGCTGCACGATCGGCCGGTAGATGGCGTCGCCGCGGATCGTCCAACGAGGCGTTGCATCGGTCGATGCAAGTCGAGCATAGATGGCGTCGACGAGCTGAGAAGTGCTCGCTTCCTCCGGGGCCAAGTCGATCAGGCAGCCACGCACCTGATTCTCTTGTGCGATGGAGCCCAACATGGCGCCCAACATCGCGTGGGCAGCAATGACGGGTTGCTGTTGCTTACCCACCGCGTAGGCGTTGGACGTGGCGACGCAGAGCTCGATGGGTGCCGCCACATCGTCGCCGCCGCCTCGTAGGGGGAGTTGCCGGGTGAGTTGGAAGAGGCTTTCGACGCCGTCGGCCAGGTGTGCGGTGAGCGTGGCTTCATTGGGTTGGCGATGGCGCGATTCTGCATCCTGCGACTGCGTGAGCGTCCAGAGATGCACGATCCCGGCGAGCGGCGTAGAGTCGCTCGCGACATCGTCCAACAGCCGCGCGTAGTGCTGCGGCTCTTCTGGATTGACTACGTATGCGCCCGAAGCCAAACGTCGGTAGCTGCGGCCGCTGCGGACTTCGATCGCCTCGCAGCCTGCGCCTCGCAACCGCGATGCGAGACCGGCGGCAACGCCCAGCTCATCGGCGAGCACGAGCCACGTGCCGACGGGTATCTCCCGATTGCGATCGTGGCGCAGTGCATCATCGACCGGCTCCCATACGACTTCATGGAACCAGTCGGGTGGAACCTGCACTGCGGCTGTCGATTCAGCGTCGGCGCTTCGGGCATACTCGGTCGCGGGTGTTTCGTTCGGTTCGGCTTCATCCGGCGGGTCGACCCAGAGCCGGATGCGCTCGAAGGGATACGTTGGGAGCGGGACGCGCCGCCGTGGCTGATCGTCGAAGACGCACCAATCGATGTCGGCGCCGACGACGAACAATTCGGCGGCGAGTTGCCGCGCGCGGCGAAGTTGTTCCGGAGCCAGCCTCTCAAGCTGCTTGCTCGTTGACCGTGTCGGCTCGACACCTGTGTCGGCCAACACACCACCTACAAGTTCGCGCCAGTGCGGCTGCGGGCAGGCGGCCGCAACAAGTCGATAGACGTCAGGGTCCTCAGGAAAGCCATCGTTGGCCTTCAGTCGACGGACGAAAGCGTCTTGGGCATCGTCGTCGCGCGCATCGCCGTAGAGGACAGGGGAGTCTTTTCCTTGCATGTGCCCAGCGCGGAGTTTGTCTGCCAAGCGTCGTAGCTGGTCGACGAGTGCTTCTCGCCCGGCTGCGCAGATCACCGCGCGGTGTCTTAGTGGGGGGCGGCCGTTGTTGGCGGTGAAACAGACATCGGCCAGCGATTGGTTCGTTTTGGATTCGATGTGATTGGCGAAGCGGTCGGCCTGCGCGGCTAGCGCACTGCGCGAGCGGGCGCTGACGGTCAGAGCGTAGGCCAAAGGTTCGGGCCGGTTAATCGCATGCGGCTGCGGCGGTTCGCGCACGATGACGTGCGCGTTGGTGCCGCCAAAGCCGAAGCTGCTGATACCGGCCCGGCGGGGAACAGCGGCGCTCGCTGGCCAGTCGCGGAGACGATCGTTGATGTAGAAGGGGCTCGACTCAAATCGCAGGTGACGATTGGGAACCTGGAGATTGAGCGTCGGGAAGAGGACTCCCTCGCGGACGGCCAACAGAGCCCGCAACAAACCGGCCATGCCGGCGGCGGCTTCCAGATGACCGACGTTGGTCTTGGCCGTGCCCAGCCCGCAACGCCCTGCCGGCGCGTGCGGCCCGTACACTTCGCAGAGCCCGTCGATCTCGATGGGATCGCCCAGCGCGGTGCCGGTGCCGTGAGCTTCCAGATAGCCGATGTCTGCGGGAGTAACTTGTGCGCGTCCGAGTGCTGCGTGGATCACGGCGGCCTGGGCAAGCGGATTGGGGGCGGCCAACGCGGCCTTGTCGTGGCCGTCGTTGTTGACGGCCGTTCCTTCAATCACACCCCAGACGGTGTCGCCATCTCGCAGTGCGGCGGCGAGTGGTTTGAGCACAACGACCGCAGCGCCTTCACCGCGGGCAAAGCCGTCGGCGCGATCGTCGAAGCTCTTCGAGCGTCCGTCGGCGGCCAGGACTCCTTCGCCGGCGAGCAGCTCGTACCCTTCCAGGCTCAACACGACGTGCACGCCCCCGGCCAGCGCGATATCAGTCTCACCGCATTGCAGGCTTTGGCAGGCCAAATGCAGCGCGACCAGCGATGAGCTACAGGCGGTGTCGACCGAGAGACTGGGGCCCTGCAAGTCGAGCAGGTAGGAAACGCGATTGGCCAACATCGACAACGCGCTGCCGGTGCGGGCGTGCGGATCGCCCCGGTCGGCGCCGTCCGCGAGCAGCTTCACATAGTCGCTTGTGCTGATCCCGAGATAGACGCCCGCGCGAGTAGGCGCTGTGCGTGGATTCGCGTAGCCGGCGCACTCGAGCGCTTCCCAGGCTACTTCCAACATCAGCCGCTGCTGCGGGTCCATGAGGCGGGCTTCGCGGGTGGAAAGCTGGAACACACCCGCGTCGAACGACGCGACGTCTGCGAGGAAACCACCGCGTGGGACGCGATCGGCCGTGAACGATTGGGCGGCCCGCGGACCGACCAGGTCGGCGATGCGTTCGTGGGGTAGGGGCCGTGTGGCGTCGACGCCGTCGCGCAGCAGTTCGCCGTAGGCTGCCAACGAATCGGCGCCCGGGAAGCGACACGCCACGCCGACGATGGCGATGGGTGCAGCGACGCTGTAGTCCGCGGCGTGTGCTGGCGGGCTGGTCGACGGCGCTGGCGTTTCTGAGCCGGGGTCGTGAGCCCCGGGGTCGGTTGGAATAGCTCGATTGCATGGCCACTCCGGCCGATCCGCAGGCTCACGCCCGGGGCTCAGAGTAGATTTCGCAGGGGGTGTTGAGTTCGTAGCATCAGCACTCAGCGCAAGTCGTCCGGAGTTGGCGATCGCGTCGCCGTGCGTTGCGATGAGTGAGTGTGCAAAGGCGTCAAGCGACGGGTGGCGGAAAAGGGCCGTGGCGTCGACTGCGATGCCGAGTTCCCTTTGCAAATGCTGGGCGAGTTGCACGGCCAGAATCGAATCGAAGCCCAGCTCCATGAAGTTGGCCGCAGGATCGATCTCGGCCACCTGGGCTTTGAGCGACGAGGCAAGGAACTCACGGAGGTAGTCGACGAGCTGCTTTTCGAGGCGACGAGCATCGCCTGAGGTTGTCGGCGGTTCGCTGATCGCGTTTTCGAACGCACTGGCGGGAGAAGTCTCGCCAGCGCCTGACGCCTGCGTGTTGGTCTGCTCGCCAAGCTGCGCTGCCAACTGGAAGAATCGCTCGGCTGCAAAACGCTGACTCTGGCCGTTGAGTATCACGTAGTCGTCATTGCCGGCGGCCATCGCCAGGCGGAGGGCAGCCAGCGCGGTTTGTTCGTCGAGGGGTTCGATGCCCAGCCCCCTCACAACAGGACCAGCGCCCCCATGGGTGAGCATGCCGGCTGAAGCCCATTCTCCGAGGATGAGCGAAATGGAGCGGTGGCCCGCCGCACGACGTGCGGCGGCCCAGGCGGTTTGGAAACGGCAGGCGCAGGCGTAGTCGACCTGCGAGGCACCAAGCACGCCCACCAGCGAGCTGATCGACGAGAATAGGACGACCGGTGGATCGCCGAATCGATCGGCAAGCCGGCCCATATGCAGGCTGCCTTCGATCTTAGGCGCCATCACGCGACGGATGGATGCCGATGTCTTGCTGCGCAGCGCGAGTTGCTCGTGATCGATGATGCCGGCAGCGTGAAAGATGCCATCGAGACGGCCAAACTCCTGCGCCAGCCACTCTGCTAAGCGATCAACGTCCGTGGACTTGGCGACATCGGCGGCGAGATAGTGGACCGCCGCTCCGTCGGCCTGCAATTGATTGCGCCACTGTTGCGTATCGCGCCGCGCGGCCTCGCTGTCGACCATCGTTTCGACAGACCCTTCGTCGTCGAGGTTGAGCTGCGTTCGCCCAACGATCACGACTTGAACGCCCGGCGTCGATGCGAGCCACTCGCAGAGTTGCCGCCCGATGCCGCCGGTGCCGCCCGTGACGAGATAGACCTCGCCGGCGGTGGGTAGCCAGGGAGCGTGCGACAATCCGGCGTGCTTTAGCGTGCGCTCATATAGTTGCCGTCCAGAGACGGCGATTTCGACATCACCGACGCGTCGATTGCTTTCGGCCAGAATCAATTCGGCCGCTTGTTCCGCCGGAATGTCGGCGGCGACGTCGATCGCGTGGACCCGCAATCCCTTCATCGCCTGCGGCAACATTTGAGCCAGCGCTGCCGCGGTCGACTGTGCAGGATCGAGAGTTGCAGCGCCCGCGCTTTGCGCGCCTGACGTCAGCAGCAGCAACTCGATGTCGTTGCCCAGCCGGCTTGCACCGAATTCCTGGGCCAAGTGAAAGAGCGAAGTGAAGCCGGTATCGAGCAGCGGCTCCAGGTTTTCGGGCCGCCGTTCCTCGGGCGTGGGTGTTGAGAGCGACCATGCGTGGGCGATGCCGCGTAGGGGCGAACTGCCAGCCTCGAAATGAGCGAGCAGTTCGCGGAAATCCTCTGCCACGTTCGGACGGACCTGCCAGCGTCGTGCGTCGAGTCGAGCGCTGCGGGCCCCGACGTCGACCACGATGACCTCGCAGCCGGACGCCTCCAGTCGACGCCTTAGCTCTTCGCCGAGCAGAGTGCCGCGATCGAGGAGCAGCCAGCGACCGACTCGGGGCGGAGCCAGCTTGCCACGATCGTGCGAATCGGTTCCGCTAGCCGTCTCGCGCTGCGGTTCCCATTGAATACGGAACATGCATTTGCGGGCGCGCTCGACGAGCTCCACGTCGCGGTCGAAGCCCAACTGCTCGCGTGGCGCGCTCGAGGTGGAGACGGATCGCGACATGCTGCGGAGCGCGAACGGATACGTCGGTAGCGGCACACGACGCAAGGGACGGTCGCGCGTGTCGGCAAAGTAGCGCCGCCAGTCGATGTCCACTCCGAGCGTGAAGAGTTGCGCCACGATACCGGCGACACGGCTATGATCTTCGACGCCGTGTGGGCGTTGCTCTCTCGCGGCGTTCGCTGCCTCTGAGGCGCCAGAGCGTGCCAATTCGAGTTGATGGGCCACGCGCTGTTGCCAAACGCCGCCGCGGCACCAGTTGCTAATCTGCTGCCGTGCACCTGCTGGCAAAGCGGCGCATTCCTCCCGAATAGCCGATAGCCGATCGGCCAAATCAGCGTCGACGGCCGGCGGGCCGATCCAGATTCGCGCGTCGCCGGGCGAAGCCCCTGAGTTGTTGAGTCGCTCGACGGCTTTCGTTAGCAGCCGGACAAGTTCCTGGAGATCGCGTGCGAGGACCACGAGCCGATGCCGCAGCGGCCAGCGACCGGTCGCCGACGTATAGCAAACATCATAGGCATCGCTCGATTCGTTCGCGTGTTCGCCACCAAACGATTCAGCGTCTTGGAGGCTGTCACGGTATAGCGTCGTCAGCTCGCGGAGTTCCTCGGGCGTTCGCGCGGAGAGCGGCAGCGGACAGGCGTGCGCCGGCTGGGTGCCCGTTCGCGGGGCGGGTTGCGGTGCTTCTTCAACGACCAGGTGCACATTGGTGCCGCTAAAGCCGAAGCCGCTGACGCCGGCGCGGCGCGGCACGTCGGTCTTCCACTCGCGGCGTTGATCGACCAGCGAGAGGGCCGTCGATTCAAGCGAGAGATGTGGATTGGGCGCGTCGATGTGGAGCGTGGCCGGCAGCCGGCCATGTTCGAGAGAGAGCAGGACTTTGATGAGCGAGGCCATGCCGGCCGCGGTTTCGCAGTGACCCAGGTTCGACTTCACCGAGCCGATGCCGCAGAACTGTCGTTCGGAAGTTGCCGCTCGAAACGCTGCGTCGAGCGCTTCGATCTCGATGGGGTCGCCCAAGGCGGTGCCCGTGCCGTGCGCTTCGATGAACGAGAGCGTCGTCGGATCGATACCTGCGTCGGCCCAAGCGGCGCGGATCACATCGGCTTGCGCATGCGGGTTGGGCGCGGTAAGCCCGTTGGTGCGGCCGTCGTTGTTGACCGCGGCGCCGAGAATGACGCCGGCGATGTGATCGCCTTCGGCAAGTGCGTCTTCGAGTCGTCGCAGGACGACGGCTCCGACTCCCTCGCTGGGTACGAAACCATCAGCGCTGGCGGCAAAGGGTCGGCACCGCCCGCCGCGTGCTAGTGCGCCAAGCCGAGCAAACATGCCGAAGTTGGCCAGCGAAAGATTCAGATGAACGCCTCCGGCCACAGCATAGTCGCACTGTCGATCGCGCAGGCTGCTGAGCGCGAGCTGGATGGCCAACAGCGAAGAAGAGCAGGCCGTATCGACCGGCAGGCAGGGTCCGTGCAAATCGAGGAAGTACGCCAGCCGGCTGGCTAACACGGCGTTGTTGGCAGCAGTTGCGGAAAGCGCCGTCTCCTCGTCGCCGCTTTCGATCACGGGTACGTCGGAGTTGACGCCCACGAACACTCCCGTGCGGGTACCGGCCAGCGCGCGCCCGCCATAGCCGGCGTGTTCGAGCGCCGTGTAGGCAACTTGCAGGAACAAGCGCTGCCGGGGGTCCATGGCCTCGGCTTCGGCCGGCGAAAGGTGGAAGTACCACGGGTCGAAGCTACCGACGTCGTCGAGAAAACCACCCTGCGGAACTCCGGTGGGCAATTGCGCGAGCGCTTCGCGATGGGCGTCCGACAGAGGCGCCAGCCGGGCTTCCGGAATCGGGCCTACGGCATCGCGACCTTCATCCAATAGTTGCCAAAACGACCGAGCGTCGGGCGCGCCTGGGAATCGGCCCGCGTAGCCGACGACGGCGATGGCACGCCCCTGTTGGGCCATGTCGTGCGCGTGCGCCTCATCGTGGCTGGTGGTCAACGGTTGCGCGGGGCGCGGGGAGAGATTCTGCGCAGGCTCCGTTGCAGTGGCCTCGGCTGTGGTTGGTTTCTGCGCGGGCGCTGTGGAGACTTGCTCGTCTGAGTACGGCGTGTCGGTGATCCGGCCATGCAGTTGGTCGGCGAACTCTGCGACAAGATGCTCGGCCAACTCTTCGACGCTCGGATGGGCGAACAGTGTTGGTGGCGTGAGCGTTTCGACGCCGAATCGCCCGGCGATCATTCGCAGTGCGTCGAGCGCCATCAGCGAGTCGAGACCTTGGTCCTGGAAGCTACGCTCGATGTCGACGTCGCCGGGCGCGCGCTGCAGCACCGCGCCGAGGATTTCACACAGGGCGTCCTGCACGCGGTAGACAAGCTCATCGTCGGTTTCGCTCGTTGTCACACTTGTCCGCGCGCGTCTGGCTTCGGGCGCAGGCGCGGACGTCTCATCTGCGGCAGGCGCAACTTCGCGCGCGGCGCTCGGCGGCAACTCGTCGTTGGCCAGCGCGATGATCAGTGACTGGTCGCTGCGGGCCTGGTCGTCGGGGTCGCGCGGCAATGCCGTGGCGGCGACGAATCCGCTCTGCCCCAAAAGCGCGACCCACTCATCGCGCGACAGCAGCGGCCCTGCGGTGCGCAGCTCGTGATCTTTGAATCGCCACCAGCCCGGCGTGAGAGCGAACGTCAGCAGCCCGTAGCGGACGGACTGCGTTGCTTCGACCAACAGCAGCATGCCTCCTGGGGCGAGGAGGCTGCGGACGTGGGTCAGGGCCGCCCGCAGATCGGCCGTCGCGTGGAGGACGTTCGCAGCGACGACGACGTCGCACGACTGCGCGTCGAATCCCTGCTCGGTTGGCAACCGCTCGATGTCGAGCACTCGCGCGCGTTTACATGCCTCCTCTGGCAACCAGCGTTGCGCGCTGCCTACAAACGTGGGCGAGACATCGGTAAAGGTGTATTCTGCACCCGCCGGCAAGGCAGGCAGCAGATGTCTTGTGGTGCCTCCAGTTCCGCCGCCGATCTCTAGCACTCGCAGCGGCTGCGTTGATATTCCTTCTTCTGCATAGTGGGCCACCGCCCCGGCGGCGAGCTGCGCCATCCAGCGAGGCGCGGGGCTGTCTTCGTACAACGCGGCGGCGGCGCTCGTGTCGCCGCCGGGGAACAAAAGTTCGACAGCGTCTCGGTGGCCTGCCAGGATATCGCCCAGCGCGCGTCCGCAGCGCATGAGCAGTTCCAGTTGCGGCCGGGCCGCTGGATATTGCGATGCGGCCTCCTCCTCGATTCGCTCGGTCGCCGCGGCCAGTTCCGCGAGCGATGGCGCCGGTTCGTAAACTCCCGAGGTGGTTTCGCGCAACGCGCCGTCGACAACGAGTATCCGCAGAAGCTGCGGCAGCAGTTTGGCGTACCGAGGATGAAGCTCTAGTGCCTCGCTCACATCTTGCCCGGTGAACGCTACTCGCTGACGGCGGCTTCCCAAGGCACGCTGTACCGTGGCGGCGACATACGATGCGCAGAGCCGATCGAACCGATCATCGAGCCCTTCTAGCGGTCTCAGGGACGTTAACAGTCCATCGCGGTGCGCGGTGGCGGCAGTTTCGGCGGCATCCGCGAGTGCAGCGACTCGCTGCCCATTTGCTGTTCGATCGCCGGGAGGCTGTGTCAGATCGATGATGCCCAGTTGCGGAAGGTCGCTAGCAAGTGCGCACTGGAGCGCCGCGAGCGACTCTGCGTTCGAAAGAGGCCGCACACCGCTGACTGCCATAGCCTGTCGATAATGGGGCAGCGAACCCGCCGTCGTCTGGCCCCACGCGCCCCAGTTGATCGACAGTGCCGCCAGGCCGCGACGATGCCGGTCGTGGGCCAGCGCATCGAGATAGGCATTTGCCGCTGCGTAGTTGGCATGTCCGGCGCCGCCGAGCAGTGCGGACATCGAGGAGCAAAGAATAAAGAAGTCGAGCGGACGTCGACCGAGGGCCTGATCCAGGGCCCACGCGCCGCGCAGCTTGGGCCCGACGATGGCCTCGATACCCTCGCGACTTTGCCTCCACAGCGTGGTGTCGTCGAGCACGCCGGCGGCGTGAATCACCCCATCGAGACGACCGTACCTGCCGAGAATCTGCTCGACGAGTTGAGCTACAGCCTGTGGATCGCCTACATCGATCGCACGAAGATCGAACTTCGCGCGGCTTGCGAGTTGCGTCAACTCGTCGCTGCGGTGGTCCGACTGGACGTTGCGCGCGGCGAGTACAATCACCTCGGCGCCGTGATCGGCAAGCCAACCGGACAGCGCTCGACCCACATCGCCCGTGCCGCCGGTGATCAAATACACGCCGCCGGAGCGGACCGGCAGGCGATCGACTGGCGCAAAGGGACCCGGCCAGCGCTCGAGCCGCGCGGTTAGACGCTGATCATCGCGATAAACCACTTCGCGCGCGCCCGAACCATCGTGCAGCTCCCGCCACAGGCATTCCGCAGCGGCTTCCGGAGAGAACATCTTTGCCTGGAAGTCGACTGCGCGGGCCGCAGTGGATGGGAGCTCTTCAGTGATCACGCGGGTGAGCGTGCAGAGCGACGTCGAACTCGGCACAACGACCTCGTCCATGTCGCCGACCGGGTGCGCAGCCATCGTCGCGACCAGCAGTCGCAGGGTGTCAGACGATCCTTGTGTGGCCAACGACTGCACCAAGCCGTGCACCGCAAACCAACCCGCGCGAAGATTCGCTTCGAGGACGGATGTGGATGGTTCGATTCCGTTGGCCGCATCGAGCGCCGGCAAATACGCAATGCCGTCGAGAGTGCCAAACTCTTGCGACACCGCCGCAAGCAGATCGGCCCATTGCCGCGCTTCACCGGGTTCAATGTGGCAGGAGCTGTCGTGCAAGCCATCGAACGGACGAGTTGGATGAACGTGGATCGCCTTGCAACCGGCGGCCTGCAACTTTTCAGCCAGCTCGATAGCCACGCCCTGTTGATCGTGCACGACCAACCACGTGCCCGAGACCGGTACCGCCGCTGAGCCAAGTGGCGTGGGCTCCCAGACGCGCCGCCACAGGAAGCGGTCGACTTCGGCCTTCGATGCGCTCACCAACTCATCTGTGCTCGCCGCGCTCGGCGCTGGAGCGGGTCTTTCGGGACGAAGTCGAATGCGTTGGAAAGGATAGGTTGGTAGCGCTACGCGGCGGAATTCGCGGTGCGAATCGATGACCGAAAGATCGATCGCCGCGCCACGGACGAATAGCGCAGCCGCTGCCTCTTGCAGTGACCGGCGAGAAGGTTGATGCGGCGCCAATGACGGCAACAGCGCCAACGGTGAACCTCCCACGACACGCCGGGCCAACTGAGTGAGCGTTGGACGAGGACCGATCTCCAGGAACACCTCGCACCCGGCGCAAACCAGGCTTTGCACGCCTTCCGCGAAGCGTACGGTCCTGCGCGAATGCTCGACCCAATAGTCCGGGCCGACCGGTGACGCGCCGTCGGCTGGAGCTCCGGTACGATTGAGTATCAGCGGAATCTCGGGAGCGCGATGTTCATGGCAGGCCGCCGCGTCGCGCAGCGCCGAGAGCATCGGTTCCATACGGTGCGAGTGAAACGCGTGCGACACATCGAGCCGCTGTGCGCGAGTGCCCTGCTGTTCGAGTTGCGCGAGTGCCGCGTCGAGCGCATCGGCATCGCCCGAGATGACGATGTTCTCGGGACCGTTGATGGCGGCGATCTCTAGCGCGCCGGCAAAGGTCGCGATGATCGGCGCGGCTCGGTCGGCGGAGGTAAAGACGGCCGCCATGGCCCCGCCGGCAGGCAATGCCTGCATGAGTTGGCCGCGCCGGGTTACCAGTTCGAGCGCATCCTCAAGTGTGAGAACGCCGGCGATGCAGGCCGCCACGTATTCGCCCAGACTATGACCCAAAACCGCATCCGGGCGCGCACCCCAGTGGAGCCAGAGCTGCGCGAGCGCGTACTCGAAGCTGAACATTACCGGCTGAGTGCAGCCGGTCTGCGTCAACAAGTCGGCAATGCTCGGGTCATCCCGTGTGAGCAGTTCCACCAGCGGCGCGGCTAACCGGTCGTCGATGCGCCCGGCGCAGCGATCGATAGCGGCGCGAAACACAGGCTGGGCCGCGTAGAGTTCGCGTCCCATGGCCGGATGCTGAGCGCCTTGCCCGGTGAAGAGCCATGCCACCTTGGTCCGCTTTTGCGACGGCTGACCGAAGTGCCACGTCGCGCCGCTGACAGTGCGGCCCGAACGGTATCGGGGGGAAGTCGAAGACCGTGTTTCGTTGCTACCGCCGCGTAGGGCGACGGCAACTTCGATCAACGCGTCGCCAAGCGCCCCGCGCCCCGCGCCCACGACGGCCAAACGATGCCTAAACACCGCGCGGCCACATCGCGCCGTGTGGCAGAGGTCAGCCACGGGGTCAACGAAATGTTTGTTGACATGCCCCGCAACGCGATCCGCCAACTCGGCCAGCGCGCCGTGTGATTCGGCCGAGAGCGGCAGCAACTCGGTCTGTTCAGCGGCCTCGCTCTGTGATGCTGACTGTGGGCGTGACAGCAACTCTTCAAGTACGACGTGCGCGTTGGTGCCGCCAAATCCGAAGGCGCTGATCCCGGCCCGCCGCGGCCCATTGTCTCGCGGCCACGGCTGCAGACGATCGCTGACGAAACAGGGGCTGGCCTCGAATCGGATCTGCGGATTGGGCTCGTGCAGATGCAAGCTGGGCGGAAGCTCACCGGCCCGCATGGCCAGGAGCACTTTCATCAGGCTGGCCATCCCCGAGGCCGCTTCGAGGTGTCCCAGATTGCTCTTTACGCTGCCTAGCGCGCAAAACTGCCGCCGCGACGTGACACTGCCGAATGCTTGAGACAGCCCGTCGACTTCGATGGGATCGCCCAGCGCGGTACCGGTGCCGTGCGCCTCAATGTAGCCGATTGAATCGGGGTGAATATCGGCATCGCGCCAGGCAGCATGCAGCACCTCCGCTTGTGCTCTGGCGCGCGGCACCGTCAGTCCCGCGGCCTGACCGCCATGATTGACGGCTGTTCCGCGAATCACCCCGTGGATCTGATCGCCGTCGGCGAGGGCTCGCTTGAGCGGTTTGAGCAGCGCGACGCCGATGCCTTCGCCCGGCACATAGCCGTCGGCCATGCGATCGAACGTTCCACAACGGCCGTGCGGCGACGCCGCTTGCAGTCGGTCGAGCGCGCGATAGTGACCCGGCGTCAGACCAACCTGCACACCGGCCACCAGCGCGGCTGCGCACTCGCCGCCCCGCAAGCTCTTCACGGCCAGGTGCAGCGCGACCAGCGAAGAACTGCAGGCGGTGTCGATCGTGAGACTCGGCCCATGCCAATCGAGGAAGTACGACAGTCGATTGGCAACGATGGCTGGAGCGTAGCCCGTGCCGACATAGCGCCCCGCGGCATCGTCATCGCTCGGCGCCCCCATCGGCATGGCGGCAACGTAGACACCGGTATTGCTCCCGCGCAGCGCGTCGCCGGCGTAACCGGCCGACTCGAGCGTTTCCCAAACCACCTCTAAGAGCAACCGTTGTTGGGGGTGCATCTCGGCCGCCTCGCGCGGCGCGATGCGAAACGGCTCTGGGTCGAAGCGATCGAGGTCATCCAGAAAACCGCCGCGAGGGACGCGGGCAGCGCCTGGTTCGCCAACGGCGGTGGCGGCCGCGGCGTCTTCGCGTCGACTGACCGGCAGCTCATCGACGCCGTCGCAGCCTGTGCGAAGTTGCTGCCAGTAGTCGTCGAGGCTGTCCGCACCCGGGAAGCGCCCCCCGATGCCGATGATGGCGATGGGCTCCGAACCGCTAGTAGGCGGCGCAGAAGTTCTACCGTGCACCAAAGAGTCTGATCCGGGGGCGTGAGCCCCCGGATCGGTTGAAGTCGAGAAGCCCTCCGGTTCTGCGAGCCGATCCCCGGGCTCACGCCCGGGGCTCAGGAATGATGTTGCGACGTTTTCTGTCTCTTCGGATTGCTTGTCGAGATCAGACGTCGAGGCTTGTGAACTGTCACGCACGGCTTGTAGTGCGACCCGCGCTTCGTCGACCAGCCACGTGGTAAGCTCGCCGAGCGTGGGATGATCGAACAACAATGTGCGCGAAAGGTCACGATCGACGGCGGCGCTGATCTGCGCGGCCAGCTCGGTCGCGATCACCGAATCGACGCCCAGCTCCCAGAGCGGTTGCCGGTCATTGATCTGTTCGGCATCCGTCTCCAGCGCGCCCGCCAGCAAACCGCGGAGGAAGTCTTCGACCTCGTCCGCAGTGGCGGCCCGGATCGAACGAGCTGCAGGGCCTGTTGTTTGGCTGGCATCTGAAGCAGCAGTCGTTTCTGCGGAGCACCGCGCGGACTGCGAGACGATGATCTCCGACGAGTCACTCGCCAGCGCGCGAGAGAGCATCTCCAGCCCGTCGCGCGTTGAAAGGGGCAGGCTTTCAGTTGCCGCTGTTGTTGTTGCCTCGACGAGGTGTTTGCTGCGCTCGCCACCTTCGGCAGCACGTCCGGCTTGTGCCCACACGGGCCAATCGATGGCCAGGGTGCGCAGGCCCTGCCGTTGTCGCCAAGACGCGAACGTATCGAGGAACCGGTTGGCGGCCGAATACGCGCCCTGGAACAGGTTGCCGTAGCGCCCCGCCAGTGAGGAGTAAAGCACCATGAAGCGCGGCCGCGCGCGACGGGTGACCATGTCGAGCACGACGGCACCGTGAGCTTTGGCCCGCAAGGCCGCCGTGAACCGTTCGTCGCTCGTGTCTTTGAGCAATCCCGTAGCGGCAACGCCGGCCAAATGAAAGACGCCATCGAGCGTCGTATGTTGCGCGATCACGCCTCCGACGACGCGCTGCATCGCGTCAGCATCGCACACGTCCGCCTGCACCACTGAGACGTCCGCACCACTGCTGGCGAGTTCCGAGAGTATGCGCAGCTTGCCGGCGAACGACGCTGCATCACCTCGTGCAATGATCGAATCCCACTGATCGCGCGGCGGCACTTCGCGATGCGTTGTCAGCACGACATGGGCCTGGAACTTCTCGCAGAGCCAACGGGCGAGTTCCAGCCCCAGTCCACTCGTGCCACCTGTGACAAGGTAGACGCCGCCTGGGTGAAGTCCCGGCACTGTTGAACTGGCCGGAGGCAGCGACCGCGTAGCGGCGCAATAGCGCGTTGCGCCGCGATACGCGACTTCCGGTTGGTCGTCGTAAACCAAGGTTTCGGCGAGCACGGTATCCGCGATTGTGCCGACGTCCGCAGCGGCTGAACTGTCGATTGCCTCAGGATCAAGGTCGACGGCCCGTGTTCGCAGGCCGTGGATTTCTCGGCCGGCAACGCGGAGCAGACCCCACAGCGCCGCGCCCGCCGCGTCGTGGTGCGGTTGTTCGTCGGTGCAATGCTGCGCCCCGGCTGTAACGACGATGAGTTGCTCAGGCCGCGCTGTCGCGTCTGCGGCGAGTGCCCGCAACAACCGGTGTAGGCTGCCGGCGCCGTCGCTCAAACCGGCGACGAGCGATTCGAGAGCAGCATCGACATCTGGCCCATCTTGGGAATCTGCCGCGGGGAGATGAGCGGCCGACGCCAATCCCCACAGATGGACGATGTGCGCGGGCATGCGATCAGTCTGTCCAAGCCACGACTGCAGCCGCTCGAAGTCTTCGGCCGAATCGGGATTCAACTCAGCGCGGCCACGATCGAAGACGCGAAACCGTGGTCCGCGAGTAACAACTGCGACCGCCCGTCCCGCGCCGCGCAAGCGCGCTGCGAGTGCGTTGCCGACGCCCCATGAATCGGCCAATACGAGCCAGGGTCCCGGCGGAACTCGATTGAAGTCGAAAGCCGGCATTGCGGTCTTTTGCCAGTCGGGCTCGTGCAACCAACTGGTCACGTCTTCGGTGACAACACCCGTCGATTCGCTCGCAGCCGCAACGCGCTCTTGTGGCGCGGCTTGTTCATCGTCGATCCAGTAGCGCCGGCGCTCCATCGGCGTCGTGGGAAGCAACACACGTTGGCAACCGGGTGCGACGGCGCTCCAGTTGATCTCGACACCTCGGACGAAAAGCGCGGCGAGCACATGCATCAGTTGCACGTGAGCCGCACGGTCGAGTGCCGCGATGGCTAGCTCGATGTCTTCGACATCTGTGCGTTCGCCGAGCATCTGGCCGAGACGCGGCGCGATCTGCTCGTCGAACAGCTCACCGCTACACCACGCGCCAAGCGCCGCCGCGGCGGCCTCCGGCAGGTTGCTCAAGGATGTCGACAACGACTGATCATCAAAAGGGCTGGCAGTGCCCGGCGAAACGGCAACGCCCGCCGTTACGTTGGCCGGCAAGTGCGAGTCTGAAGACGCAGACCCCCGGTTTCCGAAATCTGCTTTGGTCACCTTCGCGAGCGCTGCCGCAAGTTCATCCCAATCGCGCGCGACGATGGCCATCCGATGTGAATGGTGTACTCGGCCGGCTCCGGCGGTGAGACAAACGTCGCCCAACGAGGCGTCTCGCAAAGGGCCCGCTTCCCGTTGGGAGACCGCCGAGAGATATCGGTCAACCAGCTCAGCCAGCGCGCCTTCGCTCCGCGCGGAGAGCGGCAGGATGTAACAGCGGGACGGTTTCGCTCGATGGTTCTTGGGACGCGGAGCATGCGACTGCAAGACGAGGTGCACGTTCGTGCCGCCGAAGCCAAAGCTGCTCACGCCGGCGAACGTCGGTCCGGCCGTTTCGGGCCAGGGGCGGACGCGGTCGTTGACGTAAAACGGCGAGCGCTCAAAGGCAATCGCACGATTGGGCGCAGTCACGTGCAGTGAGGGCGGCAGTGTCGCGTGCCGCATGGCCAGTATCGTCTTCAGCAACCCAGCGATGCCAGCCGCCGGCTCCAAGTGCCCGACGTTCGATTTCACTGAACCGATGGCGCAATAACCGCGACGCGGGGTCCGTGCGGAAAAGACGTCGTCCAGGGCGCGGATCTCGATGGGATCGCCCATGGCGGTGCCGGTGCCGTGGGCTTCCAGGTAGGCAACGTCCTGCGGGTCGAGCTCTGCGCGGCGATACGCCTCGGCCAGCACGTCGCGCTGCGCGTCGACGCTGGGCGCGGTGAGCCCGACCTTGCCATGTCCGTCGTGGTTGATGGCCGTCGCTCGAATGACGGCGCAGATGTCGTCGCCGTCGCGCTCAGCGGCGGCGAGCGGCTTGAGGAGCACGGCGCCAAGACCCTCGCTGCGGACGTAGCCATCAGCGTGCTGGTCAAAAGTCTTGCACCGTCCATCGGAGGCCAACATGCCGGCACGACCACAAATGACATTGCCGCCGGGGCCGAGCATCAAATGGACGCCCGCCGCGACAGCCGTATCGGCCTCGCCCCGGGCCAGTGCCTCGACGGCCAGGTGCACGGCAACCAGCGACGAAGAACAGGCCGTATCGACCGCCAGGCTTGGGCCGTGCCAGTCGAACAAGTACGAGATGCGATTGGCGAGCATCGTGAGCGAGTTTCCCGACCCGGCGTGCGGATCGAGATGAGCTCCGGCCGCGGTCAACACGCCGAGATATTCGACGGCCGAAGCGCCGACGAAGACGCCCGTCCGCGGCAGCTCATCCGGCCGATAGCCGGCCCGCTCGACCAGCTCCCACACCAACTCCAGCAACATCCTTTGCTGGGGGTCCATGCGCCGCGCCTCGCGAGCCGAGAGGCCGAAGAATGCCGCATCGAAGTGGGACACGTCTTCTAGGAATCCGCCCAGCCGCGCGAACGTTCGGCGATCTTCTGCCGACGGGACGTCCGGTGCAGAGCGGCTCACTTCTGGCCAGCGACCGCGCGGAACGGGGCGGATGGAGTCGACTCCGCCTACAAGGTTCGACCAGAACTCCTCGGGACTGTCGGCGCCCGGGAAGCGGCAGGCGAGAGAGATGACTGCGATCGCGCTGTCTGACGCAGACTTCGGATTGCCCTTCTCTCGCCGGCTCTCCACCGCTGGATGTATGGCGGCGGCCGTTGACTTGGTGTCCGGCTCGTGCCTGCTTGCAGCTTCGGCTTGATCGCCCGGCTGTCGCGATTCGTCGCCGGCGAGCAGTGGTCGCAGCGCGGCGCCATGATCGGCAGAAAGAGCTTGGACCAACGCGTCGATCGTGGGATTCGCGAAAAGCAGCGTTGGTTCGAGCTTTGTGCCGATCGCCTGCTCCAGTCCGCGCTGCACGCGGACGGCGAGCATCGAGTCAAGGCCGAGTTCCTGGAAGTTTGTCTTGGCGGCAACGTCTTGCGGCGAAAGGCCGAGCGCCTCAGCCATACGCTGCTGCAAAAAGACCCTCAGGCCTCGCCTTTCGCCTGCCGACAGATTGTCTGCACCTGCTTCGGCGCTCGTTGCCACCGGCGCCAGCCCCGCCAACTGCTTCGTCGGCGCGCGACGCGCTGTCTCGGTTTCATCGATTTCGGAGGCGCTGCGCGCCGAGACGATCCAGTGCGGGCGGGGATACGCCAAGGCGGCTCCCCAGAGCGAGCGACCGATCGCTGGCGTGATCGGCTCAATGCCGCCGCGCCGGAGGCCATCGGGATCGAACGTTCGGGCGGCCATGCCGGTCCCAGTCCAAGGTCCCCAAGCTAGGCTCATGGCGACGGGGCCGTGCTTCGATTGCCGTGCCGCGATGAAAGCATCCTGATAGGCATTGGCGGCGGCATAGGCCGCCTGGCCGAGTTGACCATCGACGGCCGCTACGGAAGAAAACGTGACGAAGAAGTCGAGCCGTTCGGACCATGTAGCCTGATCGAGCAGCCACGTACCGCGCACCTTCGGCCTGAGCACATCGCAGATGTCGTCGGCGCCCTGGTTGCGCACCAGCCGGTCGCGGAGCACGCCGGCCGCGTGAACAACTCCGTTGATCTCGCCGAACTGCTCCCGCGCGGCTTCCATGAGCTGCCCGACGTCTGCCAGCTTGGCCACGTCGCAGGCAAATGGTACGACCGTAGCCCCGAGCCCGCGCAAGTCGCGTATTGCGCGGATGCGCGCCGCTTGTGAGTCAGCATCGTCGACCCGGTCATGCGACGCAGCAGAGAGCATTTGGTCCCACTGCGCCTCTGGCGGCAGCGCACGACGCGCGACGAGCAACAACGTGACCGGCGCCTGCGCTGCCAACCAGCGCGCGACTTCCAGGCCGAGACCGCTTTGGCCACCGGTAATCAGATAGACGCCCCCGGAGCGGACGAAGATGGGTTCGTCGACGTCGGTTGCCCGATCAAACTCGATGCGGCGCGGCGCGTCGCGACGCCCCGTCGAATCCCAGGCGAATTCGTTCCACCTGGTTTCGCGCGGTGTGTTTACAATCGCATCAACCAGTCGCCGGGCCCATTCGGGTGACGCCGCGCAGTCGGCTGGCACATCGAGGAGTTGCGTGGTCGGGCGGCGATACTCGTGACGAAGCGCGCGGCCCCATCCCCAGATGGCAGCCTGCGCAGGATTCGGCACGGCTTCACCGGCACCAGTGGCCCCCGATGTGACCACCGCCAGCGTGCAGTCCGCGCTTGCACCGGCAGCGAAGGCCTGGAGACGTTGGCCGGCGGCGAGTAGGTACGAGGTGATTCGATCCAGGTCGTCTTCGCCCTGCGATTCGGTGCCGGCGGCTGAGCAACACGCCGACAGATCGATCACGCCGCAGAACTGCTGGCCGGAAGCCAGCTGCGTGAGCTGTGTGAAATCGGTCGAAGAAGCCGGCAGGACAATCGCTTCGCAATCGCGCCGCGCAAGCTCGCCGGCCACGACGCCAGCCCAACCCCGGTCGTCTGCGATGATGGCCCACTGCCCGCTGGCAACGAGGTCTTCCGCTGCGCGCGAAGCAGATTCCGAAACGCTGCCCGTTTTGTCATCGACCGGCTCCCACACGAGTTGCTGAAACCAGCGCTGTGCCAGTCCGCGCGAGTCGACTTGCGTTGGGGCTTGTGCAAGGCCGCGACCGACAGGCGAGTGTTCCTTTTGCGCGGCAGCGTCAGAACCAGTTGTGTCAGCATTTCGCCCTGACGCTTCGGCCTTCTGGATCGCGTCGGGGGTTGAGTGCCGAAAGCGGCGACGCTCGAAGGGATATCCCGGGACTGGCACCCGGCGACGGGTGGCCGAAGCATCGAACTGCTGCCAGTCGAGGGGCACGCCGCGTGTGTGCAGCGCAGCCAGCGTCCGGGCGATGCTTTCCCAGTCGTCGACGCCGGCGGCGAAGCTGGAGAGAATCTGTGGCGCGTGCCCGTCGCCGGCGCTGTTCACCGGGCAGCGGGCTGCGATGCCACTCACCGTCTGCGTCGGACCGACTTCAAGCAGGACATCGCATCCTAGTTCGGCCAGCGTCGCGACACCGTCGGCAAAGCGAACCGCATGGCGCGCGTGGCGGCGCCAATGAGCCGCGTCCGGCACGGCGCCCGCCGGCAGTGCTCGGCCGGTCTCGTTGCTGATCAGCGCCAGCTCGGGCGACTGGAAAGCACACTGAGCGCACTCGGCCTCCCAAGCGGGCAACATCGCGTCGAGCTGAGCAGAATGAAACGCCACATCGACGGGAAGCTGGTGCGTTTCGATACCACGCTCGCCGCAGTCAACGATCATCCGCTCGACGGCCTCTTTCGAGCCGGAGACGACTGTATTCTCCGGTCCGTTCAAAACGGCGATTTCGAGCGCGGAGTCGAAGTGGCCGCGAGCCAGGATTCCCGCCACCGTTTCGGCATCCAAGAAGATCGCCGCCATCGCGCCCGTGCCGGCGAGCGCTCCCATTAGTCGGCCGCGGCGGGCCGACAGCCGCAAGGCATCATGGGGCTCGATCGCCCCTGCCACGCAGGCCGCAGGCAACTCACCCAGACTGTGCCCCAGCACCGCATGGGGCACGATGCCCCATGCGCGCCACAATTGGGCAAGCGCCCAGGTGAACGCGACCATGGCGGGCTGCGCGTTCTCGGTGCGAAGCCGCAAGCGGGCCAACCGAGCGCTGTCACCCCACAAGAGGTCGACCAGTGGCACATGGAGTTCGGGTGCGAGGATGTCGGCAGCCTGATCGATGTACCTGCGAAACGCCTGCTCCTCTTGATACAGACGCCGACCTGCGCCGGAGTGGCCAATACCCTGGCCGGCAAAAATCAGCGCGACGCGCGGAGGCAAGCCACCGGAGACTTGGCCGCGGGCCCAGCTTGTATGCTCGCCCGGCGACGTGCCCTGGGCGTTTTCCAATGCCGCGGCAAGTTGCTTTCCATCGCGCCCCCAGACAACCAGTCGCTCGGCCAGCGCGGGCCTGCCGGTGTTGGCGGTGTAACAAACATCGGCCAAGGCAGCACCGACCATCGGTTCCACGAACCGGCCGAAGCGTGAGGCCTGCTCTGTCAAGGCGGCTGGAGTGCGGGCGGAGAGCGTCAGGACGTGCAGTGAACGCTGTAAGTCTTCGCCATGTTCGGGAAACGTCGGCGCCTCTTCCAACACGACGTGCGCGTTCGTTCCGCTGATGCCGAACGCGCTCACGGCGGCGTGGCGTGGACGGGCTCCGCGCGGCCAAGGCGCCGGGCGGTCGGCCAAAACAAGCGGTGTATCGGCAAACTCGATGTGGCGACTGGGGACTTCGAGATGCAAACTTGCCGGCAATCGGTCTTGTTCGAGGCTCAACACCACCTTCAACAGCCCGGCCATGCCTGCCGCCGGCTCGAGATGTCCGATGTTGCTCTTCACCGAACCGAGGCGGCAGAAGCCGCGGCGACGCGTGTGTCTCGCAAACGCTTCGCAGAGACCTTGGACCTCCACCGGGTCGCCCAGCGCGGTTCCGGTTCCATGGGCTTCGATGTACGAAAGCGATTCGGGGTCGATGCCGGCGTCGGCCCAGGCCGCCAGGATCACGTCGCGCTGAGCGGCGGGATTGGGCGCGGTGAGTCCGTTCGAGCGGCCATCGTTGTTCATGGCTGTGCCGCGAATGATCGCGTGCACGGTGTCGCCCGCCGCGATGGCGTCTGCCAGCGGACGAATGAGCAAAGCGCCGACGCCCTCGCCGGGAACAAATCCGTCGGCTCGATCGTCGAACGCCATGCATCGCCGCGTGGCCGAGAGCGCGCCCATCTCCTCGAACGCTGCGTAGTTCAGCGGGCGCTCATTGAGATGCACTCCGCCCACCAGCGCGATCTTGCACTCGCCACGGCGCAAACTGCTCACCGCGAGATGCAGCGCCACCAGCGAAGACGAACAGGCCGTGTCCAGGGTGAGACACGGCCCTTTGAGATCGAGGAAGTACGCCAACCGGCTGGCTAAGACAGATGGGGTCAGACCGGTCGCCCAATGGGCATCGAGCGCAGCGGTTTGGTGATGGGCCAACAACAACTGCGCTCCCGCGCCGACGAACACGCCAGTCGTCGTGTCCGCGAGTTGTCCGCCGGCGTAGCCTGCGTGTTCGATGGCGCGATAGGCCGTTTCCAAAAAGAGTCCCTGCCGCGGCTCCATCTGCGCCGCTTCAGCCGGCGAAATGCGGAAGAACAAGGCGTCCAGCGCGTCGATCTCTGCCAGGTATCCACCCAGCGCTGCCTCAGGACGTGCTTCGTTGGGTTCGGACGAGGGGAACCGTGTCTGCGGGAGCGGTCCGATGCAGTCCGTGCCGGCGCTCAACACCTTCCAATAGGCATCCATGTCGCCGGCACCCGGGAATTGCCCCGCGAAGCCGATAATCGCGATGGCGCCAGCGGCAGGATCGTCAGACGGCGCGGCCGTGCGCGGCTGAGTTTTTGGAGCGGTGATGGAGCGGCCGACCGGTGTTTCACGATGTGTAGAGCGATGAGGCACAACCGCGGCTTCACTGGTGGATTCACCGCCAGTGCTCGACTCCATCTCAAGCGCTGCTTCGCTGGACGGCGAATCGTCAGGGGGCCGATGCGACTGCAACGGGCGCGATTCGGGGGTCGCGCCTGCTGCTGCTCGATCCGCGTCGCGGCGGCCAGAGCCCTCGATTTGCAATGCGTCGCCATAGCGTGCGACCAGCGAAGCCGCCAGTTCACCGATCGTGGGAAACTCGAACAGCAACGCGGGGCCGAGATCCGTGACACTGAAACGGCGTTTCAACTCACCGATGGCTTCGAGCCCCAACAGCGAATCGACGCCGAGTTCCTGGAACGGCGTGTCATCCGCGATTCGGTCGGCCGGCAATTTCAACACCCGTGCGAACGTTGCCCGGACCGCCTCGCGGACGAGTTCTTCGGTAACCGGCGTCGTGCCGCGCACGGGTGATGTTTCGACAGGTGTGCGATCTCGAGGAACGGCCTCCATGCGTGGCTCATGGCGCGATTCTCTTACGACAGCCGTTGGTTCGCCAAGCGATGATGCGCCTCGAGTGTTCGACGCCTGGGCGAGAATCAGGTGGTGACCGAGTGGGCTGGGCCCCCAGTCGCCAGGCCGTGCGATCGTGCGAATGAACCCCGACGCGCGAAGCGCCTGACACCAGCCGGGAGCATCGAGCAACGGACCCTCGCGGCGTACCTCCCGGTCTTCAAAACGCCACCATCCTTCGGTGAGGCCAAAGGTCAGCAGACCGTATCGGCCGGCGAGCGTGGACTCGATGAGCAGCAGCAGCCCGTTGGCGGCGAGCAACTGGCGAACGTGATGCAGTGTCTCTTCGATATCTCGTGTGGCGTGCAGTACGTTGGCCGCCACGACGATGTCGAACGCGTGCGATGCGAACCCCTGCGCGGCCGGCTCCTGTTCGAGGTCCAAGATCTGATAGTCGATCCTCTCGTTGCCATGAAAGGCTTGCGCTGCCCGTGCTAGGAAGCTCGGCGATAGATCGGTGTACGTGTACCGATAGTCGGCTGTACCCAGCGCGGGCAGCAGCGATGCCGTCGTCGCGCCCGTACCCGCGCCGACCTCGATAATGCGAAGCTCTTCAGTCGAGCGTGCCGCCGCGTATTCCCCCAGAGTTTCGGCGGCGAGACGATTCAAGTACGCGGCGCTTGGAGTTTGCTCGTAAATCCGCTGCGTTTGCTCGAAGCGTCCATCTGGGAACAAGAGTTCCAGAGGATCGACCTGCCCGCGCAAGACCCCAGCCAACTGACTGCCGC
>CALKYM010000089.1 GCA_938003525.1 uncultured Planctomycetales bacterium | reverse complement strand
GAGCTGGTCAACGCGCTGCAGGAGGCGGGGGCCGACGTGGTGCGGATCGCGGTCGACAGCCGCAAAGACGCGGCGGCGTTGGCCGAGATCCGCCAGCAGACGCAGGCGAACTTGTCAGTCGACTTGCAGGAAAACTATCGCCTGGCGGAGGTGGTCGCCCCGCACGTCGACAAGGTGCGCTATAACCCGGGGCATCTGTACCATCACGAACGCGAACGTCCCTGGCAGGACAAGGTGCGCTATCTGGCGGACATGGCGGCAGCCAATGACTGCGCGATGCGGGTGGGCGTGAACTGCGGCTCGGTCGATCCGGCCAAGAAGGACCAGTTTCCCGAGGACGACTCGATTTCGCCCATGCTCGCCAGCGCTCTCGAGCACTGCGAACTGCTGGACGAAATCGGCTTCACCCGCTACGTCGTCTCGCTCAAAGACTCGGACCCGCAGAAGGTGATCGAGGTCAATCGCCGGTTCGCGGAAGAGCGGCCCGATGTGCCGCTGCACTTGGGCGTGACCGAGGCGGGCATGCCGCCCGACGGGGTGATCAAGACGCGGATTGCGTTCGAGCAACTCATCAGCCGCGGCATCGGCGACACGGTGCGGGTTTCGCTCACCGTGCCAAATTCCCGCAAAGGTGAAGAGATCGAAGCGGGTCGGCAGATTCTGGCCGACATCGCGGCGGGACGCGTGCGGTCCGTTGTCGATTTTGGCGGCGGGCTGAACATCATCAGTTGCCCTAGTTGTTCCCGGGTGGAGAACGAGGCCTTCATCGAGCTGGCCCAGCAGGTCAAAGAGATGACCCGCTACGCCGAGGAGCACGAACTGACGATCGCCGTGATGGGCTGCCGAGTGAACGGCCCGGGCGAGACCGACGATGCCGATCTTGGTCTCTGGTGCGGTCCCAACTACGTGAACCTCAAACGCCGCAGCGAGTCGCTGGGGGCTTTCCCCTACAACGAGATCCTCGCTCGCCTCAAGCAGGAGCTCGACGCCTTGATTCTGGCCGGGCAAGCCGCGGGCTAACTGCGGCGTCGTCGCTACGCCAAACCTGAGCTCGAACGCGCGAGCAAACATCGCCGTAGCGTGCCACTGCTGGCTTGCCCAGCAGTGTTGAAGTTGGGGACGCACACGAGCTCTGTTGCCTCTTGATCGCCGGTGCTCGATGCGAGCCGAAGACCGATCGTGCTGGGCACTGCTGGACAAGCCAGCAGTGGCACCCGGTGGCTATCGTGTACTCGTAAAGTATGCGAATGCTGCCAAGGTCCACGCGTGGCGTCCTTGGTGCGGCGAGTGGCAATGGTGTCCTGACTCACCCGACCGGTTGTGTGAGCCCCAATTCTGCCATTGCTTCTCCGGTGGCGGCGACGAGTTCGTCGATGTCCTCGGGGAAAACGTGGCCGATGGTGCCGACGCGGAAAGTGTCGGCCTGGCTGATCTTGCCGGGGTAAATGACGAAGCGGCGGCGCTTGAGCGCGTTGTAGAACTTCTGGAACGTGAAGGCCGGATCGTCGGGGCAGAGGAACGACGTGATGATGGGCGAACGCCACTCGGGCGGTAACAGCGGCCTAAGCCCGAGGCGTTCGTAACCGGCGATCAGGCGGCGGTGATTCTCGCGGTAACGGGCCGAACGCGCGGTGATGCCGCCCTCTTCTTTCAACTCGACCAGCGCCTGGGCGAACGCGCGGACGGTGTGCGTGGGCGACGTGTAGCGCCACTTGCCGCCCTTGTTCTCCATTTCCTGCCATTGATCGTAGAGGTCGAGGCTGAGCGAGCGGGCCGTGCCTTTCGATTGTTCGAGCAGTTGCCGGTTGGCGATGACGAAGCCGAAGCCGGGCACGCCCTGGATGCACTTGTTGGCCGACGAGATGAGGAAGTCGGCGTGGTGATCGCGCATCGTCATCGGCACGCCGGCGAACGAGCTCATCGCGTCAAGTAGAAAGACCTTGCCGCGCTCGTGAGCCAGCTTGCCGACTTCGGCCGCAGGGTTGAGCATGCCGGTGCTGGTCTCGCAGTGCACCAGCGCGACGTGGGTGATGGCGGGATCTTCATCGAGCGAAGCGGCGACACGATCGACCGACGCCGGTTCGATTTCCGAGAGCTCGAGTTCGACGAGCGGGATAGCGAGCCGGCGGGCGATGGCCGTCATCCGCGCGCCGTAGGCGCCGTTATTCACGACCAGCAGCTTGCCGTCGCGGGGCACGATCGAACCGATGGTGGCTTCGACGCTGAACGTACCGCTGCCTTGCATCAGCACGGCTGTGTAGGCGTCGTCGCCATCGCCTTGGGCCAGCGTCACCAGTTGGCGGCGAATGTCGGTGACGATCGAGTTGTAGTCGTCGTCCCAGGTGCAGTAGTCGCGGAGCATGACCTCCTTGACCGACTTGGACGTGGTGAGCGGCCCGGGCGTGAGCAACAGGTAGGGAATGTCCGGATCCACGGCAAGGACTCCTTGTGGATGCTTCACCGCGGGCGCTCGTCATGCGGCGCGATGTTTGGGCCTTTTACTCAATGCGACTCTCGTCGGTTCACGGGCGTTGGCCGCCGGAGAGCATGTGTTCGATGCGCTGGACGAGTTTGGGGACGTCAGCGACGCTCTCGACGACGAAATGCGCGCCGGCCTCGCGCAACTTGGCTTCGGCTGTCGCGAGCAGGCCGCGTTTGCGATCTCCCCGCAACTCGGCGAATTCCGTGGCGGTGAGCCCGACTTCGTTACCGGTGCGGGTAACGCCGACGCTCCATGCACCGGCGTTGCGACCTTCGCCGATGTCCGGCACGGTGTCGCCGACTTTGACGACGGCGGCCGGCGGGAAGACTTCGAGTTCTTGCATGGTGCGAAAGATGCCCCACGGCGCGGGGCGGCCGGCTGGGACGTCATCGACGCATAGACTGAGATCGGGCTGGAAGCCGGCTTCGGCAGCGCGGGCCGCGACGGGCTCGGCGGCTTCGCGAAAGTAGCCCGTCGTCGCGCCGATCTTGATGCCGCGGGAGCGCAACTGCTCGACGGCGGGCAGCGTTTCGTCGATTAGCGAACTGCGCTCGGCGATGGTTTGCGTCACTTCAGGTTCGAGCAATCGCGCGTACATCCGCTCGACGTCGGTTTCTTCGAACGCGCGACCGTGCTGTTGCTGCCATTTCGCCGATACCTCGGGCAATCGTCCCAACGTGCGGACGTGATCTTTCTTGTGCAGCCCCATCGGCCCGCGGGCGGTGGCCAGTGAGATTTCGATTCCTTCGGCCGCGAAGGCGTCGACAAAGGGCACGACGGGCGCAAAGCAGCCGTGATCGACAGTCGTACCGGCCCAATCGAAGACGACCAGGCGGATCGGACCGCGATACTCAAACGACGCCATCGGCTTGCTCACGTCGGGGAGAGGAGAGTACGGCGAGGGGCAAAATAACGTCAGGGCCTCGTTTGTAGCCGATCGCGGCAGGCTGTCAATTCGCCGCAGCGGGCGATGCGACGGCGGGCGCGGTCAGATGTTCGACGAGCAAGCGGTTGACGCGCTCGGGCTCTTCATGCTGGACCCAATGCGTGGCTTCGTCGATGAATTCCAGCCGCCCGTCGTCGCATAGTTCGAGGCTCTCTGGCGCCATCTCGTGGCCGATGAAGGCGTCGCGCTTGCCCCAGATCACCAAGGTCGGCGGCTTGACGCGATAGCTTTTGGGTCGCTGGGCCTGGGCGCGAAACATGGCTCGATACCAGTTGATCATGCCCTGCATGGCTCCCGGTTGTTGCCACGCCGCGCGGTAATGTTCCAGGTCTTCGTCGCTGATTGCGCCGCGGCGGCCCGACTTTTGGATGCCGCGCAGCGCCCGTTGGCTGTTGTCCTTCAAAAAGCGACGCTCGGGCAACCAGGGCAGTTGGAAGAAGAACATGTACCAGCTCTTGCGCATTTGCGACCACCTGCGCAGGAGATGCTTGCGCATCACGACCGGATGTGGCACGTTGAGGATCGAAAGTCGCGCGATGCGGTCGGGGAAACGCGCTGCCGTCCACCAGGTGACCGCGCCGCCCCAATCGTGACCGACGAGCATGGCGGTCTCTCGGCCGCAGTGATCGATCAGGCCGATGACGTCTTCTGACAGACGGTCGATCGAGTAGTCCTTCACGCGCGGCGGCTTGTCGCTGGTGTTGTAGCCGCGCTGATCGGGCGCCAGCACGTGAAAGCCGGCAGAGGCCAACACGGGGATCTGCCTTCGCCACCCGTACCAGAATTCCGGGAAGCCGTGCAGCAGAATCACCAGCGGTCCGTCGGTGGGACCGGCGGTCGCCACGTGGAGATTGACCGAACCCGTCGAAATCTGTTCGTGTTCGATGGGCCACTGGGTATCAGACATCATCGCTCCTTCCGGGATGCGTGATGGAGGATCGCGCTACTGCGGCTGGTTGGTGTTGTCCGGTCCAAAACGGACATGAACGCCGGCGTGACCGGGATGCTCGGTGCCCCACACCGCGCGGGTGGTTGTCGCCTGGGCGAATACGATCAGCACGATGGCGACTATACCGTAGGAGAGCGTCCGCGCCAGCCAAACGCGAAAATCGGGCAGCGGCCGCTGCGGCGCCAGCACGTCGACGCGGGGGAGCAGCAGCGCGAGCAACGTCACGAGGCAGGCATTGAGGTGGATCACGCCTTCGGTAATCAGCCGCTGTTCATTGAACGGCAGGTAGCGGGAGAGGTTGCCGATCACGATCCACCACAGCAGCACGAGAAACAGAATCTGGCCACGCCCCAGCCAGTTGGCTGGGACTGCCGCGATACGGCGGCCACGATACATCGCCACAAGCGGCAGAATGACCACCAACGCCAGCGCGGCGTAGGCCAGGTGAAACCAGGTGACGGCCGAGAGCCCGTACATCTCCTCGGGCACCGGCGTCCGCGTCATGCCGCCGGGACCCTGGAGCCACACGGCCCAGAGGTTCTTACGAATGCTGAGATAGGTGACCACCAACAGCGTGAAGATCACCGCGACCGGCTCGGTCCAACGCCTGAGCGGCGGGTTGTCGGAGACCGGCCGCACGCGCGTGGAAAGATATCCGAGCACCAGCGCGATGCCGATGCCATTGATGAAGCCGTAGGTCTGCTCGAGCACGCTGTGCCAGTTGGTCTGAAAGCCCGAGGTGACGGC
>CALKYM010000088.1 GCA_938003525.1 uncultured Planctomycetales bacterium | reverse complement strand
ATTCCTCGGAGAAACTGCCCGTCACACGATCCGCACGGAAAGCTATAGTTGTGCGCGGATCGGCGCGCAGGCGGCCGTCGCGATAGCACCGAAAACTGCGGGGCGACGAGGAGGCACTCTGCCATGAAACAGTCTACCGACGCTGCGTCGGGTACCGCCGTGTCGCATCAGGAGCCAACCATGTATCGCGAGGGACCCATCGAAGGTGTCATCTTCCGCCCGCTGGGGCAATACAACGACGATCGCGGCTGGCTCGTCGAACTGTTTCGCCACGACGAGATGGACGCCGCCGTGCATCCCGTGATGGCCTACGTTAGCGAAACTCGACCCGGCGTGGCCCGCGGCCCTCACGAGCACGTGGACCAGACCGACTATTTTGCCTTCGTTGGCCCCGGCGATTTCAAGCTCTACCTGTGGGACCACCGCGAAGGTTCGTCGACCTGCGGCAATCGACAGACAGTGGTCGTCGGCCAGTCGAACCGGCAGGGTGTGATCATTCCACCGGGCGTCGTCCATGCCTACAAAAACGTCGGCTCCGTGCCGGGCTGGGTATTCAACGCCCCCAATCGCCTTTATGCTGGCGAAGGTCGCCAAGAGCCCGTCGACGAAATCCGCCATGAAGACCAGGCGGACAGTCCCTTTCAACTGGACTGAATGAGCGCGGCGGCGGCCGATTCGCGAAATGTCGCGATATCCGTGCGTGCGAGACGTCGATGCAAGTCCAGGCCCAAGTCGATATCGACCTGCCTTGGCAGCGGGTGGTTGAACTGTTCGACGACCGGGACAACCTGTTTCGGTGGCAGGACGGGCTGCAAAGCTTTGAACACCTCAGCGGTGAGCCGGGCCAAGTGGGCGCCCAGTCGAAGCTGGTCTATCGCCAGGGGAAGCGAGACTTCGAGCTGATCGAGACGATCACCGAACGCCGTCTTCCCGAGGCGTTCAACGGAACCTACACCCACAAGGGTGTGCACAACGAAGTGCGGAATCGCTTCGTCGAGCTCGGCCCCGACAAGACGCGCTGGGAGTGCGAGAACGCCTTTCGGTTCTCCGGCTTCATGCGGCTGATGGCACCCTTCATCCGTGGGGCGATTGCCAAGAAGACGCAGCACGACCTGAACGCGTTCAAGCAGTTCGCCGAGGGGACGGCCAACCAGTCGAGCAGTTCCTGATCCGATTCAGACCCGGCTCTCGCGACGCGCGCGACATCACTGGGTGTCGAGATTGCCCTTGGAAGCTTTCGTCAGCGACCAACGGCTGTAGATGTCCTGTCTGCCGATTTCGACCTCGGCGTCCTGAAAACCGATCACTCCCTCACCCTCGTATTGAGACGGATCGAAGCCGTTGTTGAGCATGCCGTCGCCGTTGCGGTCTACGATGGGACGCACCGAACCGTCGGCAAATAGGACATTGCAACTCTGCGCGCCCCCACTGTGCACTGCGCCGAAGTCGCGGTAGTCCTGCAGGGTTTGCTTGTTCCAAACCGCCCACCAGCCCTGTGCCCCGGAGTATGTCGTGTTGGATGAGAAGGTTGGTGGTCGCATCGTCGTCTTGAGGACAGGGCCATCCGTGAACGATTCGCAGAGACGTTCCCCCTGCTTGTGTGGCCCGATGGGCTCCGAGAGGATGGCTTCTTTCACATCGCCGGCTGCGGCACATGCGAGCAGCGGCACGTGTGTCGCGGCTACGGTGCCCACGTCGAGAATGGCCCTACGCAGCGGGCCTTCGGTGCTGGTGACCTCCTTGTTCGAGATGGGACAACCATCGGGCCCCGTCAGATTGCCGTTGGCATCCAACAGCAGTCCGCCGCGAACCAGAAACCAACTGGCGGCATAGTTGGTGTTGTAGCCGTTGTTGAAGATTTCTTCTTCGATGATCTCGCGACGTTGCGGATCGCCTGGAGACAACGGCGTTCCGCCGGGATACGTGCCCAGGATTCTCCTGCAGGGGTTGACGATCAGGCTGCCATCGGGCTCCGTTCGCGGTGGCGAACCGTCGAGCACGACGCAACTGTTGGCACCCGTCGACACGAGGCCCAGAAGATCGTTGTATTTTTCATTCAACTTGACGGGGTTGGCGGGGCACAACATGTCACCCACGATGATCCCCTGATTGACCAAGTCGGCCACCCATCCAACTTCCGTAACGGCCCCGTCACGTTTCCAGTCGAAGGCGCCGCTGCACAGATGGTCGAAAACATTTGCATACTGCTGGCATTGCCAGGCCGAATTGCCGCAGATTGCTCTGGCACGTCGACTTGCGCGAAGCTGCTCGAGCTGCTCCGAGAGCGGGCAGCAACAACGCCGCCAGTACAGCGATGATCGCAATCACCACCACCATCTCGATTAGCGTGAATCCTGACCTGCGCATGCTTTGGCCCCCTGCGGATGGAATACCGTTGAAAGCCGAGATGCTAGTTGGGAGTTGTTAGCTGCGCGCAAGTCGAGCATTCAAATGCGCCGAGGACCCCGTGCAATTTGTGTTTAGCAATTCGCGCGATGGCTCGAATGGCGACGAGGTCGCGCTCAAGCGGAGCGTCGTCGCGTGGCGGGTCGCAGCAATGACCAAAACTCCCGCGGCGGTGAATGCTTCACCGCCGGTTATGTGCAGAAACTGTCGCGCTTGAGCTCTGATTCGATCCATCACCCTTGGCTCGGCCAGCGCTTGAAACCCTTCGACGCGCTTCGCACGCGGCCCTCTCGAAGCCCCGCAGGCTCTCGCCGCAGACCGAAACCGCTGGCCCTTGAATCAATAATTATTATTGATATATTTCCCTTGCTGATCGTTGCCCGGCCGTGCGGCGCGCTGCCGGTGGCAACCGTTTCCCGTCAGAAATCACGCCTCGAGGAGAGCCCACCATGCCCGATCTTCCTGGCACCAAGACCCACGACAACCTGAAGTACGCTTTCGCCGGCGAGTCGCAAGCCAACCGCCGTTACCTCTACTTTGCCAAGGTGGCCGATATCGAGGGCTATCCCGACGTGGCCGAGTTGTTTCGGGCGACGGGCGAAGGCGAGACCGGTCACGCTCACGGCCATCTCGATTACCTCCGCAAGGTGGGCGATCCGGCCACCGATCTGCCGATCAGCGGCGTCGAAGAAATGCTCAAGGCGGCCGTCGCCGGCGAGACGCACGAGTACACCGACATGTACCCCGGCTTCGCCAAAGTCGCCCGCGAAGAGGGATTCGACGAGATCGCCGACTGGTTCGAGACGCTGGCCAAGGCCGAGAAGAGCCACGCGGGCAAGTTCCAGCAGGCGCTGGGCGCGCTGGCGTAAGTGTCGCGCAGGTTTTGTGCACGCTGCACGCTTTGAAGGCGTGAGCGTGAATGCCACGCACTCCTCGGCGACCGGGGCGCGCGTGGTCAGCACCAGCCGCCGTGTCACACGACGTTTCGCGAGCCATGCAGGGGATCGATGCCATCGGGGAGCCCTGACAACCCGTACGCTCCGACCGCGGGTTTGACGTACAATCCGAACGATCCGCAATACTTCGACGCGAGCGCCTTGCGCGGCGAACTCGATCGCGCATTCGACCTCTGCCATTCCTGTCGCTTGTGTTTCAAGTACTGCCAGTCGTTCCCCACACTGTTTCAGGGAGTGGATGACAACGACGGCGACGCGCGCGGGTTGCCTGCCGAAGTTACACAGCAGGTGCTCGACGAGTGTTTCGGCTGCCGGCTGTGCTACATCAACTGTCCCTACACGCCGGCGGATGGCCACGAGTTTCAGCTCGATTTCCCAGCGTTGGTACTGCGTGCGCGAGCCCAGCAGGCGCGTGAATCAGGTGTTGCCCGGCGGGAGAAGATGTTGGCCGATCCGGACAAGCTCGGTCGACAGGGGACAACGCTCCCCGGGGTGGCCAACGCGGTCAATCGCAACAAGCTCTTCCGTCGCGTGTTGGAGGGAGCCGTCGGCATTCATCGCGATAAGCTCTTGCCGACGTTCGAGAGCCCGACGTTCGAGAAGTGGTTCGAGCGCCAGACCGACGGCCAGCGCGAGACCGCATCCGGCGCGCAGAAGGTCGTCTTATTCTATACCTGCTTCGTGAACTATAACCGGCCGGCAGTCGGTCGCGACGCGGTCGAAGTGTTGACGCACAACGAGTGCCAGGTGGCCTGTCCGCAGGCCGTCTGCTGTGGGATGCCGGCACTCGACGGCGGGGATCTTGACTTCGCAACCCGCCAGGCGCGCTACAACGTCGAGTTACTTTCGCCGTACGTCGATCGCGGCTATGCCGTCGTGGCCATCAATCCAACGTGCAGCCTGATGCTCAAGCGCGAGTATCCGCTCTTGCTCGACGATGCCGGGCAGCCGGAGCTTCGTGATGCGGCGGCGCGCGTCTCGGCTGCAAGCCGCGATCTGTGCGAGTTCCTGCTCGAGCTGCGCAAGGCGGGCGATTTCCGCGAAGACTTTCGCAGTACGCCGGCCGGCAAAGTGGCCTATCACGCGCCCTGCCACCTGCGGCAGCAGGCGATCGGCTTTCCGGCCCAACAGCTCCTGCGGCGCATTCCCGAGGTCAAAGTCGAGCGGGTTGATCAGTGCAGTGGGCACGATGGAACCTGGGCTATGAAGAAGGAGTACTTCGAGCTCTCGCTGAAAAACGGCCGCAAGGCGTTCGATGAGATGCAGGACGTGGAATCGGAACTGTGGGCCAGCGACTGTCCGCTGGCGGCCGTACAGTTCGAGCAGGCCACCGGCCGGCGTCCGGTGCATCCCGTGCAGATTCTCGCCCGGGCTTATCGCCCGGATGGGTTTGAGCGCGCCGTGCCGCAGCCTGAAGAACGCGCGGAGTGACGCCGACGGCAACGAGCGGGAAAACGCGAATCACCTTCGTCGTGCTGGGCCATCACGCCAGGACGATTTCATACCCGAGAGGTCGACAAGCAACAGGCGAAAAATACGGCCATGGTCAAGCTACTCACTACAGAAGATCTCTGGGGTCGCGAGGAATATGAACAGCAACGCGACGCGTTTCGCCGGAAGATCATGGCCGCCAAACAGCCGCGTCGCGTGCTGGTCGGCCCCAACTGCTCGGTGCACATCGAGAACCGCGACATCATGCGCTATCAGGTGCTGGAGATGCTGCGCGCCGAGGGCACCTGGGATGACCCACAAGCGGTGGCCGACGAATTGGAAGCCTATAATCCTCTCATCTCGCGGCCGAACTTACTGTCGGTCACAATGATGTTCGAGTACCCTACCGAGGAAGAGCGGGAGACTGAACTGCCGAAGCTGGTCGGCATCGACCGGCATTTCTGGCTCGCGATCGGCGAAAGCGATCCCGTCCTGGGAGAGTTCGACGCCGGCCAGATCGACGAAGACAAAGTCAGCAGCGTGCAGTTCGTCAAGTTTCCGCTCGACGACGAGCAACAATCCCACCTCGCACAAGCCGGCACCGTCGCGCGGTTGATCATCGATCATCCGCACTACACGGCGCAAGCTGTGTTGGGTGAACAGACCCGGGAATGCATCGCCGCTGACTTGTCGGCATGAGCAGGCAACGGTCCCTGCCGGTGTCGATTCGCCATACCTTGACGGTGTCGCGTGCGGCTGGAACCATCCTTCTCGTAGTTTCGAGGGAATCCTCTGATGATTCGACAGAAGATCAACGCGTTCGGGATCGTGGCAGCAGCGTTCGTCACCGTTGCCCTAACAGGCTGTGACTGCGACGAGAGCGTCCGGCAAAAGACGAATCAGCGTGAAAGTGACGTACTCGCCCAGGTACCAGCATCGACGGCGCTCGTCGAGCTCACCGCTGCCGCCGGGGCAGTCGCCAGTGCCGAAGTCCAGTTGCCGGATTCCTCGCTCACCGCCGGCATCCCTGGTGAGGGCCCACTGACTGTCGACGAGATCCGCAAGTGGCTCAACGATCCGAAGAACCACGAAGTGCTCAAGGTCGAGCTTCCGTTGGGGCTCAGCGCCGGCGCGCTGCAGATCAAGGGGCTCGACGAAAACCCGCTCACGCGGGCAAAGATCGAACTGGGGCGACAGCTTTATTTCGATACGCGTCTGTCGGCCGACACAACGATTAGTTGCGCAAGCTGCCACGATCCGGACGAAGGATTCGCGCGTCACACGCAGTTCGGCGTGGGTATCCAAGGGCTGGAAGGCGGTCGCAATTCACCGGTCAGCTACAACCGTATTCTCAGCGACTTGCAATTCTGGGATGGTCGCGCCGGCTCGTTGGAGGAGCAGGCCGTCGGTCCTATCGCCAATCCCATTGAGATGGGCAACACGCACGAAGCGTGCGTCGAGGTGCTTGACCAGATCGACGGTTACCGACTGCAGTTCGAGAAGATCTTTGGCGAGCTGACTATCGATGCGGTCGCCCAGGCGATTGCGTCGTTCGAGCGCGTACTGGTTTCGGGGCCGTCGCCTTACGACTATTACGAACAACTCCAGCCGTTTGCGGCGCTGGATGAAGAGACACTCGAAGAACTCAAAGAAGACGACCCCGATTTGTACGCCCAGTATGAAGCGGCGCGCGACGCGGCCGAGGCAAATCCGATGAGTGAGAGCGCCACCCGTGGCTATGCCATCTACTTCAACAAGGGCGCCAAGAAGGGCGACTGTAGCGCGTGCCACGTGGGGCCAAACCTGACGGACGAGAAGTACTACAACCTGGGCGTGGGGATGGATGCCGACGAGCCCGACCTGGGGCGCTATGAGGTGACCGGGGTCGAGGCCGACCGAGGCGCGTTCAAGACGCCGACGGTCCGCAATGTCGAACTCTCGGCGCCCTACATGCACGATGGCAGCCAGCAGACTCTCGAAGAGGTCGTCGCGTGGTACGTGAAAGGAGGTCACCCAAATCCGCACCTTAGCGACCGCATCAAGAAGCTCGATCTCAACGAGCAGGATCAGGCCGATCTGGTGGCCTTCATGAAGGCCTGCACGGGCGAATTCCCCCAGATCGAACGAGGTCGTTTGCCCGAGTAACTGCGCTGTCGCGAGGTACTGGCACACCCGGGCTTGGTTGTCGCTGTGATGGGCCGCGCATAGACTGACTGAAGGCGCTTCGAGCGCGGCGAAATCATAGATGTGAGGATCGTCGGGAACGATGCCAGCGGACGAAGAGGAAATCTACCAGGAGCACGTCCTCGACCACTACGAGGATCCGTATCATCGCGGGCATTGTCCCGGCGCCACGCATCGGCACATGGACGACAATCCATTGTGTGGCGACTTCGTGCAGGTGGAGCTCCGCATCGGCGACGACGGTCGTGTGGAAGAGGCCTACTTCGACGGCGATGGCTGCTGCATCAGCCAAGCGTCGGCATCGATGGTCACCGAAAAGCTCGAAGGTCGCACGGTTGAAGAGGTCCGCGCGTTCACGGCCGAACAAATGCTCGAGCTGTTCGGAGCGCGGCTGACGCCCAATCGCCAAAAGTGTTGCCTGCTACCGTGGCGCGTGTGGCAAGCGGCGGTCTTTTCGCGCGCCAACAACAACGATGGCGGCGAGAAAACCGCGTGAGCGGACGACGCCGCTAAAGGAAACCGAGAGCGAACGAAGTTCGGCCGGACGACCTCCATGTCCACACTCGATGCCTCTGGCGTGACGGATCTCGAATCGCTGCGGGCCGACTTTCCGATTCTCGGCACGCGGTTGCACGGCGACAGCGTCCCGCTGGTCTATCTCGACAACGCCGCCTCCACGCAGCGACCCCGGGCGGTGATCGACGCGTTGGTCAGCGTCTACGAAAAGCAATACGCCAACGTCCACCGCGGCATTCACTGGCTGAGCGATCAGAGCACCGATCTGTACGAGGAGGCCCGGGAGAAGGTCCGGCGCTTCATCAATGCGCCGGCTCGCGAGTGCGTGATCTTCACGCACGGCACGACCGAGAGCATCAACACGGTCGCCCGCAGTTGGGTCGAGGCGCATCTCAAGCCCGGCGACGAGATCCTGCTCAACGAGATGGAACACCATTCGAATCTGGTTCCCTGGCAGCAGGCGGCCGAGCGGTGCGGAGTCAAGTTGCGGTACATCCCGCTGGCCGACGATGGCCGGCTCGACATGGCGCGGCTCGACGAGGTGCTCACCGGGCGCACGAAGATCTTGGCCGTGACTGCCATTTCCAACGTATTGGGAACGGTGAATCCCGTGGCCGAATTAGTGCGCCGCGCGCATGACGTGGGCGCGGTTGCGCTGATCGATGCCGCGCAGCACGTCCCGCACTGTGCGACGGACGTGGAAGCCTGGGACGCGGACTTCGTAGCGTTCAGCGGTCACAAGATGATGGGACCCAGCGGCGTCGGCGTGTTGTATGGCAAGCGCGAACGCCTGGACGCGATGCCGCCGTTTCTGGGTGGTGGCAGCATGATCCGCCGCGTGCAGTTGGAATCGTTCGAGCCGGCCGACTTACCCGCCAAGTTCGAAGCTGGCACACCACCCATCGTCCCGGCTATCGGGCTCGGGGCCGCCATTGACTATCTCGAGCGCGTCGGCATGGAGCGTATCCACCGTCACGAGGCGATGCTAACCAAGTACGCGCATCGCCGCCTGGGCGAGATCAAGGGACTGCGGCTGTTGGGGCCGGACCTCGAACACAAGGCCGGCATCATCAGCTTCGTCGTCGAGAAGATCCACGCGCACGACGTGGCCCAACTGCTCGATCGCAAGGGCGTCGCCGTGCGCGCGGGGCATCACTGCACGATGCCGCTACATCGGCGGTTGAAGGTGAGCGCCAGCACGCGGGCCAGCGTTTATCTCTACAACACGACTGCCGAGATCGATGCGATGATCGACGGCCTCATCGAAGCTCAGCGGATCTTTCGCCGCTGAACCATGGCCGGCAAGGGCCTGCCCGCACTGTACTGCGAGCATTGGCCTGTGCTGTTCTGCCACCTCACGTGCCCATTGGCGCGCGTCGACAATGCGCAAGCATGCGAATCGCTGGCCGCTGTGCGCACTTGAGCACGTCGAACCAGTTTCGGCCCAGCGGGTCGCGTCCTATACTGGAAGGTAAGCGGGCGGCTGTCGGGGCGGATCGCCATTTTTAATGCCTTGCGGCAGGTCGCAAACGTCGCTCTTGGTCTCTCGTCGCGAATGTCTCGCGGCACGACTCGTACGCTCGCGGATTGATGGCTCGTATCGCCACACTCGTCGTTGGGTTGATCGCGGTCGCGCTTGTAGGCGCGGCGGCCTGGCGATGGAAGTCGCCGACGCCCTCGGAAGGTGCGCCCGAGCCCGCTTACGAGAATCTTGAGCCGCCCTTCGGGCAGGTCATTGCCGACACCGACGCGCTGCGGGACATCCATGCCAACAGTCGCCAGTTGAGCGAGTTTGGCGGGCACAAGGCGGTCGTGTTGTGCTTCTTGGGGACAGGTTGCCCCTTGGCGAATCGCAGCGTGCCATCGGTGCGGCGGCTCGAGCAGGAGTTTCGCGAGCAGGGCGTGCAGTTTTGCGCGGTCTATTCCAATGCCGGCGAGACGCTGGGCGACGTCGCGGCGCATGCGCTGGACTATCGCATCGAGTTTTGCGTGCTGAAAGATTTCGAGCAGCAGCTCGCCGATGCGCTGGGGGTCACGCGTACGCCGACCTACTGCGTGCTGGATGAGAATCTCGCGCTGGTCTATCGGGGCCGATTGAATGATCGCTTCGGCGTCAACTACACGCACGACAGCGCGAGCCGTGAAGATCTCGAGTTGGCCATCGAGCAGCTACTCGCTGGCCAGCGGGTGGAAGTCCACGAGACAGTCGCCGACGGCTGCTTGATCGATCGCTACCGACCGCCGGCGGTCGAAGGAGAAGTGACCTTCGCCGAACACGTCGGGCCGCTGTTGCAGCGCCACTGCGAAACCTGCCACCGCGAAGAGAGTATGGCACCTTTTGCACTCTCGACGTACGACGACGCCGTGCAGTGGTCGGAGATGATTAAAGAAGTTGTCTTCCAGCGCCGCATGCCGCCTTGGCACGCCGATCCGCGCTACGGCGATTTCAAGAACGACCTGCTCCTACCACAGAATGAGATCGACACGATCATCGCCTGGGTCGACTCGGGAATGCCCTCGGGCGACCTCTCGCAGTTCGAACCCTCCGACTGGTCGGAAGAATGGCTGATGGGCGATCCCGATGCGATCGTACAAGCCGGGCACCCGACGGACGTGCCTGCCGAGGGCGTCTTGCCCTATCAGTATGTCTGGGTTCCCGAGGAAGTGACCGACGAGATCTTCGACCGTGAGCGGTGGATGCTCAACTCCGAAGTGCATCCCACCTCGCCCGAAGTCGTCCATCACCTCTTCGTCTATTCAGTCGATCCGGGCGAACCGGGTCCGGAAGTTCGCTACCAGGGATGTCGCTGCTTGGGCATCTTCGTACCCGGCACGGCATCGATGCCGCTGCCGCCCGATGCGGCGATTCGCATTCCGGCGGGCTCGCGGATTTGCTTCGAGATTCACTACACGCCCACGGGCAAGCCCGCCGCCGATCAGCCGTTCTTCGGGCTCAAGTTCACCGACCACGAGCCGGAGAAGGAACTGGTGATCACGCTGCTGGAGACGCGGCGTTTCGAACTACCGCCCGGCGATCCCCACTACCGGTACGATCTGAAGGGCCTGTCGCCTGCCGACGGCGAGCTGGTGGGTATGTTTCCGCACATGCATCTGCGCGGCAAGACGATCGAATACCGCGCCACGTTTCCCGATGGCAAGGTCGAGAAGCTGCTCTCCATTCCGCGCTGGGATTTCTATTGGCAGCGGATCTACTGGCTCGACGAGCCGCTGCCGATTCCTCGCGGCACAAAGATTTCGATGACCGCCTACTGGGACAACTCCGAGTCGTCGATTCGCAATCCCGATCCCGAGGCGAAGGTGGTCTGGGGACGCCAGACGACCGACGAGATGTTCATCGGCTGGCTGATCTGGACGCGGGAGTCTTAGGTTCTGTCTCGCAAGTGCGATCTGGCTTCGTGCGGCGAATTCCGCCGGCGGTCGGCGTCGGCCTGCATCGACGAATCTGGCGTGATTCGCCTGCTTCGGCCTCCCTGCCGCCAACTGAATTCTCGCGCACTCGCACCCGACGAGCCACTTGCGAGACAGAACCTAGATCCAGCCCGTTTCGGCGACGATGCACTCTTCGAGGATGCGGAGTGCTCCGTCGAGTTCTTCATCGGTGATGGTCAGCGGCGGCGCCAGGGTGATGATGTTGCCCATCGTCAGCTTGAAGCTCAAGCCGCGATCGAGCGCTCGATACATGATGGCGTCGGCCTCGTCGCTGGCGCGCTGTTTCGTCTGACGATCGCGCACCAGTTCCACGCCCAGCAGCAGCCCGAGCCCGCGGACGTCGCCGATGGCCGAGATCCGCTGCTGCATGTCCCGCAATCGCATCATCGCCCGGTCGCCCAACTCGGCCGCACGCTCGACGAGCCGGTGTTGTTCGATGTAGCGAATCGTGGCCAGAGCCGCCGCGCAACAGACGGGATTCTTTTCGTGGGTGTAGTGCCCCAACGCCCGGTCGCCCGCCACGTCGAGACTTTCGCGCGCGATGACCGCCGCCCAGGGCAGCACTCCGCCACCGAGTCCTTTGCCGATCACGAGTATGTCCGGCACGACGCCGAAGTGTTCGCAGGTGAACATGCGGCCCGTGCGGCCCAGCGCATGCGGAATCTCGTCGAACACCAGCAGAGTGCCATGCCGGTCGCAGGCGGCGCGAATCCGCTGCCAGTACTCTGGGCGCGGGATGTACGGCGTGCTGCGCACCGGCTCGGCCACCACGGCCGCCACATCGCCTTCCTTTTCGAGCACGTACTCGATGAACTGCGCGCACTTCAACTCGCAACCACCCCGCTCAGCGCAGTCCCACAGGCAGCGATAACTATCGGGCGGAGGGACGTGTTCGGTGCCTGGCAGCAGCGGGCCGATGTCGCCGCGAAAGACCTCTTCGCCGCCGACCGAGATGGCATCCAGCGACGCGCCGTGAAAGGCGTCCCACATTGATATCGTCTTGTACCGCCCGGTCGCCACGCGGGCCAACTTCAGAGCGATGCCGATGGCACTGGTTCCACCAGGGCAGAAGAGCACCTTTCCCAAGTCGCCCGGCGCAATGGTGGTCAGCTTCCTGGCAAGTTCGACGGCCACGGGATTCGTATAGCGACGCGTGCAAAAAGACAGCTCATCGAGCTGCTCTTTGATCGCCGCAATCACTGCCGGGTTAGCAAATCCGACCTGATGCACATAGTTGCCATGAAAGTCGAGGTAGCGTCGTCCTTGTACGTCCTCGATGTACGCACCCTCGCAGCGCACAATACCGTTCAGGCAGGGCGTCGAGAGCGATTGGTGCAGAAAGTAGCGCGCGTCTTCTTCCAACAACTCGCGGGTGCGCTGGTCAACAGCCCGCTGCTGCCATGCCGCGCGGCGCGGCGACAGATTCACGTCCCCTTCACTCTTGGCGGTCGATAGATCGGCGCGGCGTGAATGCATGGTGGCGGTCACGAAGTGGAGATTCTTACACGCACGGCGAGCGATTCTAACGCCGCTGACGTGTCGACGCGAACGCTGCCGATGCTGGAACTTAGTTCCAAGGAGCGTGGTGCGGCGCGTTGAGACCCCCACTTCCACTTGCTACAAAGTCTTCCGCACGCGCCACAACCCTGTTCTATTGTCGAGGTTTGCTGATGGCCCGCCGTGTAAGTAGCGTCGCACCCGAGTGGTGGGACTACACGACGTTGGACGACGCGTTGCTGGACGACGCGGCCGCGCTCACGCCCGAGCAGATGTTGGGGCTTTCGCGCGATGGCTTCCGCGTTGTGTTCTACGACACGCTGGAAGATTTCTATCTGGCCGAAGCGCTGGAGTACATCAACGCCTGGAAGCAATCGACGGCCGACAACCCGGTGGGCATCTGCGGGCCCATCGGCCCCACCGAGCAATTGCCTTTGGTGGCGCGGCTGGTCAACGACTTGGAAGTCGACATCCGCAGCGCGCACTTCTGGGGCATGGACGAGTGGTATCTGGATGGACGCGAGGCGCCCGAGGACCATCCGCTCTCATTCGCCCGGGCCGACCGCGAGTTGTG
>CALKYM010000087.1 GCA_938003525.1 uncultured Planctomycetales bacterium | reverse complement strand
ACTAGGTTCTGTCTCGCAAGTGCGATCTGGCTTCGTGCGGCGAATTCTGCTGGTGGTCGGCGTCGGCCTGCATCGACGAATCTTGAGTGATTCGCCTGCTTCGGCCTCCTTGCCGCCAACTGAATTCTCGCGCACTCGGGCCGACGAGCCACTTGCGAGACAGAACCTAGTGCTCCGTCGACACGTATTTTTCGGGTGCGAGTTGTACGGCGGAGCACTACGATGTTTTCTGCGCCAAAGCACTTGCGTCTTTGGCGAACGTTTCGCGTCGCCCGAATGAATCGGGCTGACGCTCCACTAGAACAGACTTCATAAACGGCTTCGGGTGCCGCTTCTATGAGATTCGATTGCTGCGGTAAGTGGGCACTGCTGGGCAAGCCAGCAGTGCCACCCGGGGTCGGCCGAACGAGGTCTTGAAGTACCGTCTAGTTCGACGATGTGGTGACTGCCTCGCTCGTTGGCTCGGGCGAAAGCGCCGTATCGGCTTTCGGTCGCGTTGGGCCGATGTCGGGGTTGGAGAGCAGGCGGGCCTTCGACGTTCCGCCGCGGTAGAGGTCGTATTGCGGATCGGCGTATTGATCGAAGAACTCTGTGAGCTCGGTGGTCAGCGCCTGTTGAAGTTCCGCTTGCGAAGGCTGCCCGTAGAGATTGACTTTCTCGTGCGGATCGGCGGCTAGATCGTATAGCTCGAAGGGACCTTCGGGGAAGCGGTGTACATACTTGGCGTTTTCGGTACGAATCGCGCGGACGTTTTCCATCTCGTAGAAGACGCGGTTCTCCCACTCGATGGATTCGCCGTGCAAAACCGGTGAGAAATCGCGGCCCGGTGAGTTCGAGTTCAGCCGCTCGGGCGTGGCCAGATCGAGGTACGCCAGCAGCGTCGGCATCAGGTCGTAATTGCTCACCATCAGGTCCGATTGCTGGCCCACTGGGACGCGTCCGGTATGGCGGATGATGAGCGGCACGTGCATCATCCCGTCGAAGGCCGTGAGCGGACGCGTGTGATCGCCCATGCCCCATAGACCATTTTGTCCTCCGAGCCAACCTTGGTCGGCGCAGAAGATCACCAGCGTGTCATCATCGAGGCCGCATGCGCCGAGCTTCTGCATCACGCTGCCGACACCGTCGTCGACGCCGCTCAGTTCGGCAGCGTAGCGGCGAATCGAATCGACGTTGTTCAGGTATTGCTTGTTGTGAAACAGCCAAGGGTGCATTTGCCCGCGCGGAAACGACGGCAGGAGCATGTCGACGTAACGGGCATAGTGCCGATTGCGGGCCATGCGATCGAGCGTCTGTCCGAGCCCGTAAGGACCGTTGTAGGAGAGGAACAAGAAGAACGGGCGATCGTCGCGCTCGTCGATGAAGGCAAGCGCGTGTTCGGTCCAGAGATCGGTAAGGTACTGCGGTTCGATTCGGAGCTCGTTGTCTTCGATCACCTCGGCGTCGTAGAAGGCGGCCGTCGCTCCATGCGGCATCGTGATCCAATACTCGAACTTTTCCTGCGGAGTCATGTTGCCGCCCAGGTGCCATTTGCCGACCAGTCCCGTGCGGTAGCCGCACTGGCTCAGCACCTCAGGCAGGGAGCGGAACTCCTCGATCGTGCAATACGGGTCATCGCCCATCTGCGCCTCGTTGCGGCGCAGGAAGCAATGCACACCGTGCTGTGAAGGCAGCAGGCCGGTGAGGTACGTGGCCCGCGTCGGCGAACAAACTGCATTCGAGCTGAAGGCCCGCGTGAATAGCATTCCTTCGCTCGCCAGCCGATCGATGTGGGGCGTGCGGATGTCCTGGTTGCCGTAACACCCCAACGTCCACGCCCCGTGATTGTCGGTCATGATCAACACGACGTTGGGTGGGCGTGAATTTTCGTCGGCGAGAGCCACGCGAGTCGTCAACAGGATCAGCACGGACAAAGTCCAACGCGCCGTCAGCCGAAGTGTCGGATTACTCATCGAAGTCATGCCTGAGGCGGAAACAAATCTTTTTGTGCGGCGCGCCATTCCACGCTGGCTGCGAACGTGGCGGGTGTGTGCGCAGCAACGCTCCACGTCACACTAGCTGAGCACCCGTACGGGTGCCACTTACTTTGCGTGGCGCGCAAAAGGGAACTGAGCCAATGCTGGTGCCGCTGAGTGGCAACTGGTAGGAAGTGGCGAAGCACTGGCTGGCCAGCAGCCAGTGGCACCCGTTGGGTAGAGGCTGGGTGGGATCCGTCGATCGCGCGCGGGGCGACTACCAGCCCATCACCATGTTCGACTCGATGACCTTGCGGGCGCGTTCGAGGTCGGCGCCGGTTTCGTGCATGTAGAGCCGGATGGCGTGCACTTTGTCGCCCGATGCCTTGGAGAGGCAATCGCGGGCCGTCGAGCAGGGGTCGGTCGAGGTGGTGATGCCCAGCGCCGTTTTCGAGATGACCCAGGTATCGCGGGGTCGCTTGGTTAACCGAATCACGTCCTCTTGCGGATAGTTTTCCTGGACAACGGCGCTGGCCGCGTCTTGATCATCGGCCCAAGTGATGATGATGTGCGATCCGGTTTCAACCTCGAAGAGCGGCATGGCTCGACTCCCTTTCTGGCAAGGTAGATGCTGCCACACACCGGCGAATGGGTTACCAAGCAGGCCGTCGATCGGTGGCGAACGACAGCGACACCGGGCATCGCTGCCCTCGCGAGACTGGCGGCTTCAGAAATGATGGTATGGCCGAAACCGCAGACCGTCAACGAGGGCGGGTTGCTCACGCCGGAGAGTAGTCCGCCTCCCAGCGTGCGGTCAGTTCGGCGGGCGAAGCAGTGCCAGTCGTGCCGAGCTTGCGAATCGTAACTGATGCCACGAGGTTGCCTACCGCTGCCGCTTCGATCGACGTGGCACCGGCCATCAGGGCCGTCACAATCCCGGCTGTCGCGCTATCGCCCGCTCCCACGATGTCGACGGGATCGCTCACCGGCGGGGTGGGAACTAGAGTGGCCGGCGCGTCGGGTTCGGCAAACAGAATCCCCTCGGGACCCAACGTGCAGAACAGCGGCAGGCCGCGCGTTCGGCTCATGGTCTCGGCCGCGGCGCGCGGGTCTTCACTATTGATTCCCGATTCCTTCGCCGCCCGCAGGCACTCGTGGGCGTTGGGTTTGAGAACGCCCGAACGAAAGCGATCGATGTGCGCGCGGCTATCGACAAAGATCAACTTGTCGGGATCGCGGCGGGCCAGCACTGCAAGGTGATCGCGGACCGCCGGCGTGACGGCGCCCCAACCCTCTTCATTCACCTGGTCGAGCACGATCAACCCGGCGGTGTTGTCGAACACGTCGTCCAGCGCTTCGCGAAGTTGTTGTTGCGTGGCTTCCGAAAGCGGGCCGCGCGTGCGGAGGTCGAGACGATTCAACTCGCGCCACTCGCCGTCGGCCGTGGGCATCAGCGGTTTCGTGTAGGTGGGCGTCTGCCGGCGTCGATCGCGGATCACGGCCCGCGTGTCGACAGGCAGGGTGACGAGTTGTTTCAGCAGGTCGTAGGCCTCGCCATCGTCGCCGACGACGCTCACCGGTACGAGTCGTCCGACGCCCAACGCCGCGAGATTGTTGAGCACGGTACCCAGCGCGCCGGGGCTGTTGCGAACGCGCGCGACCTGATACGCCTCCAGGTCGGTCTCAATCGAGACCTCGCGCGCGTCGGCGTCGATTTCCAGGTAACGATCGAGAAACAGATCGCCCAGCAGCCCGATCGTCAGCAGGGGCGCTTGCGCGAGGACGAAATCGAGTCGCTCGAGCGAGATCATCACGACGCCTCAGCCGCCAGTGCGGCAAAGCGAAGATGCGGGATCGTCTGGCGATGATCGCCAGTGACGTAGAAACTCTCGCCGCCGTCGGCCACGGTGCGGACGAGAATCGTCTTCCAGGGCCGATAGTAATACTGTGGATTCGTCTTGTCGGCCTGCTCGCGGAAGTTGCCTTCGATCTCGATCAAATCGAAGGCCGCCGTGGTGAAGTGCGCGATGCGGCGGCCTTCTTGGTGGGCCACGTTGCGGGCCATGGCGAGCGCCTTGAGATAGACCTCGGGGCCCATCACAGCCGAGCCGAAGCAGAGAAACACGCCGCCTTCGAGTCGCTCGACGTTGTGCGCCAGCGTGAGGAAATCGCGATAACTGGCCGTGCCATACGCGGCCGGATCGAAGTTCGGGTGTTCGTGGACAATGTCGTAGCCGAAGCCGATGTGCACGGTGACCGGCACTCCGAGGCGGTATCCGGCCGCCAGCACACTGGTGTCTTTGTGTGGATAGTCGCTCTCGTGAATGGCCCGACCGATCGCTTCGCCCAGGCCCAGGCCATCGGCGGCGCCCTGCGCGACGATGTCGTTCAGTTCGGCCGTTTCGCGCCACAGTCCGAACTGTCCTTCGCTGATGTAGCGAGCCACGCTTTCGCACGTGGCGCCGATGCGAGCGAGTTCGTAGTCGTGAATCGGTCCGGCACCGTTCATGCCGATGTGCGAGATCAGGCCGCGCTCCATGAGGTCGATCAACTGTCGACCCACGCCGGCGCGAATCACGTGCGCGCCCGTCAACATCAGCCGCGTGGCGTTCGTGGCGCGGGCCACAACCAGGCGCTCACCCAAGCGGGTTAACGTTTGCATCCCGGCGGCACTGATCTCGGGCGGTCGCTCGTCGAGCGCGAGCAAGCTCGCGTGTTGGATATCGTGCGCGCGCTGGGCGAGCGGCTTGATGGCCAGACGAGCGCGATCGAACTGTGGATACATCAGGACGCCTCACAGGCATCGTGCGCACGGCTGACGAGTGCGCGCGGCGGCAGTCGATCTCGGCGTCGCCGCATCATAGGCCGAGTATGGTGAACAGGTCGTCTCGGTGCCGATAGTCGGGGATGATCAAGTCGGCCCCGGCCCGAATCAATCGCTCTCGTTTCCATTGGTTGACGCCGCTGCGCGTCTCTTCGTTGCTGGCGACGCCGATGGCCACCCCGCCGGCGCGGCGGATTTCTTCGATCTCGACAAACCCGTCGCCGATGCCCAGCAATTGGTGTCCTGGTACGCCGGCATCGTGCACGATCTGCTCGATGATCATCTTTTTCGAGAAGTTCTGATAGTCATCGAGCGCGCCGTAGATGTGCTCGCCGAAGAACTCATTGAGCCCCAAAACGGCAACTTCGTCGCGAACGTATTTCAGATCGGTGCCCGAGGCGAGGTAGAGCTGGAGTCCACGATCGCGCAGCGCGGTGAGCAGATCGTGCGTGCCGGGGACGGTCGTCTCTTCGGCGCTGTGCGCGCCCGAGCGTACGGCTTCGATCCGCTGCCCAACCTGTTCCCAGAGACGATCGTGGTACTGGTGCTTGTACTGCAAAGGTTCCAATGGCGTGCCGCCGCGGGACCGAACCTCGTCGGCCAACTGGATCATCTGATAGATGGTCTGTTTGCCGTTGAGCCGCATGACGAACTCTTCCACGTGTTCGGCAAGCTGCTCGCGCGACTCGCCAGAGTCGAGCGCTGCGAGCACGTCGACCATCATGGGAATCATCACGTCCTGCCAGTTGCGGCGAATGAGTGAGAGCGTGCCGTCGAAGTCGAACAGCACGGCGCGGAACTGGCCGCGGGCGAAGTCATCGCGCAGGATCTCGATCGGTACGTCGGCAGAAGGCGTTGGCGTAGACATGCAGAGCAGGGCTGGCGTGAGCGGCGAAGGGGGATTGATAGCGGAGCGTCAACGACCCAGCAGGTGTTCCATGATGTAGAGATCGAGGCCTTCGTAATCCAATCGTTTGCGGTAGGCTGCGACCTTGTCGTCGTCGATCGCGCGCACGGCTTTGAGCAGGTTCTGGAACATCCGCAGGCTGTTGGCAAGATGCTTGGTATCGTCGGCCTCGCGCGTCGTGCGCATGGCTTTGACGTCGAGACCGACTACCCCGATATCGTAGTACCCGGCGCGGTCGAGCACCCAAACCTGGTTGAAGGCCCGCCGCAGATCGACGGAGCCGAATGTCTTGTCCTGATCGTACTTCAGGCCGTTTTGGTCGTTGAGGTGTACGCCCCACAGCTTGCCGTGCCAGAGGGCGTAGGCCATGTCATCGGCCGGATCGAGTCCGGCCAGGATGCTGTGCGCACTCTCGATGAGCACACCCACGCGATTTGGATCGGACGTGCGATAGCCCAGCCCCATGAAGTGCCCGACGCTGGGACAGTAAGCCTGGTCCATCGGCTCGTTGGGTTTCATCTCGCCGACGATACGGATCTCGCTGTCGTAAGCGAGCATGTCGTCGATCGCATCGACCAGGCGGCCGGTGGCGTGTTGGGCGTCCTTGGCCTCGCGGATGTAGGTGCCTTCCCGGGCGGGCCAAATCACGATCAGGTCGACATCGAGCATCCGCGCGATATCGATGGCCCGCCGTGTTCGATCGCGCGCGTAGCGGCGGGCGGACGCGCTGTTGGCCGTGTAGGCACCGTCGACGGTCTTGGGATCTTCCCACAATCGCGGGGCGATGAATTCGGGCGTCAGGCCCTCGCCGTCGAACAGCTTTTTGACGCGCCCGACACCCCGGGACGTCTGGGTGGCGTTCCAATCGGCAGGCACTACGTCGTCGTCGTGAAGCTGAATGTATTCGAAGCCCAGCTCGCGATACTTGCGCACCTTGCGGGCGAAGGCGACCTCTTTGCGGACCGGCGGTCCGAAGGGATCGGCCCCGGTGGAGATGTTCCACGGCCCGAAGCTGAAACGATACTTGCCCCGCCGTTTGGCCATGATTGTTCCTTGAGTGAGGAGTGCGAAACCGCCAGTGTAGTCGTCGCCGGTAGGCTCGCAAGCCGTGGTAGCTGCTGGCATTCACGCCACGTACTCACTGACGAGGCAGCGACGGGACGCGCGTTTTCTCCGGCCTTTGGAAGTCCGTAAGGCATGATCGTCGATGGCGGCTCTGGCACATCAGACTGGGCTTGCCGTCACCGCCTGCACCGCACAGAATCTTCCGCCCTGCGGTGCAAATAGATCGAACAGTAAGATGGCCATCGATACCTCTCAAACGCCCGCCGACTCGCCGGTGGCGCCACCAAAGCTAGGCAGCTTCGCGGGTGTGACTTGGCAGTTCGAGGGCGAGGCTCTGCCGGGGCTGTCCGAATCGGCCGACGACAGGCTGCCGCTCGATCGCTGGTGCGATGAAGGGCGATTGGCCGTGGTGAAACACGGCGCGCATCGCACGGTCTACCGCGTCGATGCCCCGGCTGGGACGTACTTTCTCAAGCAACAGCGGCTGCGCGGTTGGGCGGACTGGATCCGGGCGTGCTTGCGCCCCCACGCCTCGCGGCGCGAGTTCGTCAAGGCGAACGAGATCACACGGCGCGAGGTGCCGACGATTCGCGCACTGGCCTGGGGTGAGCGGCGGCAGCTTGGCGTTTTGCGGGAACACTTCCTGCTCAGCGACGCTTTCCCGAACGCGTGCAGTTTACAAGCGTACTTGCAGGCACCAGACCAGTTCGCGGGGGAGCAAGACCGCGCCGCCTGCGATCGCGCGATCGCCGTGGCGCTGGCCCGGTTGTGTGCCGCTGCGCATCGTGCCGGAGTGTTTCATAACGATCTGCACCCTGGCAACATTCTGATCCGCCGCGACAGCCTTGTACCGTCGCGAGACGTTGCGGCGGACGCGGCGCGCGTTGCTTGTAGTCCCGAGCTTTGCCTGATCGACGTGCCGGGCGCACGGCTTTCACGGCCACTGGGCTGGCGCCGCAGCCGCGCGAGTCTCGCCATGCTGCTGGCCGCCTTGCAACGACATGCCAGCTTGGCCCTGTGTTTGTGGTTTTGGCGCGCCTATCAGGCCGAACGTCCCGAACTGAGCGAAGTCTCGGCGCGGCTCGCAGCCCGCGAACTGGCGGCGGCTTGCCGGGCGCAAACGCGGCGCTTGGCGCGCCAGCGCGACAAACGGGCTTGGGGCGTGAATCATGAGTTCCGCAAGTTGCGATTGCAGGGACGACGAGGACATGCGACGGCCGATGTGGCTGGCAACGTGCTCGAGGGCATCGTTGGCAGGCCTGAACAATTGCTTGTCGAAAACGTCGATCGACCCTTGAAGCTCAGCCACTCGAGCGTGGTGGTAGAGGCCGAACTCGAAGTGGAGGGGAGGAGCCGGCGCGTGCTCTTCAAGCGGTGCGCAGCACCCAGTTGGAGCGGGTGGCTCGTCGACTTGGTGCGCGGCAGTCGCGCGGCGAAGGGCTGGTTTCTGGGGCACGCGCTGCGCGCGCGAGGGATCCACACCTCGCGTCCCTTGATCGTCGTCGTCCCCGATTGGTATCGCTGGCGGCAGCCGAGCTACCTGGTGAGCGAGTGGATCGAAGACGCGGAAAACTTGCATCTCTACGGCTGGCATCTTGCCCGCCTGTCACCTGCCGAGCAGTTCGCGCGAGCGCGGCGCTGTGCAGCGGTGCTGGGGCAGCTCATCGGAAGGATGCATGATGCCCGCGTGGCGCAGCGCGATCTGAAAGGCTGCAACATCCTAGTCGTCGATCGCGACGAACGTCCTGAGTGCTACGTGATCGACTTTCACGGGATGCGGATTCGCCGTTGGCTCTCCAAGCGGCAGCGCGTCGAGAATCTCTCGCGGTTGGCAGTCAGCATCGAAATGCACCCCTGGGTGACACGGACGATGCGGCTGCGTTTCTTGCGGGCCTACTGCCAGCAGTTTCTGGTAGCAGAGGATTGGAAGTCGCTGTGGCGCAGTGTGGCGGTGAAAACCGAGCGCCGTTTGCGCCACATCCATCGACGCGGGAAGCGCATCGCCTAGCGCGCTGCATTTCTTGGCAAGGTCGCCGGCGCGCTCAAGCGGTTGGCGCGATGACCGATTCGGTGACGGGCGTGATCGCGTCGCCGTCGTGGAGAAAGACGCAGTCGCGTCCCGATTGCTTGGCGTGGTAGAGCGCCCGGTCCGCGCGGGAGACGATGGCGTGATCGTCTTCATCGCTTTGAACGATGCACGCCACTCCGCCGCTGACGGTGATGGACGTGGGCAACAGCGAACTGGTGGCCACGTCGGCACGCAGCCTTTCCGCAAAAATGGCGGCGCCGGCGAGGTCGGTGTGCGGCATCACGATCACGAACTCTTCGCCGCCATAGCGAATCACCCGATCGGTCTGCCGCGCCGCATCCAAGAGGATGTCGGCCACGGCCTGCAGCACGCAATCGCCCATCAAGTGACCTTGCAGGTCGTTGATTTGCTTGAAGCGATCGATATCGAACATGGCGATCGAGAAGACGTTGCCGTATCGCTGGCAAAGCGCGCGATTGGTTTGCAACGACTCGTTGAAGGCACGACGGTTGCCGACGCCGGTCAGCGGATCGGTGCGAATTTCGGCGAACGTCATGAGCTGATTGATCTGTTGCCGCAGCTCGTCATAGGCGTGGGCGATCTGCGTCACGAGACGTTGCGTGGGGCCCAGCAGGCCTTCGGCCTCGCTGCAGAGCATTTTCCAGGCGGCCTTCTGATTGGAGTTGGACAGCGCCTCCATCCGCCGCTTGAAGCCGGCCACGCTGCTCTGGTGTTCTGCCAGGTCGTTGCGGATTTGCGAAGCCACCGCGTCGAGTTGCTTGGCCACGGCACGCGCGCGGCGTAGCTCGCGATGCGCCTGTTCGTATTCCACATCGCGGACGCGCACTCGGCGCCGCCGGCCCACGAGGTATCCGAGCGTGGCGACCACGGCCAAAGCCAAGGCGGCAGGCAAATGCAAACTGGTAATGTCGATCATGAGCGCGCGCCAAAGTTCCGAGGGCCTCACCACGTGATAGGCCGTGCCAATGAGGCACGTGTGGCGGGACCGGATGCCCCTCAAGGAACTATAGATTCCGTCACCACGCGCGAAGCCCGACGTGCCCACAATCAAATGGGCACGTCAACGAATGCCGGAACAATCGTTACGGCTGACGTGACAGGACGGCCGGCCGCCTGCGCACTTGCGGCAAATACCTCGTCTTGCAGGCCATCAGGGCAGGGATATAATCGTCTATTCGTTACATCCCGGGGACGTAGCTCAATTGGTTAGAGTACCGGACTGTCGATCCGGTGGTTGCGGGTTCGAGTCCCGTCGTCCTCGCTGGCAAGGCTTCGTGGCTTCCCTCAGTGAGCGGGGAGTACCGGAGCCTTCTTTTGTGCGCAGAGTCCGTCTCCAGGGAATCACATGACTTCGTACGTTGGCCGCTTCGTCATTGGCGTTCTGCTTGCTGTACTTGGCGATGCGACCGCCCTGAGTTGGGAACCGACGGGCCCGAGCCGGTTTGTCGATCCGCTGATCAGCACCGGAGGCAATGCGTTCGTCTGCGGAAACAATTCGCCGGCGGCGACGGTGCCGTTTGGTTTGGTGAGGCTGGCTCCCGACACGGCTGCCTCCAGTGGGCGAACGGCGACCAACACATCGGGCTATTTCTACCACGATGCACGAATCGTGGGCTTCAGCCATACGCGGCTCTGTGGCACCGGTGCCATCGATGGTGGTCATGTTCGCGTGATGCCCAGCGCGGCGGATGATTGGCGTCAAACCTGGCGACGCGGCATGCGCGTCGGCTTCGATCATGACCACGAAGCGGCATCGCCCGGCTACTACGCCCTCGATCTCCAAGAGGTAGGAGTGAACTGCGAGTTGACCGCCACGCGGCGCGTGGGGTTGCACCGCTATCGCTACGAGCCCAACGCAACAGCCCGGGTGGTCATCGACGTCGGCAGCACGTTGGGACGCGGACGCAGCGAGAACTGCGAAGTCCACGTACTGAGTGACCAAAACGAAGTGGCCGGAACGGCGCTGACGTTCAATGCCTTCTCCGGCCGTTATGGTGGTCTGCGGATTTACTTTGTCGCCCGCTTTCGCAGTGCGTGGGAACGCTTTGAGACGTGCGCCGACGATGGCCCGGTGGGAGGTAAGGCCGCTGCGGCCGGCGACGAGGTCGGCGTTGCGCTGGTGTTTCCGTCGACCGGTGGTGAACAAGTCGTCGAACTGGCCGTCGCGCTCTCGCACGTGAGCATCGAAAATGCCCGCGAGAACTTGGACGCCGAGTTGGGCGCGCGGAGCTTCGACGAAGTCCGCGCTGCCGCGCTGGCCCAGTGGAACGATCTGTTGGACACGGTGCAAGTGGAAGGTGCCCGCGAGACGGATCACAGGATCTTCTACACGGCGCTCTATCATTCGCTGATGATGCCGACGACGTTTAGCGACGTGAACGGAGAGTACCTGGGTTTCGATAAGCAGGTGCACCGAGCTGAGGGATTCAGCTACTACACCGACATGTCGCTGTGGGATACGTTCCGCACGACGCATCCGTTGTTCACACTGCTGGTGCCGCAACAGCATCGCGACATGCTGATTTCGCTGGTCAAGATGGCCGAGCAGGGCGGCAGTTTGCCGCGCTGGCCATCCGGAGCCGGTTACACGAATTCGATGTTCGGCGCGCCGGCAGAGATTGCCATCGCCGAAGCGTACTTGAAGGGCATCCGCGAATTCGACGTCGAGACCGCCTACAGGGTGATGCGCCGCGCAGCCCTTGAGCCTGCACCGCCGGGAACTCCCTACTCGGGGCGGCGGGCTATCGCCGATTACATCAAGTACGGTTACTGTCCGGCAGACACGATGCAAGGGGCTGTGGCGAAGACACTGGAGTACGCCACGACCGATGCGGCCATCAGTCGGTTGGCCGCAGCGCTTAGACATGAAGAGGACGCCGAGCTGTTCGCTGGGCGGGCCCAGAACTATCGGCACGTGTGGAATCCGGAGACTGAGTATTTTCAGCCGCGCGATACTTCCGGCGAGTTCTCCACACCGCTGCGGCCGCTGTTGCTCACCTACATCGACGTCAGCGGCCGCTACACCGACGACTACGTGGAAGGTAGCGCGCTGCAGTGGCGGTGGTCGGTTTCGCACGATCCGGAAGGGTTGATCGCGCTGTTCTCCAGTCGCGAGCACTTCGTCGACGAGCTGGACGCGTTCTTTGCCGGCTCGCAGCCGCGCGTGGGCGTGCTTCCAAACGGTTACTACTGGCAGGGCAATCAGCCCGATATCCACGCCGCGTACCTGTTCAATGCCGCCGGTCGCCCGGATCTGACGCAGAAATGGGTTCGCTGGATTCTCGAGCACAAGCACGACGACAGCCCCATCGGGCTCGACGGGAACGACGACGGCGGGACCCTGTCTGCCTGGTACGTGTTCAGCTCGCTGGGGTTCTATCCGGTCGTCGGCACCGATCGCTACGAACTGGGCAGTCCGCTTTGGAAACGCGCGGTCGTACAGATTGGCGAAAACGAACTCGAAATCGTTGCGGACAACTACGCGCCCGATCGCATGTACGTCGGTCGCGTCGAACTCAACGGGCAGGTTCTCGACCGCTGGTGGTTCGCTCACCATGAGATTGCCGATGGCGGCACGCTACGGTTTGTGATGAGCGATGAACCGTCGCAACGGTGACGGTTCAGGCGACGAGTTCGGATCTCGGCCGATGGCAATCGATGGCAGGACTGTGACGCACGCTGCGATGGCTTGCGGTCCGCGCGCACTGCGAGACAGTTTTGCACACGGTGAAGAACGCGAGTCAAAAGTTCGCGCGCCGCGGCCGCTGGGGCATTCGGCGGTGGTTCGGGTTGGTTCTAAGTGGGCCGCTGCTGGTTTCTAACCAGCGAGCCGCCCGGTTTGCCGATCGCCGTCAGACGACGCGCGGCGCGCCGGA
>CALKYM010000086.1 GCA_938003525.1 uncultured Planctomycetales bacterium | reverse complement strand
GGCGAAGACTTTGCCGCCTACCTGGACACCGTCCCGGGTACGATGTTTCGGCTGGGTTGTGTTTCTGAAACTGCTGGCGGCGCGCCGCTGCACTCGCCGCTGTTCGATTTGGATGAGGCGGCTATCGGCGTGGGCGCCAAACTCATGGCGCGGGCCGCCGTGTTGTGTGCCAATCCGGCGCGGCAGACTGTGCGAGGTGCAGGATGACGACATCAACCAAGAAGCTGGAATTCGCCTCCAGCAGCGAGCCCACCCTAGGCGTCGAACTGGAAGTCGCCTTGGTCGATGAAGGGACGATGGCGCTCTCCAGTTCGATCCAGCAGGTGCTCGAGCGCGTGCCGGAACCGCTACGCGGTCGCATCAAGCCCGAGTTGATGCAGTGCTATCTGGAAATCAACACCGAGATCTGCCATACCGTCGACGAAGTCGAAGCCGATCTGAGCGAGAAGATTCAGGTCGTCGAATCGATTGCCGACGAGATCGGGCTGCGCGTCTACTGGACGGGCACCCATCCCTTTTCGCGCTGGCAGGAACAACTCGTCACGCCCGACGACCGCTATGGGCGGCTGCTCGACATCCTGCAAGACATGGGCCGGCAGCTTGTCACCTTCGGACTGCACGTGCACGTCGGCGTCGACTCGGGCGACAAGGCGGTGATGATCTGCGACCGCATGATGCGGCACTTGCCGACGCTGTTGGCCGCCACGTGCAACAGCCCCTGGTGGAACAACCGCGTCAGCGGGCTCCGTTCGCATCGCTCCAAGATCATGGAGGGGCTGCCGACCGCCGGGCTGCCGAGCCTGATGCGCAACTGGAGCGAGTACGCCTGGCTCGTGAATCACTTGATCCAGACCGGCTTCATCACGTCGATTCGCGACATCTGGTGGGATGTGCGGCCGCACCACAACTTCGGAACCGTCGAAGTGCGCGTGTGCGACATGCCCGGCAACTTGCAGGACACGCTCACGATCGTCGCCATCATCCAGTCGCTCGTGCAAGCCCTCTCCGACGAGATCGACTCGGGCACCTACCAACACGACTGTCATCCGATGATGGTGCGGCAAAACAAGTGGCGGGCGGGCCGCTACGGGCTCGATGCCCAGTTGGTCGATTCGTTCACCCACGAGTTGGCATCAGCCCGCGCGGTGCTGGCCGACGTCGCGGAGCGACTCGCGCCGACGGCTGAAAGGCTGGGATGCCTCACGCAATTGAATCGCACGTTCGAACTGGTGCAGGGACCGACCTGGGCCGATCGTCAACTCGAAGCGCTGCGCGAGACGCGCAGTCCGGCCGAGACGGTGCGGCGGATGACCGAGCTATCGCGGATCTCGCCGGTCAGCGCGGCGAACAAGTCGGACTGAGTGGATCCCGATCAGCAGCGGCCGCTCATGAACGCTTCCCCGACGATCCTCTTCTTGCACGGACTGGAAGCCAGGCCGGGCGGCTTCAAGCCGACCTTTCTCAAGTCGCAGGGATTCGAGGTGCTCAATCCTGCGCTGCCCGACGACGACTTCGGGAAAGCTGTGTCGATCGCTCAAGCCGCATTCGACGACCGCGAGCCGGACATCGTCGTCGGTTCCAGCCGCGGCGGGGCGGTGGCGATGGCCATCGACTCGCGCACGGCGCCGCTCGTGCTCATCGCCCCGGCGTGGCGTTTCTGCGGCGTCCAGTCCGTCGTGAAACGCGAAACAATCATCCTGCACTCGGCTCGTGACGAGCTGATCCCGCTGGCCCACAGCCAGTTACTGGTCGACGACAATGACCTGCTGCCCTCCAACCTGCGCGTGATTGGTGACGATCACCGCATGAACGATGAGCAGGCGATGGATGCGCTGATCGCGGCGATTCGCGAACTGACGACCTGAGCGACGAGACTATCGCCGCTCACGCTTCCAGCCGCCAGCCGTCGGCCAGCTCGGTGGCGCGGGGAATGACGACCACGCCGTCGCGAATCACCGCCGGTGCGGGGTCATCCGCTTCCACCCGACCGCGGCTGTTGACGATCTGCACGTTCCGCCCGATGCGCGTGTTCTTGTCGACGATCGCGCCGTCGATCAACGAGCCCGGGCCGATGCCCAGCAGGGGTCGCTTGGAGTTTTCGAACTCATCGCGCTCTGTGGGCGTTTCGTAGTAGTCGGCTCCCATGATGATCGAATTGCGAATCGTCACGTCGGAACCAATCTGGCAGCGGAGTCCGATCACGCTGTTCTCGATCGTTGCGCCGTCCGCTATCTGACACCCATCGGCGATCATGCTGCGGCGCACGGTTGCGCCATCGAACGAGGATGGTGGCAAGAAACGAGCCCGGCTGTAAATGGGCAGTTGACCCTGCGCAAACTGAAAGGGTGGATCGGGCCCCGCCAGGTCGAGGTTTGCCTGGTAAAACGAACCGATCGTGCCGATGTCTTCCCAGTAGCCGTCGAACAGGTGACATTGCACGCGCCGCGAACGAATCGAGGCGGGGAACACCTCTTTGCCGAAGTCGCGGTAGGCGGTCTTGGTCAGCACGTCTTCCAGCGTCTCGCGGCAAAAGATGTAGATGCCCATGCTGGCCAGACAGTCGCGCCCGCGCGGTTCGATGCCGTGACGCTCGATCCACTCAGACGGCGTGTGCACGAGCTTGAGGTCTTCCGCCGACTTGGGTTTTTCCAGAAAGCCCTGCACACGGCCATCGTCGTCGACGCGCATCACACCCAGTTGCGAAGCCTCGCTCGACTTGACCGGCAAAGCTGCAATCGTCACGTCGGCATTCGAGTCGACGTGGGTGCGGATCATCTCGCGAAAGTCCATGCGGTAGAGCTGATCGCCGGAAAGAATAAGCACTAAATCGACGGCCAGCTCCTGAATGTAGCGCAGGTTCTGCCGCACCGCGTCGGCGGTCCCCTGATACCAGTCCGCGCCGGACATGGTCTGCTGCGCGGCGAGAATCTCGACAAACCCGGCCGAGAATGCGTCGAAGCTGTAGGTGCTGCGGATGTGTCGATGCAGGCTGGCCGAATTGAACTGCGTGAGCACGTAGATCCGCGTGAGCGAGCTGTTGATGCAGTTCGAAAGCGGAATGTCGATCAGCCGGTATTTGCCCCCGACCGGCACTGCCGGCTTCGAGCGGTACTGCGTCAGCGGATAGAGACGTGTTCCCTGCCCGCCACCTAAGACGAGCGTGATGACATTCGGCATCGGATCGCGCTGCCCGAGACGTGTGATTCACTGCATCGAAGAGTGTGCATTGTATCGCTCGACCTGATGTTCGTCTGCGGGGCGCACTGCCTCACAGATTGGGCCGAGTCGCCTGCCGCCAACCTGCATCACGCGGGGACGGGCAAGTAAAAAAACAGCACGCCGAGCATGGCGTAGACGACCAACAGCAGGACGCCCTCCAGCCAGTTGCTTTCGCCATCGCCGGCGATTTGCGCCATGACCACCACGGCAATGCCCATGGCCACGATTTCCGGCACGGTGAACACCAGATCGAGCGGCACTCCCAGCGCCGTGCTAAGCAACACCAGCAGTGGCGCGATGAACAGTGCAATCTGGATCGAACTTCCGATGGCGATCGAAACGCTCAAGTCCATGCGGTTCCGCACGGCAACGATCACAGCCGTACTATGTTCGGCGGCGTTGCCCACGATCGCCACGACCACCACGCCGACGAAGAGCTCCGTGAGACCGATCGTGTGGCTGGCCTCTTCGACCGAACCGACCATGAATTCAGCCACGATGGCCACGCCCACGGTGGCGGCAACGAGAACGCCGAACGCGCGGCTCACCGGCCACACGGCATGACCATGCGGATCGGCCAGCTCAGCGCGTCGTGGTCGCGCGGCTCCGATGCGCGGTTCGGGCGGCTCCGGCGGCGCATCGGGCTGGCCGGCGTATAGATGGCGATGCGTGTGCAGCGTGAACAGCAGACTGAGCGCGTAGACAACTAGCAAGAGCACCGAGAACTCCATGCTGATGTCAGACACCGCGTCCTGTTCCCCGGGCAGCAAATAAGCGAACAACGCCGGAATCAACAGCGCCGCCACGGCCAGCATGAGCAGTGTCGCACTCACCCGGGTGGCCGTGGGATTGAAGCGCTGGGTGCGGTAGCGCAAACCGCCGAGCAACAGCGCGAGCCCCAGCACCAAGAGAATGTTGCCGATGATCGATCCCGTGAGCGACGCCTTGACCAGATCGTGCATGGCGGCGACCGACTCGGGCGAGCGGCGCGCTTCCAGCAGCGCCATCACGGCAATGATCAGCTCGGCGGCATTGCCGAACGTCGCGTTGAGCAACCCGCCGGCGCCTTCGCCGAGTCGCTCGGCCAGGTGTTCAGTGGCACGCCCCATCCAGCCGGCCAACGGGATGATGGCCACAGCTGAGACGACGAAGATCGCCACGGGAGTCGCCCACTCGACGTGCTGCGCGTGGGCGATCTCGAGCACGATGGCGGCCGGCAAGAACACCAGCAGCCAGTTGAGGCCGCCCGCTGCCAACAATCGCAAGAACTTCATCGCGCCGCTCCACCGCTCTGGTCCAAGTCGTCCGCACTGCTTGGGGCAAGGCGCGATAAGGTATCCGAGCCGCCAACTAGCCGCAACGCGAGTCGCCGACGCGGCAACCTCAATGGTTCGCAGTGGCGGACTACAATGGCACGCGTCTGTGGAGAGGTGCCTTATGGCAATTCGTGCCGATGCGTGTGTAGCCCCTGCCACAAATCGCGGCCGGCGAAACTTTCTTCGCAGCACCACCGCCAGCGCGGCTGCTCTGCTGCTTGCGCCGCTGCGTCCGTTGATGGATCGAACAGCGTACGGCGGCGAATCGGATGACGACGCTCGTCGCGCGCGCATCGAGGGCCTGCTTGTCGGATCGCTGATCGGCGATGCTGCCGGTGGCCCGCTCGAATTCAAGACGCGCCAGGAGCTGGCGGAGTTCGACACGCCGCTCAAAGTGTGGGCCGACGACGAACGTCTCACGCCCGAATTGCTGCACCAGCACGGTGCGGCGTTTCGCCTGCTGCCCTACGACGAACTACGCCCCGATCCCGCCCCCTACGGACAGTGGACCGAGCGCGCACCAGCCGGGACATTGACGGACGACACCCGGATGAAGATCTTCGTCGTCCGCGCAATACGGCGCGCGTACGACGAGGGCCGCTCTGTCACGGCCCGGGATGTCGCGAGCGAGCTGATCGCTTTCGGCCAGGACACACGGCTCTTGGCTCGCCCGGGCTACGCCAAGCTATGCGGCGAATGGTTGGAGCAATGGTCGCCCGCTGCCCACTGGCTGCTCGGCGAGCGAGAGCCAGGCAAGGCATTCCCGCCGGAGCGGCTGTGGGCCGGCATGGGAACCGTGGCCGGTCAGATGGCCCTGCTGCCGCTCGCCGCGGCGATGCCAGGGGACCCGCAGGCAGCGTACGAATCCGCCTATCGCGTTGGCTTCTTCGACAACGGTCCGGCCAAAGACATCAACTCGGCTATCGTCGCCGGACTATCCGCGGCGTTGGCTGCGAAGATTGACACCGGGGAAGAGTCACCGCCGCATGGTTGGCAGGCGCTCGAACGCGCCGTTCGCGATGTCGATCCCTACCGCTACTCAAGCATTCCCTGGGTCGAGCGGCCCGCCGTCCGTTGGCTCGATTTCGCGCTCGACGCTGCGGACCGCGCCGATCGTTGCCCGGCACGCTTGTTCGCCATTCTCGAGAACGAGTTAGGCGCTCGCACTTGGTGGGAAGCACACGCGACGTATGCCAGCGCCTTTGCCATCGCGCGGCTGTGTGACTATCACCCGCTGGCGTCGCTGCAACTGGCGCTCGAACTGGGCCACGACACCGACTCGACCGCGCAGCTTCTCGGAGCTTTGGTGGGAGCCGTCTACGGCGCGGTCGCGTTTCCTGCTGAGATGCGCGAACTGGTGACTGCACGACTGGCGGCCGACTACGACGAGCAACTCGAAGACTGGGTCGATCTGCTCATGGCCGTGGCAGGCGAATCATCGACGTCGCACGACTAGGTTCTGTCTCGCAAGTGGCTCGTCGGGTGCGAGTGCGCGAGAATTCAGTTGGCGGCAAGGAGGCCGAAGCAGGCGAATCACTCCAGATTCGTCGATGCAGGCCGACGCCGACCGCCGACTTAATTCGCCGCACGAAGCCAGATCGCGCTTGCGAGACAGAACCTAGCCGTAGTTCAATCGCCCCGGCGTGGGGCGCTGAATCGGCACGTCGAACAGTTGCGGCTTTTCGCCGGCCAGCGAATCGCGCACGGCATCGGTCAGCTCGTCGGGCTCGCTGATTCGCCGGGCTTCGATTCCCAACCCCTGCGCGATGGTCACGATGTCGACTTCCGGCTCGTTCAGATCGAGCCCTACGAACTGGCCTTCCAGCGCGTGCGGCAACTGCATGCCCTGCGCGCCGATCTTGAGAATCTGATACTGGGCGTTGTTGCAAATCACATACGTCACGGGGATACGATAGCGGGCCGCCGTCCACAGCCCCTGAATGCCGTACATCGCGGCCCCTTCACCCAACAGCCCCAGTACCGGCCGCTCGGGCCAGGCCAACTGCACGCCCAGCGCACAACCCAAGCCCCAACCCAGCGCCCAGCCGCGGTGCCCGAAGTAGCCGCTGGTGTTCTTCAGCGCGCCGAGTCGTTCCAACATCGTGTTGGTCGTCGTGACGGCCTCTTCCACGACCGCTACGTCATCGGGAGTCGCCCTGGCGATGCTCTCCATCAACGTGGCCGGTGCCAGCGGCCGCGCGTCACGCGTGGCATCGAGATCGGACTTGAGCTTCTCGCGCGCCGCTCGAAACGCCTCGCGTCGCGCCTCGCCGCGCTGCGCGGCCGCCGCGGTCTGTGCGGCCGTCATCTGTGCGGCGAGCTGCGTGTCCAGCTCGGCCAGACTGGGCTGCAAGTGACCCAGCACGGCGACTTCCAACGGGAAGTTCTTGCCCAACTGGTACGGATCCTGGTCGATCTGCACCAACCGAATGTGCTCGGGAATGGCCCGGGCAGGTTCGTGGTAGACGTACTCGCGCAACAGGTCCATGCCGGCAACGAGCACCACGTCGAACTCGTTCAATCGCGTGCGGACTTCCGGCGACCAGAGGGGCAATCCCGGCGCGGAGAGAGGATGCGTGGCCGGAAACGACAGCCGCCCGTGCGTCGTCCCCGACTCGGACATCACCGGCGCACCCAGTCGATCGGCCACGGCAACCATTTCCTCGACCGCGTCGCATTCCGTCACGCGGCTGCCCACCAGGATCGCCGGGTTCCGTGCGGCGGCGAGCACTTCGGCGGCCTTTTGCACTGCCTCTTGCGGTGGTCGCACGCGCGGATCGGGCGGGCATGGCGCCACCATCTCGACCTCGGGCAACTGGGCCACTTGCGCCTGGATGTCGACCGGAATCGAAAGAAACACCGGGCCCGTGGGCGGTGTGAGTGCCGCGTGAACTGCGCGGCGGACGGCCGAGGGCAGGTCTTCGACGCGTTGCACTTCGGCCGACCACTTCGTCCACGGTCTGGCCACGCGGACCATCTCGCCCCACAGGATCGGCTCCTGAAAGTTCAACCGCCGGTCGGTCTGTCCGGCGGTGACCAACAGCGGCGTACCGGCGCGATAGGCGTTGTAGAGCATGCCCATCGCGTGGCCCAATCCGCAACTGATGTGCAGATTGACGAAACCCACCTGCCGCGAGGCCTGCGCGTAGCCATCGGCCGCCGCCATCACGGGAATCTCTTGCAACCCCAGCACGTACTGCATCCGCGGCTCGTCGACCAGCGCGTCCATCAGCGGCAGCTCGGTCGTGCCGGGATTGCCGAACAGATAGCGCACGCCGGAATCGGCCAACAGCTTCAACAGGACGTGGCTGCCCGTGGTCGGCATCCGCAGTTCTCTCACGAGGAATCGGGCGCCATCAACAGCGCCCGCAAGCCTCCGAAGTGTACGCGAAGCCGAAGCCGATTCAACGTTGCCGCCAGATGAACGGAACGAAGAGCCTCTTACCCATGCCGCCGGTGATGACAACCATCAGGGGTGCCATTGATCGAGTTCTACTCGCGCGCAAAAACGCGCGGCCGCCCGACGATCACGATCATCGTCGGGCGGCCGCAGGGCGTCGCTCGATTTCCGTGTGCCCCGCAGCCGTGCGGGGCGTTGTTCTAGTAGTGCCGCGGCGGGCCGTAGCGGCGAGTCTGGCTGCCTTGCGGCGGCGGGATTTGTTCCGCCGGCGTCGGGCTGCCCCGGCTCGCAGCGTGATCTTCCCAATGGGCATCGTGCGGATAGCCGCCGTGGTAGCTGGGGTGGTAGTCGTGCGGCGGCCCGGTGTAGTGACCGCAGTGGTCACACGGCTCGCAGCAGGCCGACTCGCTGGCGCAGAAGCCCCACGGATACGACTCGCAGCCTGAGTCGCAGCACGCACCGCAACCTCCACAGCCACCGTAGTAGCCACACGGGCTGCAACAACATAGCAGTGCGGAGAGGTATCCGCAGCCGCTGCCCGAGCTCAAAACCACCATCGCCAGACCAGCCAGCATCCAGCGTCTCATTGTTCTCTCGCCCCACTCCTAGCGTGCCGGCCGCGCCCCTGCGCGACCCGTACCGATTCCAGAGTTCGTATCGGCCAAGCGTGGGGACAGAATCAAGAAAATCCGCACGACCCCTACAATCGGCAGGCGTCGGGTGGGGGATGGGACGACGGATGCGCAGTCGTGCTAGCAGGTCGAAGTTGCCAAATCGGGGCGCAACGTCGCATGGCGGTTGCGCCCGAGCGATGAAACGGAGCGGCTTCAGCTCCTACTCCTCCGCAGGAGCCTCGGCTTGATCGCTCTCGTCGCTCTGGACGCCATCGTTGTCATTGATGTGTGGATGCTCTCCAACAATTAGCACGGCTACCTGCGGCGGCCGACGACGAGCCATTTCGATCCGCGCGGCATGTTGCTCGGTAAGCAAACGGGCGTATGCGTCTTCGAGTACTTCGATCTCGATCTCCCAACGACGGGCATCTCCACGTTCGGTTGCTCGCAACTGATCGCGCAGCGCGGCGAGTCGCGCTGCGATGGCCTCAAGTTGACGATGGGCCGTGTGTAATTGAAGTTCAGTTTCAGCAAACTCCTGGCGCAGCGGGGCGCGCTGGTGTTCGAGCCGTCGATCAAACTCCAACCGCAACTGCGCAAGTTCGGCGCGCGCCATCTGATACTCGGTCTCCAACCGTATGATTTCCGACCGACCGGTAACGCCCTGGTCGCTAAGGTGCTGTGCGTTCTCCAAGGCAGTTTGGCGGAGCTCCACAATGTGCTGGAGTGTGGTGAGCAATTCCCGTTGCGCATCCGGCTGTCGGTCGGCGGCTTCCAATTCCGCCAGTCGATGTTCGATCTGATTGCGTCGCGCCTGAATCGCCTCGATTTGCACCTCGAGATCAATCTTCTTTGACTCCAAGCGGGAGAACTCCTCGGGCGAGATCACAAACGGCTTGCCGTCCGCTATCTGAGCGCGAACTTGCGAGGCACGGCGACGGAGAACCTCGATTTGCTCTGCGGCCTCGGCAGTTTGCACCTCGAGCACATCGAGCAACGTCGACCGCTCGTCGAGCTGCTCCGCCAGTCGCCGTAGATCCTGCACGATCTCGTCGGCAAAACTGTCGAGCACGTCGCGCGGCCGCAGGCGGTCGTCAGTAGACAGCACCTGCACTCCGATCTCGCGGTTCCCCGTCAACTGGGGTTGTCGAAGTTCGACTCTTGCCATCGCCGCCTCGCGCTCGACTTCGTCCTGGATCTCGCGATCAGCGACGCGCACCAAGGCGCGTGACCACACGGAGGCGCCTGGCGACACGAGCCGATAAAGAATATTCGTGGACTGCAGCGCATCAGCGTCACCAGTATCGACAATCAAAGTGGCTGTGACGTGGGCGACGCTTGCCGTTGAAGCGTCGCTACCGGGCGCTCCCTCGTCTACCCCAGCCTGCTGCGCCCGTGCGTTGCCAGTGACAACGACAACGGCACCCCAAAAAAGCATCCGCGCCGCGCCGCGTGAGTGAACATTGGGCAGTGCATTGAGGGCACACCGGAATAGCAAACCTGCCACCGATTGCTGCGCGGTTTCTTGAATCGACTTGTTCCTGCTCATCACGGCATCCTCTCAATCATGTCGCTATCCGCCAGGCGGCGCTGGGCGACGACCGCCGCGCCGGTGCTGGGGAACACTTGCACGATTCGCTCAAGCGAAGCTTGGGTTTCGCTGGGCGATTCGCCTTGGTGACTGTCGCGCACCGCAGCAATAAGTGCGGCGGTGGCGGCTGCTTCGATGTCGCGGGCGAGCATCTGTCGCGGATCGCCGTCCGCGCGGAGAGCGTGCCATCGCGATTCGGCCTGGTCGCACTCGGCGCGCGCCGCCAACAGACGGGCAATTTGTGCCTGTGCGTCGGCCCGCGCGTCCAGCAGTTCCAGTTCTGCGCGGAGGCGTTCGATGGTGTCTGCTGAAGCGACGGGCGTTTGCTGCGTGGCCTCGTTCGCCCGCGATGCGTTCGCGGTGACCGGTAGCGCGGCGCCGCGCGTCTGCCACAGCCCGAAGGACGTCGCTGCAATCAATACGCAGGCCGCGGCCAGCCCGACATGACGACGGCGTCGCTGTCGGGCAAATCGCTGACGCACCGCCAAAGCCAAATTGGCGCTCTGGAGCGGCTCAGAGATTGAAGCGTCTGCCTCTGTCAGCAATTCCCGCAATTGCCAATCGTTCATGTCGGCCCATCCTCGTTCAGGCCCTTGAGCTTCGCCGCTAATTTCGCTCGCGCGCGGCTGAGCCGGGTGTTGGTGGCCCCGCGCGAGATGCTGAGCACGCCGGAGATCTGTTCCACGGTCAGCTCCTCGAAGTACCGCAGCACGATCACCTCACGATCGTTCTGAGGCAACTCATGTACGGCCTGCCTAACCTGGGCAGCCGTCTCGTCGCCGATCACCGCATGTTGAGCGTCGCGATGGTCATAAAGTGGTGATCCTCGTCGCGCGAGCAACCGCCAGAACGCCGTCCGCACTCGCTCGCGGCGCTGCAGGGTACGGCAGCGATTGATCGTGATCCGCGCCAGCCACGTCCAGATGCCCGACTCGCCGCGAAAGCGTTTGGCTCCCGTGAGCGCCGCCACAAACACCTCTTGCACGACGTCGTCGACATTCTCGCGCCAGCCCAACAGCCGCTGCGCCAGCCGCGCCACGCGAAGTTGATACTGTTCGACCAGTTCATCGAACGCGGCCTCTTCGCGCTGCGCAAGCCGCCGGGCGAGCGCGCGGTCGTCGGCCTGGGGCGGCGCTCGGGTCACGGGCGGGCGTGCTGTCGCGGTGGCAGTCATCCGATCCACCCTTGTTAGTCGCGCCGGCTCGAATGGACTTACACAGGAATGCCTGCTGATTTGCGAAGCCAACGCGGCAAGTCGTTCCCAGTCTGGTTGTTGCGTACGCCGCTGCGACCGATATATTGTGCTCCCGCAAGTGGCGTCTCGCACCCGCGGCCCAACAATTCGCAGCCGCTCGGGGCGAGCAACTTCCTCTCACTCTTACCCTCGGGACTCGAACGATGGCCCAGGCATTGCCCCTCGAATCGGTCAATCACATCGCCCGGGCAACCCGCGATCTGGAAAAGCTGGACGCTACGGTGGCCTTCTATCGCGACGTGCTGGGTTTCCGGCAGATCGATCGGCCGAACTTCGACTTTCCCGGGGCCTGGCTGTTCGGCTATGGCGTGCAGATCCACCTGATCATCGACGCCGACGCGGTGCCGCAGAGCGATCGCGTCAGCACCCGGGCCGATCACGTCGCCTTCCACACCGATGACATCGAGGCAGTGGCCAGCAAGCTCGACGCGCTGGGCATCGAGTACGTGAAGAACTACGTGCCCGACCGCGACGTGACGCAGATCTTCTTTCACGACCCCAACGGCTACCACATTGAAGTCGGCAACTATCCGCCGATGACAGATTAGCGCTTCAGGGTGCGTCGCCGGCCTACAGACTCCACCCTTCGCGATACTCGCGGCGGACGAAGGGATCGGCCGCCCGGCAATTGGTGGCGACGAGCCGTTCTGCGTCCCAGTCGAGCGGCGAACCCGCGCGGTACGAGACGTTGCCTAACAAGGCGGTTTCGGCCAGCGCCCCGGAGTAGTCAAAGTTGCACGTCGTCTCGCCGCGCGCCTTGCAGGCGGCGATCCACTCGGCGTGGTGCCCGATCGAATTGGGGATGGACTCGATCTCCAGATCGGTCGCGTCGGCATACAGCTTGTGCGTCGAGTAGTCTGCCACCAGCCGGCCGCGTGGACCTTCGAACAACACGGCCGAGCCGCGCTCGTACTCTTCGGCCCCTTCCGGCCGCCAACTGCCGTGGTACCACGTGAGGTGCACGGGCGGTTGCGAATCGCGCGCCGGGAACTTGTAATCCACCTGCATGTGCTGCGGCACTTCGTTGTCGCCGTCGTGACCCTTCTCGCCTGTCGCAGCCACGTGCGTCGGATAGCGGAGATCCAGGGCCCAACACGGCAGGTCCATGTAGTGGCAGCCGAAGTCGGCCAACGCGCCGCCGCCGAAGTCCCACCAGTAGCGCCAATTGAAGTGGAAGTGCGACTCGTGGAACGGCCGCATCGGCGCAGGCCCGGTCCACAGGTCGTAATCGACTTCCGAAGGCGGCGTGCCCTTCTCTACGCGCTTACCCGTGCGGACGCCCCCACCCAGCCAGACGTGAA
>CALKYM010000085.1 GCA_938003525.1 uncultured Planctomycetales bacterium | reverse complement strand
CGAAATAACTTGCGTATTGTGCCGCACAACGAGAGCAACTCAAAACGACGATCGAGCCACGCAACCACGAACCGCCTGCGGCGCGCACGCGCGACCCTGCGCGCGGGTGCAACTCGGCCGATCGCCAAGCTCACCGCGCGCGGGCGCGCCGCAGGGTCACTAACAGCACTGCCAGTCCGCCGGTTGCGAACAACACGAGCGTCGCAGGTTCGGGCACTTCAGCCAGCGTGATTGAACCGATGCGGAAGTCCGACTCGTGAACCGTCGTCGTCAGCATCATCGTCACGCGATCGACGTCAAAGAAATCAACGCCCGCGAAACCCGGATCGTTGAATCCGAAGAAATACTGTCCCGCCGCGGTCACGGCCTGCACGCTCGACGTTCCGTTGCCGGCGCTGCTCTCGACGCTGATCGTCAGATCGCCCGACGCTCCCGCGCCTTCCACAGCCAGGAAATCGACCACGATGAAGCCGTAGTTCGAGGCAAAGTCCTCGTTCTCGAAGGCTTTGTAGTCGAGGGTCAGTTTTCCCAGCGCCAGGCTTTCCGACTGATCGCCGAGATTGTCGAACTCAATGAACGTCGAGCCGAGTTCTCGTTTCGCCGTGACGGTTCCGGGACCGGCGGAAAGATTCGATAGAGTCACGATTCTTTCGCCACCGAGAATATCCGCCACTTCGCCCGTGTGCATCGCCATCACCGTGAAAGTCGGCAGGGCGTTGAGCGTGAACGTCGCGTCTGTGATGCCGTTGCCGGGGTTCGAATCGTCTTGAATCAGATCGATATGATCGCCGCGCGCATGCGATGAACACGTGCTCACCGCAAACAGCACTGCCAGTGCCCGGCACAAGAGAATGCGCCGCGCGTTGAAGATATTGGGCGTTGACCGTACGGTCATCGTCCTCCTCCGCTACCTGGAGACCATGGAATCACCCATCGCCCCGCGCGCGGACCGAGCCGCGGCCTGGGGCGACATGCCTTACTCAGAGTTGGGTGTTCGCATTGGCAACTTCACGCAGCGGAGCAACGCGCGCAGCACGAACCGGCGCGGTTGCGAGAAGGAACGGGCAAGTCACGATTAGAGGGGCGGCGATCCGCAGAATCGCTGATTACCGCCGTCGTGCTTTCAGAGCGCCCTTTGACATACGAGCGTGCCGCACTTGTCAGGAACAATCGTCCCGGCGACACGTGATTTCAACGCTCTACAGACTATCACCGGACAACGTTGGCTGCCACATTGTTTCTCTGTTTCTCTGTCCCCCCAAAACTATCATCACAAGTCATTTCTCAAACACATCTTACGACGACGCCTGAATCGTCAGTCTGAGCGTATGCCTTCTGGCACCCACCGGTGCGCGTCGCTACTGGGAAATCGATTCGATGTAGCCGTCGATGGCGGCTTTGGCCTTTTTGAGCCCGATGCCGGTCTCCGCGCGGTGCTGTTTGATGGCGGCGATCTTGCTGCCGGTCCGCTCGTAGATGGCTTTGGATTCAGCTGAAAGGCTTGCGGGCGACGCCGGATCGACAAACTCGACGCCGAGTTGGGCCAGAATCATGTCGAGTTTCCGCTCGACCCGCACGAGTCGGGTCTGATCGTCCCGCCCGAATCCGGCTACGGCGGACCCCGTGCTGACCAACAGCACCAAAACCAGCAAGCCAAGCAGCAACCCATCGTTCACGGCAATTGCCCAGAGCATGGTGGAGTCCTTTCCCCATCGTCGGGTGCATGGATTGCCAGCGATGCCCAGAAGGCCCTCCGCCGGCCCAGTACGCCTGGCAGGATTCGAACCTGCGACCTTCGGATTAGGAATCCGGTGCTCTATCCCCTGAGCTACAGGCGCGGAGTGCGAATGATTGTATCGCGGCGTTGGAATAGGGTCTTGTCGGATGGTGGGCAGACGAGCGATGGCGCGACACCTTCTCGACACGGCCGTGGGTGGCACGGTTCAGGACTGCTCAAGTTATGCGGCGCGACGTTGTACGGCGATTTCAGCGAGTCGCCAAGATGTCGACCCACTCTATGTGTTCTAGTCGAGTTAGACTGACCTTAGACTGACCCAGGCGGTATACGTCGCCCCCGCAAAACGCTACAACGTGTTATCTGCAAAAGCATTCGAGGCTGTAGCTCAGTCGGCAGAGCAACGGACTTTTAATCCGTAGGTCTTGGGTTCGAGTCCCAACAGCCTCACTTGGGTGGCGCGACGGTAGAGGTCGCCGGTCGCCTGCGGCGGCCGGGCGACTCGCCAACATTCCAGCGACTCTTCGGCTGCTGCGTCGCTGGTCGGACCATCGGGCCAGGTGTGTGACCTTCTTTGCGCGGATGTCGTCATAAAGCGCAAACTGTGCCCCTGCGAGCGTCTGCCTCAGTTGGTTGCTGGCAGAGCGCGGGCTATGCCAGAATGGGGCCGGTGCATCTCGTCGTGTTGGTCGGCTGCGTATCCGGATGACCGCAAATGGCGGCAGCGTCGGGTCGCATGGCAGCGATCGGGTGACGACGATCGACAGGCCGCGTAGGGTGAAAGTCCGAGGGAGAGGCGATGGCGGTCGTGCTTCGCATGCGGCCTCAGTACGAGCCGTTGACGTGGGATGCGTTCTGCCGGCTGACCGAGCCGTTTTCGATTGCGCTGGACGGCTACGTCGCGGCCGGTCCGCGTTATCAAGATGAAGGGCCGCGACTGAATCTGAATCACCATGAGGAAGTCGACCGACTAGCCACGCGGAGTACCTGTGCGCAGGTGTTGATGGCCATCCGGCAGGGACTCTTCTCGCGGTTTCGCGATCAAGAGGGCCCGCGCGCCGACGTGTACGCCAACGATTGCGACGAGGACGTCTGCACATCGTGGTTTTTGCTGAAGTACGCGCACCTGGCCGAGCACTCGATCAATCCGGTGCTCAACCGACTGGTCGTGATGGAAGATCTGCTCGACACGACGGCCGGCGCTTATCCGTTTCCGGTCGACCTGCCGCTGTTGCAGGAGCTGGCCTGGGTGTTCGATCCGTACCGCCGCGCACGATTGGACGGTGCGTTGGATGCGAAGGACCCTGACCATTATCTGTCGATCGTGCACGACGTCGAACAGCGGATCTTGAAGCACATCACCGGGCGGGGCGAGAAGACGCCCCTCGATACGCGCTACGAGCGGACCGGCGGCGGCCAGGGTTGGGCCATGGTTCGGGAGTTGGGCGCTCAGGCGCGAACGGGCGTGCTGGCCGACGGCATTCAGGCCTACGTCGCCGTGCAGGAACGGGGCGACGGACGCTGGAACTACTCGGTCGGCCGCATGTCGCTGTTCATTCCGTTCGACGTGCCGCAGATCGTCGCCGAATTGAACCAAGCCGAGCCGGGCTCGAATGAGCGCTGGACGGCAGGCGACACGCTGGGACTCAGCCCACGATTGTCGGGAAGCCAACTTCCGCCGGACGAAGTCGCACGGGTCGTGCACGACGTGGTCGGCAAATGACGCGGCGTGGGCGACGAATCATCCCGCTTGGGCTGACGTTACTCGCGCTCGTTCCCGGCGCCGCGGCCGATGATACGTTGCCGCGCGTTCCCCTGCCCCACTACCACCTCACTGCGCGGCCTTGGGCGTCGTCGGGCGTTAATACCGACGACTATCTGGCGACCGTGGCCGGTTGCTGCCGGTACCTGGCCACGCTGCAGGACGCCAGCGGAGCGATTGTCGATCCGTTTGTGGGTCGCGAGTTTCAGTACGCGACGCCGTACTTTGCAGCCGCAGTAGCGACATTGGTTCGCCATGGCATGGCCGAGGACCTGCACGAGTCGGGCATCCGGGCCATGGAGCGGGCCACCGAGGCGCTGGCCGGAGGATGGCGGGCGATTCCGGATGCGCACGGCGAGTTCTTTCTCGCGCCGCTCGCCGCGGCGATGGAGCGCTACACCCTGATTGTCGATGAACAAACTGCCGCGCGATGGCGCGAACGGCTGCGCGTGCCGATCGATCAGGTGATGCGCGACCGGCACGGGAGGATCAACAATTGGCGCACCTATGCGATGAAGGGCGAGTGGCTGCGGCATCAGCAGGGACTGATCGAGAGGCAATCTGCCGAAGCGTTCATTGTGGATGCGTGGTTGCGCCGCACGCAGCGGACGCGACTCGCCGCTGACCGCTGGAATATGTACCAGGATTGGAGCAGCGATCCGCAGTCGCACGCCGTCGAAGCCGTGGGCCGATCGAATCTGCTGGGGCTGGTAGCCACAGGTTACGACGGCCCCTTCGCCGATGAAATGCGACGCTTCGTCGAGCGCGGCACGCGGGCTTCGCTGCTTTGGCAGAGCCCCGATGGTCAATGTCCACCGAACGGTCGGACGGACGATCATGTGTTCAACGACGTCGTATACCTGGCCGCCTTCGAGACAATGGCTGCGCGGCTCCATGCGGCGGGCGAAACAGGGCTGAGTGGCCAGTATCGCCGCGCGGCTCATCGCGGATGGCAGAGCATTCAGCGGTGGCAGCGCGATGACGGTGCGTGGCAAGGTTCGTTCTACGTGACGAAGAACCGCCTCGATCCGGCGCGGCGGGTCGGATACCAGCCAGCCAGTCAATACACGAATTACAACGGCGCGATCGCCTACCATCTGGCCGAAGCGGCTGAGGCGGCAGCGGGCGAGATTGCCGAACGACCAACACCGGCCGAGATTGGCGGCTATGCGGTGGTTGCCGATCCGAGCTTCTCGAGTGCAGTGCTCAACGCCGGCGGATTGCAACTGGTCATCAACCTGCGCGGCGATTCGGTACCCAAGTACGGCAAGTATTGGACTCCGCTCGGCATCGTGCGGATCGCGCGGGTCGGTTTCGACGGGCGGCTCGGTCCGTCGGATGGCGCGCACGATGCCGACACGGGACACGTCGCTGTGCTTGGTCCGGCCTGGCGACGCGGTCAGAAATGGGAGCATGTTGCGGCGCAGGCCAGTGACTATCGGGGCACGCTCAACGTGACGCTGTGCCATCCCCTACTCATCAGAGCCGAAGTGTTGTTTCATACGGTGACCGGCAGCGGCGGACCGACGTTTCTCATGCGGATCGTGCTGACGCCCGACGGCGCACTGTTCACATTGAGCACGGACGCCCCGATTCCATTCGGCATGACGCTGCCGCTGCTGGTCGACGATGGCGCGTCGCTGCATTGCCAACGCGACGGTCGCATTGCCTCGGTTCGGCATCCTGACGGCCAAGACGAACAGAACTTCATCGTCGTGTCGGAAAACTCAAAATGGTCGACCGAGCCGGCCGCACTTAGCAGCTATGGTATGTTGCAGCCGTGGCTCGTGCAGGCGGAGGGTGCCGTGCAGGTGTTCGTCTATCCCCGCAGCGGCGATGATGCGACGGCTGAGGACGTCGCGCGAACCTGGCAGTCGATCGACGACGGCTTTCGCTCGGCCGTCGCTCAGGTGCGAGGCAACGTCTACATCGGCCGACACGCCGCGGGCGGGATCGCTGAGGCAATTGATCTCGACGCGGACGGGCGGCCGGAGATTCGACTCTCCCGACGGTGCGGTGTGATCGTGACGCGGGACTCCAGCGGCAGTCGACCGACGGCCATCGAGTCGGATCGCGCTGTAGACGTTGAGCATGGAGAGCGCACGCTGCGGCTGGTGGCCTTCGAACCGCAGCCACTGTAAGCCAAAGCTGCACATCGGTCGCTGTTTGCACGTCGTGACCCGTCAAAACATAATTGCAGAGCAGTCCTCTCATTCGTCTTGCTCTCGGAACAGGCGGACGTGATGTCCAGTGGCGACCCCCAGCGGGATGCTCTTGTCGAGTCTGCTATCGCCGGTGATCGTGGGGCCGTGCGCGAGCTGTTGATGGAATACAGCCCACGATTGCGACGGCATCTCTCGCAGATCTTTCCGACGGCCCTGCGTGGGCAGATCGACGTCGACGACGTCCTGCAGCAGACTTATGTGAAAGCCTTTGAGCAGGTCCGGCAGTTGCGCTCGGCAACTTCCAGCGCGTTCGGCAGTTGGTTGCGGACCATCGCCGAACGGCAACTATGGGATCTGCTGAAGGCCGCCCGGGCAGCCAAACGGGGTGGTGGTCGCCGTGTGGTGCCGCTCGGCTTCGCATCGGGTTCAGTCGAAATGTTGGCAGCGGCCTTGGCTGACGACGCGCCGTCGCCCAGTTCGCTGGCGGTGCACGATGAGAACGTCGACCAGATGCAGATCGCTCTGGCCGAATTGAAGCCCGAGTACCGTACCGTGCTCGCACTACGGTATCTGCATGGGCTCTCTGTGGCAGAGACTGCCAAGCGGCTGGAGCTGACAGCAGGCGCGGTAAAGATGCGGTCGGCTCGCGCGCTGGCCGCGATGCGCGAATTGCTGGGCAGTTCAACTTCGTTCTTCAGCTATTCCTGCTGAAGCCAGGCTTTCACCAGGCAATGCGGGCAAGACGTGGCGATGCGCCGCGTGCTAGTCGCTATTAGCGGCGATGTTCGCCTCGCCGTGGTCGACGGACTCCTCCGCGCTCAGCCCCTCGGGCAAAGGGCGACCGGTCTGACGGCAGAAATCGATGAGCCGCGCGCGGGCCGTCTGCGTGTGCTCATGGTCGCCGCCTAGGTGCGCGACCGAGATTCTGTAGCTGTCGCGCAAGAGACCTTCGACTTCTTCCATTTTGTCCTGCCGCGCCAGACAGACAGCCAAGGCCCCCGCCACATAAGCCCGCGCGTAGTGCGCAGGAGGGCAATCACCACATAGCACTTTACGCACCGCGCGATAGCGGCTCTCAGCGATTTCATGTCTGCCGAGCAGTTCGGCCACATCGGCCATTTGAATGCGACGGGTCAACGTGGCCAGCGCTTCCGCGCCGTACCAATCCGTGTAGGCGCCGACGACGTGTCCGAGAACGGGCTCGGCCTGCTCGTAGCGGCCGTCCTTCAGAAGTAGGGACGCGTAACAGGCCACCGGACAGCAGCTATCGTGCGGTGGCTGGTGTCCATCAACGGCTTGCCAGCGACGGAGCGCTTCGGCGTAGAGCTGGGCGGCCCCGTCGATCTCATCGAGTGATTCAAATCGATGGGCCCAACGGTGCACGGGCTCGTATCCGTCGACGCGCCCGAGCGCGGCTTGGGTGATTTCAATGGCTTCCGCGCGATGCGCTGCCGCCGCCTTGTCATTTCCCATCTCCTGTTCGCATTGCGCCAGACGCAACAGGCCTGTTGTGATGCGTGGATGTCGTCCGATGGCGTCGCGCTCCGCTTGCACTGCCGTAGTGAGCAACTTCGCGGCGCTGGCGTGGTTGCCGGCCTGTTGCAAGTACCCGGCGAGCATCCGCGTGGCATACGAGACCAGCGGATGATGATCGCCCATCATCTCGCGACCGGACTCCATCGCAGCCTGAAAGTGCTCGGCGGCGCTGTCCGTCCGATCGAGCTTGAGACTGATGAGCCCTTGTCCGAAGTGCGTGATCGTTTCGAGAAAGAGCACATCGCCCTGCCCGGCGCTGAGAACCGCGGCGGCCTCGTCGAAGTGTTCGAACGCCTGCGCGGGTTCGCTGCGCGCGAAGTACACCATGCCCAGGCCGATGAGACCGAACGCCGCGTCGCGCTGTTCGGGCCCGCCCACGGCACGCCAGGTGTCGATGGCCTGGCGGAAGTGCTCAACGGTCTGGTCCGTTGCGCCCCAATAGTCGAGCTCGACCCAAGCCATCATAAACTGCGTCGCAGCGACCCGCGGCGATTGAGGACCATCGAGCTCGTGGCGTAGGCGCAGGGCCTCGGACAAGCACCGCTCGGACTCGTGGCTGTACCCTTGAGCGAATCGCAAACAGCCGACATTGTGCAGGCTATCGGCCAAATCGTGATGCGCTTCGCTGTAGGTCGCCTGGCGGATTTCCAGCGCTCGCTCGAGATGCGGTTCGGCATCGGCGATGAAACCGCCGCTGAGGAACACCAGCCCGATTCGATCGAGTAACGCAGCCCGCGTGGTGGGCCGCATCGGTTCTCGGTCGACCACCATCTTGGCGGCCGCGCGCAACACGTCCACCGCCGGCGTATCGGGGCCAAGCCGGAGCTGGCCGCCCAAGCGGTATCCGCCGAAGCCCAGCGGATCGGCTCCGTGGAACATGCCCGAGAGCAGGTTGGCGTACTCAGCAGTGACGTCGGCTTCGATCTCCGCACGGCGACGTTCGTCGAGCGCGCGGGCATCGGCCTGTGCCGTTTGATCGTGTGCCCGCAGCAAGAGCAGGGCACCGATGCTTGAACCGAGCGTGACCGCCAACAGCAGCGCGGCCACCGCACCGCTCAACAGGGCGATGCGCGGATTGCGACGACTCCACCGCCACATGCGCTCCGCGCGCCCTTGGGGGCGGGCGAGAATCGGTTGGCCCGATAAGAACCGCCGCAGATCGTCCGCCATGGCGGACGCAGTGGCGTAGCGGCGCGAAGGCTCTTTGGCCAGGGCTTTGAGACAGATGGTTTCCAGATCGCGTGGGATGCGATCGTCGTAGCGGCGCGGGCGTCGCGGTTCGGCGTGGATGACCTGATCGAGCATCATGCGGCGACTACCGCGAAACGGCAATTCGCCCGCCAGGAGCAGGTAGAACACCACGCCCAAACTGTAGACGTCGCTCCGCGCGTCGACATCGCGGCTGCGACCTTCGGCTTGCTCTGGACTCATGTAAGCGGGCGTGCCCAGGATTTGCCCGTCGAGGGTCATTGTCGTTTCGCCGAGGTCGCGTTTGGCCAAACCGAAATCGGTCAGGCGCGGATGCCCTTCGGCATCAATGAGGATATTAGCGGCCTTCACATCGCGGTGTACGACGCCGCGCTGGTGCGCGTAGTCGAGCGCGTCGGCAATCTCGGCTGCCAAACGTGCGGCGTCAGTCGGCGTCAACTTCTGGAGCCGATGATGCTCTTCGAGGGTCTCGCCCCAAACAAATTCGCTCACCAGAAACGGCAGCCCCTCGTGCTCACCGGTCTCGAATACTGAGACGATGTTCGAGTGGCGTAACTGGGCGGCACTGCGGGCTTCTCGAAAAAAGCGGTCGCGCTGAGCGGGCGAGCTGACCGTACTAGCGTGCGGAATCTTAACCGCTACCAATCGATCGAGCTGCTCGTCGCGCGCAAGGTAGACGGTGCCAAAAGCACCTGCCCCAACCGCGTCGATGAGTGTGAAGCGACCAACGACGCGCGTTTCCGGTTCAGCGAGTCGCTGTCCGGGATCGATCGCCGAGCGGGCCGACTCTGTGGCCGGGCGCGAGCCACACGTGGGACAGCACGAATCCTCTTCGGTCGGCCGCCCGGCCATGCGCCACGAACGGCCACACTCTGTACAGACAGCGTGCACAACTCTGCTCCGTTGCGCCGAGGGAATCGGGCGCATCTGTTCCGTCACTGATTATCTCGAATGACGTGTGCCATCGCCAGCAAATTCTCGCCCGCCGGCTGCGGGTGTGCACCAAACGCCCTACAAAACGCCCATTTTGCGACGGCGGCGCGACCGCGGCCCGGTGAGAATCAGGCACTCACTGCTTCGGCGTGTTGGGGAACTTCGCGGAGCAGGGCCACCACCTCACCGGCTGCGTCAGCGCGCGCGCGGAGTTCGTAACGTTTATCGGAACCAGCCAAATGGACACCGCGCACCTGGGTGGTGTCGCTTTGGCGTGCCGCGCGCGCGACTGCCTCGCAGGCATCTTGAAGCTCGGTTGGCAGGAGAGCATCGAGTGGCTTGTCGCGCCAGTCGTCGACGGACAAGCCGTGCAAGAGGCCCGCCCCGGGCCGTACTTCGAGACAGCGGTCGTTGTCATCGAGGCGAAACATGAGGTCGGGCAGTGCATCGACCAGCGCACGGTGGCGGCTTTCCCATTCTCTGCTCTGTTGTTTGGCCCGTTCTTGTTCGGTGAGATCGATCACAATGCCGAGGCGACTGGTCGTCTGCTGCTGGTCACCGGGTACGATCGTCGACCAGGTGCGGACCCAACGCACATCACCCTGCGGTGTCAGCAATCGAAACGTGCGATCGTAGACGCTCGCTTGCTCGGTCGAAGCCCGGGCGTGGCGTACCGCTTCGTCGCGGTCATCGGGATGAATTGTCGTCTGCCAACCGCGCCCCAGGCTCTCTTCGGGAGTTTGGCCGCACAGACGAGCCAGCGTGGGATTGGCATAGGTGCACATCCCCGTCTTGCCATCGGCGTTGAAGACTCCGATCACGACGTTCTCGATGATCTCGGCGATGCTGCGTTGGCGTTGGCGCAGCGACTCTTCGGCCTGGCGGCGTTCGGCGATCTCGGCAGAAAGCCGGCTGTTGAGGGATTCCAGTTCCTGAGTGCGTTCCAAGACCCGCTGCTCCAGCTCTCGGCGCGCATTCTGCAATTCGTCGGCGTCCAGCGCCAACGCGACATAGTCGGCCATCGAGCCAGCGAAGTTCTGCTCTTCGACCGACCACCGCCGCTGGGGACCGACGTGCTCGTGACAGACGACACCGACCATCCGGCCGCGTACCCGAATGGCAGCATCGAGCATCGAGCTGATTCCGTGGGGCTTGAGATAGTCGTCGGCAAACTCGCGTGTCGAAGGGTCGTGCAGCGCGTCGTCGGCAGCGATGATTCGATGGCGTTCGACGGCACGGAAATACTCAGGGTAGTTGCTGGCGGAGAGCACTTGTCCGCGACTGTGTGCGCCGCTGGCAAGCTCGTAGTGCTCAATACAACCAAGCTGCGTGTGATCCTCGTTGAGCAGCCAGATGTTGATCCGCTGGCAATCGAGCGTCGAGGCGGCGGTCTCCGTTAGTTCGCGCAACGCGGCGTCCAAGTCCCCCTGTCCAAAGACCTGGTTGGAGTTGAGCCGCACGAGCACCTCCATCTGCCGGCGGAGGCGCTGTTCCACTTGACGTAAATCTTCTTCGGCCCGCCGCCGATCGGTAACTTCTTGCTCCAGCCGACGGTTGGTTTCGACGAGTTCGGCCGTGCGTACTTCGACACGCGATTCGAGTTCATCGCGCGAGCGGGCAACTTCCTCTTCAGCGCGTTTGCGCTCGGTAATATCCGTGGAAACACCGCACACGGCGCGGGGCTCGCCATCGGCGTTGAAAAGCGGAAATTTGATCGAGATATACGTGTGGATCTCGCCTTGATGCGGCACGACCTCTTCGAACTCGACGGGCACTCCAGCGCGCAGTACTTCCTGATCGTTGCGGCGAAAGGCTTCTGCACGTTCGGGGGTGAAGACGTCGTAGTCCGTGCAGCCCAGGAAGGCATCGCGGCGAACATCGAAGAGGTGTTCGTACTGCCGATTGATCAACTCGTAGCGCCCCTGGCGATCCTTGACGTAGATGACGGCGGTCGTGTTGTCGAGAATCGCATGCAGGCGCTGCTCGCTCTCGCGCAAGGCCACCTCGGCTTGCTCCCGCTGTTGCGCTTCGCGCTGCAAGGCATCGACCAGCGGCAATTCGGCCGTCACGCGAGTCCCGCACCCCGGTGCGCTGTCAATGTTCAGTTCGCCGTGAACAGAGCGCGCTCTTTCTTGCATTCCTTTCAGTCCGAACCGCCGCGTGGGCCGATCGGCCGTGTCAAAGCCCTCGCCGTCGTCTTCGATCGTAAGCCGCAGGCGATCACCATACTGTTGCAAGCAAATCTCGATTTGGCTGGCGTGGCTATGCCGCCGTGCATTGGTGAGTGCTTCTTGGGTAATGCGAAAGATGACAGCTTCGATGAGCGGAGAAAGCCGATCGAATTGAACGTCGTGTTGAAACGAAACCTGGGCGCTTTCCGCGGCACGATTTTCTTCGATCAGGTATTCGATCGCAGCCACGGTCCCCTGCTCATCAACGATGGGTGGCCGCAACCCGCTGATTAATCGGCGTCCTTCGTCGATCGCCGACCGCAAGTGCTCGGCGGCTCGCCCCAACTGGGCATCGCCGACCTCTGCCTGGGTCCGGATGCTGTTTTGACCGGCCTCAAGCAACATCAACGCGCCGGTTAATTCTTGCACGAAGCCGTCATGCACCTCGTAAGCGATCAATTGCCGCTCACTCTCATGCGCTTCGAGCAACTGTTCGAGGAAACGCTGTTTGGCCCGCAATTCGTTTTCTGCTCGCTGCCGCTCCGCGACCTCGAGGTGGAGACGTCGATTGGCTGCCTGGAGTGAGTCGGTGCGCGACGCGACGCGACGCTCCAACTCACTCTGGCGATCTTCCAATGCCGTTTCCTCGCGCTTGCGATCGTCGAAGTCGATTGCCGAGCCGACGTATCCCAGCAGGTCGCCTTCCTCCGAGAAGCGCGGCTGGCCGTTGGCCAGCACCCAGCGGTGTTCGCCGGTGGCGTGATGCAGCCGGAATTCGGTTCGTAGGCTGGCGCGCCTGTCGAAGGAGTGTGAGAACGCCGCCCAAACACGGTTCTGATCGTCGGGGTGAATGTCCTTGACCCAACCGTCGCCGAGTTCGTCGTCCAGAGCGCGGCCGGTCGCGGTAAGCCAGGTGCGATTGACGTAGGTGAACCGCTGGTGCTCGTCGGACATCCAGATCATCACCGGCGCGTTGTCGGCCAGCGATCGAAATCGTCGCTCGCTCTCGCGCAAGGCATCGAGCGCCTGCTGGTTTTCGGCGAGCGCGGCCTGCAACTCGCGATTCGCGCGCGTGACTTCCTCGGCCCGTTGTTCGACGCGCTGCTCAAGTCGCGAACGCTCCTCCTCGAGTGACGATTGCAGCAGTTCGAGTTCGACGGCGCGGCGCTTCGTCCGCGCAGCCTGTGCTGCTGCCAGGACGTAGAAGTACACCAGCAAAACCGCGGACGAGTTGATCACCAGATCGGCCGCGGGCCTGATCAGGACGCGGCCCAGGACCGAGTCACGTTGAGTCTCAGGAAGCGGGATGGGCCATTCGGTCTCGCGGGTGGCGTGAACTTCCAGCGCTAAGAGCAATACGCCGACCACAACCAGCAAACGCAGCGGCCAGGACGTAATCGATCCACGCGCGGCGATGTAGAGGATGCAACCGACGAACGTGAGCGATCCCAGCAGCTCAACAAGGTAACGAGTGGGAAAGTACTCGAATTCGGCCAACGCCAGCAGATTGCTCGTCACGCTGGTCGCCGTGCAGATCAAGAGGACGGCGATCAACAATCGTCCGGCGATGCGGAGACTACGTTCATCCATCGTTCACGCCCTGCGTCTGAAACTGGTCACCATCCCGGTTCTACTGGCGTGCCCGGCTGGCGTAAAGCAACCGCACCGGCGATCGACATCGGCTGCCTGTCGCGATCCTGGCGCATGTTGGCGAGGCAGTCGTTCGCTGCGCACGAAGGTAAAACCGCACGACCTGCGGCGAAAACGGCGTTCTGTGCATCGTTCAGCGAGCGACGCACGTGGCATACCACTGTCGCGATACACCCAGCCGCGCGGCGCGCCACGCAGCGACGCGCAAGCCCACACTTTGGACATCAGCCGCCAAGGCACTCGGCCAGATGGGCCGTCGATCGCGCGCACGACGCCCGCGCAAGACTCCTTTGAGCTGCCAGCCGAGCGTATCCAGCGCGAGCGTCGAGAAGAACGAAACGACCACCGGACCGCGGCTCACACGGGCCAGCTCGCGCAATACGGCACGGCGGCTTTCGCTATCTGCCAGGTGGTGCAGCAAGCGATTGCAAAGCACAGCATCGAAGCTGCGCGACGCGAAGCCAGTGGCGGTCGCGTCGCAACAGGCAACCTGCAGGTGAGGGTCGTCGACAGCAAGCGACAACCGCCTCAGCATCGGCAGCGATGAATCGCCGGCCATCACGCGATAACCAGAGTTCAGCAATCGGGCCGTCATGCGGCCGCTGCCCGAGGGTAAGTCGAGCACCTTCGCACCGCGCGGCAGTCCGTCCAGCGCAGCCGCGATACAACGCCACTCGCGACGGTCGCGCGGCTCGTCGCTGCCGATTCCCGGGTAGTTGGCTGCCGCGTCGCCGGTGTCGAAAGATTGCCGGGCGTAGTCGTGGGAACCCGGAATCGCCGACTGACTACGGAGACCACGTGGAGCGTTGCAGGTTGCCATTTCCTGGATCCGATGATGGTCCTTTTGCGATGGGCTGACGCGGTTCGATAACGGGTTCTTAGCAGCAGCCCATCCGATCGGGCAATCGGGGAAGGCGACCCTTGCTAGCAAGCCAGCGAAGTGAATCCGCCCTCGACGCTACGATCGACCCCGTGTAAGCTCCCGCGCCGTAGTACGAAAGTATCGCTGTCTGCACCGCCGCGCCCGCCCATCGCTCCGATCGATTTTTCATGCGACTTCTGCTTCCAATCCGCAACTATCGACTGGTCGTCGGCACCGTGTGCGCGCTATTGCTCCTCGGTGGGGGCGTGATCGCTTGGAACGTTCACCAGCATCACCGGTACAAGCACTTCGCGGTTCACGATCCGGGCAAGGTGGTTCGCTCTGCCTGGGTCGACGACGACGTGTTCGCCGAGTTGATCCCGAAGTACAACATCCGCACCGTCGTCAATCTTTGCTATCCGGGCGAGATGGGCGATCGCAACGTCGGGCAGCGGCGCGCGGTGGAAGCTGCCGGCGCGCGGCTGATCGAGCTGGAGTTCCCACCGAACGACACGTGGGACATCGCCTATCCAGCCGTGGCCGAGATGGAGCGGATTCTCACTGACGAAACGAGCTATCCCCTGTGGATTCACTGCCAACACGGTCGAGAACGCACGGTGAAGGCGCTGGCCATCTACGACATCCGCTTACGCGGCATGACGGCCAAAGAGTCGCTCGATGCCATGCCGCGATTCAGCATGGAGCACCCGTGGCCGGTTGTCGCCTTTGCGTTCGGCTACGAATCGGCCGTTCGCGGCCAACCTTCTGCGTCGAATCTGGCCGACGATCGCGCGTCCACAGTGGGTAGCAACGCGGACCGATCCTCGTCCGGGACTCCGCGCGACGTCGAGCGCGAAGCGCGCCGGCAGTAGGCGCTGTCAGGCTGTTTCCTGCTCATCGAGCTTGAGATCTGCGATCATCTGTTCGCGGATCTTGAACTTCTGAATTTTGCCGGTCACCGTCTGCGGGAACTCGGTGACGAAGCGCACGTAGCGCGGCACCTTGTAGCGCGCGAGTCCCTGCCGGCAGAACTCCTGAAACTCCTCTTCGGTGGCGGTCTCTCCCGCCCGTAGTTTGACCCAGGCGCAAAGTTCCTCGACGTATTTCGGGTCGGGCACGCCGACCACAGCGGCTTGCTCGATGGCCGGATGGGTGAACAGGTACTCTTCCACCTCGCGTGGGTAGATGTTTTCCCCGCCGCGAATGACCATATCCTTGATGCGGCCGGTGATGCGGTAGTAGCCGTTGGGCTGCCGCACCGTGAGATCGCCGGTGTGCAACCAGCCTTCGGAATCAATCGCGGCGGCGGTAGCGTCTGGATTGTTGTAGTAGCCGCGCATCACGACGTGGCCGCGCGTGCAAAGTTCGCCCTGCTCGTCGTCGCCCAACTCGGCGCCAGAGTGCGGATCGACGACTTTCACTTCGACACCGGGTAGCGGCGGTCCGACGGTCGTGACGCGTAGCTCCAAGGAATCGTGCGCATCGGTCTGTGTGATGACGGGAGAGGCTTCCGTTTGGCCGTAGGCGATCGTCACTTCCCGCGCACCCATCTTGTCGACCACTTGCCGCATAACTTCGATCGGACACGGACTGCCCGCCATGATGCCGGTACGCAACGACTTGAGATCCCGACCGGCGAAGCTTTCGTCCTGCAACTGCGCAATGAACATCGTGGGCACTCCGTAGATGACGGTTGCCCGTTCCTGCTCGATAGCATCCAGCGTCGCCGTGGGCTGGAACATCTCTGCGGGGATCACTAGCGCGGCCCCGTAGACCGATGCGCACAACACGCCCATTACGCAGCCGAAACAGTGGTAAAACGGCACGGGCACGCACATGCGGTCGTCGCAAGTGATTTGCTGTTTACCGCCCACATAGAAGGCGTTGAACAACAGGTTGCGGTGGGTGAGCATGGCGGCCTTGGGAAAGCCCGTCGTACCGGAAGTGTACTGAATGTTGATGGGCTCATCGGACCGCGGACGTTGGACCGCAGACTGCCAGGTGGCCTCGTCCAGCGTATTCCCAGCGGACAGAAACTCGTCCCAAGCCAACATGCCCGCTTGAGCGGCTCCGCGCAGTGCGACCACGAGCTTCAATTGCGGAAATTTCTCGCCGTTCAGATCGCCGGGCTTCGCGGTGCGGAGATCAGGACACACCTCGTCCAACATGGCGATATAGTTCGAGGCCTTGAACTGATCGATGAGGAAAAAGGCCCGCGCGTCGCTTTGTTTGAGGACGTATTCGAGCTCGAAGGGTCGATAGGCGGGATTAACGGTAACGAGTACCGCCCCGATGCGAGCTGTCGCAAACTGCAACACGATCCACTGCGGGACGTTGGTCGCCCACACTGCAACGTGATCGCCGTGCGAGATGCCCAGCGCCAACAGACTGCGGGCTGCGGCAGTCACCTGCTGATCGAAATCGGACCAGGTCCAGCGAACACCAGCCTGCAGGAATACGGCGGCGTCTCGGCAGCCGTGTTCGGCCACGGCACGTTCGAGAACTCGACCAATCGTCCAGCCTTCGACCCAGGGCGCCTTGTCCGCCACGTCCATCCCGGTGCTCCCCAAAATCGCTGCGTCGCGGCCGCCGCACTCGTAGCAGGCTACGCTACTCGCGGAACGGATCGGAAAAATAGGCCGCCAGCGGCACGAAGATCACCAATGGTAACCAGGCCGCGGTGGCAGTACCGATCAGCATAATCGATCCGAGGTACTGGCAGCCGATCACGACCAGCATGAACACGGCGACGGCCACCAGGCAGATGCCCATCGCCAAAAAGAGGTTGCCGGTGTCGCGTCGCAAAACGAGCGGCAGGCCGAGGAACAACAGCGTCACGTCTAACAGCGGCTGCACCATGCGGGTGTGAATCGCGACGCGAACATCGGCTCCGAAATCGAGGCTCGGATTGCGCAGGCCGCGAATCAA
>CALKYM010000084.1 GCA_938003525.1 uncultured Planctomycetales bacterium | reverse complement strand
CGCTACTGGACGGGCGACCTGATCCAAGGCGGTTTTCGCTGGACCCGCTGTGAGCATTGCGGCTGGACATTCCCCAGGATCTTCCCGCCGATTTGTCGCGCGGTGAAGGACTTCACGAAGATCAAGGGCACGCGCGTCGATCTTTCGCTGTTGGTCGAAACGGTGCGGGCCACCGAAGGTGTGCGCAACTTTCAAATCACACTCGACAGCGAAGATCACGAAGCCGAGTATTCGCGCGACGTGCTACGGATCGATGTCTCGGGGGAAGAGGGCGTGGACGAAAGCGCCATCGAGCATCGCCTCGCCGAGCGGATCAAGGCGATGACCGAGGTCTCGCCCGACGTCGTGCATTTCGAGTCGGACGCCGAAGCGCTTGAGCAGCGGTTGTTCGAACGCACGGGCGTCAAAGCCGAATACGTCGTCGAGCGCCGCAAAGAGCACATCTAGACGCGACTGCATTCGCAGCGGCGGTCAGCGTTCGTCAAAAGCGATACTGAATCATTTCTAGCGCGATCGCGAAGGCGTTGTAGAGCCCGTGGACGACGACGGCGGTGGTGAGCCAGGGTGCGGCCAGTGGCAGGCTGGGTTTGGTGAGCGTGTTGCGCGTGCGGAGCCACATCCGCGCCATGCCGATGCCGGCGATGGTCGAGCAACCGGAATGCAGGCCGACGCAGACCGTCCAGCGCCAGATGACGAGGCCCGGCGGCGGATTGGGGACGTAGACGTAGAGGTACAGCAGATTCTCGATGGCGGCGAACGCCAGGCCGCTGGCCGCCATGCAGATGGCGATCTGGATCGGCGAGCGAAACAAGTAGGGACGTTTCTCCACGATGTAAAGCGGCAGCGCGGCCTTCATCATTTCTTCGACCAGCGGGCCGAGCAGCACCAGACCGATGATCGGAAACGACGTTTCGTACGCCCGGAGGAACGTGCCAAACACGGCCCAGGGTCCGGCCGCAGCGGCGATCAGCAGCGTGATCGTCCAACTGCGGGCGAAACTGGTATTGGCGCTGGAGCGTGCGAGCCAGGCGCCATAGGTTTCGTCGTGCGGAGTCTCGCCGGCGAGTGAGGGCGAGATGCCCGGTTCGTCCCAAACGCTCTGCTCGACGCGTTCGGCTTCAGACATCCGCCGCAGGTCGATGCGATCGGTTTTGGCCTCGCTGGGATCTGACTCGAAGCCTTGGCCGTGGAGATGCGGCTCGTCGAAGATTGAATCCTCGGGCGACCCTCCGCTCACAGCGCAGCTCCGCTGCGGCGGTACGCCGTGCCGAACGCAGAGACTTCCACCATTGCGGCACCGCGGCGACCTTGCGCCATACCGATGTTCGACGTTTCCAGTCGGACGTTGCAGACTGAGTCGTAGCCGAATTCCTGAGCCTGCTCCAGCATCCGCAGAATGGCTTCGCGGCGAGCGCGCTCCATGAGCGAGAGGTAGCTGTGCATCTCGCCGCCGAAGATTTTGCGAATCCTGGCCAGAAACGTCTTCAGGTAGTCGGCAGCGATCACCGCTTCGCCAAATACCAATCGCGCGTTGGCCGATGCGTCCGTGTCCGGGGGAAACGTGCGCAAATCGGTGACCAGCATGCCGGAGAGTTCTTCTTCGCGGAGCGAGAGCCGCCGTTTGTGCCTTCGCTCGACGGTGGTGCCGACCGTTAAGCCCATGAAGAGCAACAGTGCAGGACAGCCGAGACCGCAAAGTGGGCCTAACAGATCGGGGTCCATGAGCGCGTCACTCCTAAACCGGCGCCGCGTCGGGTTGGCAGACAACGGCCGTTCCGTAGGCATACAACTCGGCCGCGCCTTGGGTGACGGCGCTGGTGCTGAAGCGGACATTGACGACCGCGTTCGCGCCGAGTTGTTCGGCTTGCGAGAGCATCCGCTCGAGAGCCTGCCGGCGGGCTTCGATCAGTAGTTCGGTATAGCCGCGCAGCTCGCCGCCCATCAGGTTTTTGAAGCCGGCGGCAAGATCGCGGCCGAGGTGTTTGGTGCGGACTGTGTTTCCCTGCACGATGCCCTTCACTTGCGTGATCTGCATGCCGGGAATCGTTTCGGTATTGACGACGATCACGAGTGGACTCCTGTCACGGGCTGCCCCTCGCCACAAGCCGCGCGAGTGGCTCAGTACATACGCTGCGGGGTGACCGATGTTATAGGGAACTCCAACTGCCAGCGTCTACGTTTTTTTCAATCTGCTGGAGCGTAGATCGCCTCACCGACGGTTGCGGCCGTGGTACGGCTGGTTTGGGGAGCGAACGTCTGGTGAATGGGCCGAGGCGACGGAATGCTGGTGGGCCGCAGTCGGCGACCGTATATTCCGAACCGCTGACCATTTTCAGAGAAAGCGCATGAAACATCGAGGGTTGTGGGCCGTACTTGTCGCGTCGCTCGTGCTGAACGTCGCGCTGGCAAGCGTGCTGGGATATTTCGGGCACCGCCGTGGATGGTTCGAGCGTCTGGCTGCGATCACCAAAGGCGAAGCGGAAGCACAAACGGCGGACGCGGCCGACTGGCAGTGGCACGATGCTGCCGAGCTGACGCTCGAAGGCCGGGGCTTCGCCGATACTCGACATCGTTACGAGCGGCTGCCGGCGGCAGCAGAAGACTTGGTGCGGCGGGAGATTTGGAACTTACAGCAGTTCTCGGTTGGGCAGGTGGTGCGCTTTACCAGCGACTCGCCTTGGCTGCGAGCGCGATGGCGGGTGGGAGAGCCGCGATTGGCGCTAGCGAACATGCCGGCGACGGCCGCCAGTGGAGTCGACTTGTACATACGCGGTGATGACGGCGGGTGGCACTGGCTGGGCATTGGGCAACCACGCGGTTTCCCCGTCAACGACGCCATGCTGTGCAACTTCCCGCTGGACGGAAAGCAGCACGAGTTCATGCTCTACCTGCCGCTGTTCAACTCGACCAGGACGCTGCATCTTGGAATCGAGCCCGGCCGGACGATCGAAGCATCGCCGGAGCGGCAGGAAAGGCCGATCGTGTTTTACGGCTCTTCAATCGTGCAGGGTCGCGCGGTGTCGCGGCCGGGCATGGCGTACCCGGCGATTCTGGGGCGGTGGCTTGATCGGCCGACGCTGAACCTGGGCTTCTCCGGCGAGGCGATCATGGAGTCGGAAGTCGCCAAGTTGTTGGGCGCGCTGGATGCCGCTGCGTTGGTGATCGACGCGCTCCCGAATATGACTCCTGAGATCGTGCGCGAGCGCGCGGAGCCGTTCATTCGTTTGCTGCGCGAGAAACAGCCCGACGTGCCGATCGTGTTGGTGGAGGAGCGGACGCGGCCCAGTGGGGCCTTTGCAACCGGCGCGGCCGAAATCGTTCGTGCACGTCGGGCGGGGCTGCGCGATACGTATGAGAAGCTGACTGCTGCGGGCGTCACGGGGCTGCACTACGTTCGCGGCGACGAATTGTTAGGCGGCGACGGCGAAGCGACCGTCGACGACAGTCATCCCACGGATCTGGGCATGTTGCGCATCGCGCATCACCTGCGACCGGTGCTGGAGGAAGTGTTGGCCGGTGGGTCTGGCAGCGACGACACACGGTGACGCAGCCACCACATGGCGCGAGTAACCATCTCTAGCTGGGGGCTCACGCCAACTGCAGAGCGGTCAAGAGACGATACGCCACAGCGGTCGAAAGGCATCGACAGCCGTAGCGGTCGACGCCCTCACGCCTTGGCGGCGGCGCGGGGGCCGGCGGCGAGGATGGCCGGGGATGCGGCGTCGGCGTACTGGGCAAAGTTGTCGTGGAACATGGCGGCCAGTTTTTCGGCAGTTTGCTGGTAGGCGCCGGCATCGCTCCAGGCGTTCGAGGGCATCAGCAACTCCGACGGCACGCCGGGACAACTCGTGGGCACGTGCAGCCCGAAGTAGGGATCCTCCGCGGTTTCCGCCTTGGCCAGTTCGCCCGTGTGAATCGCGTCGATGATGGCTCGCGTGTATGGAAGTTTCATGCGCGAGCCGACTCCGTATGCTCCGCCGGACCAGCCGGTATTCACCAGCCAGGCCGCGGCACCGTGACGCCGCATTCGGTCGGCGAGCAGTTCGGCGTAGTTCGTCGGGTGCAAAACGAGGAACGCCGCGCCGAAACAAGCCGAGAACGTCGCCTGCGGTTCGGTCACGCCGACTTCCGTGCCGGCCACTTTGGCGGTGTAGCCGCTGATGAAGTGATACATGGCCTGTTCGGGGGTCAGTCGGGCCACCGGCGGCAGCACGCCGAAGGCATCGCACGTCAAAAAGATGATGTCGCGCGGGTGGCCGCCGACGCAGGGCACTTTCGCATTGGGAATGTATTCGATGGGGTACGACGCCCGGGTGTTCTCGGTCAGATCGCTGGCCGTGTAGTCGACTTCGCGGGTGTCTTCGTCGTAGACGACGTTTTCCAGCACGGTGCCGTAACGAATGGCCTCGAAGATGATTGGCTCTTTCTTCTGCGAAAGGTCGATGCACTTGGCGTAACAGCCGCCTTCGATATTGAAGACGCCGTCGTCGCTCCAGCAGTGTTCGTCATCACCAATCAACATGCGGCGCGGATCGGCCGAGAGCGTCGTCTTGCCGGTGCCGGAGAGACCGAAGAACAGTGAGACATCACCATCAGGACCTTCGTTGGCCGAGCAGTGCATCGAGAAGATGCCCTGCTTGGGCATCAGGTAATGCATGATGGTGAAGACGCCCTTTTTCATCTCACCGGCATACTGTGTGCCCAGAATGACGAATTCCTTGCGTTCGAAATTCAAGGCAACCGACGTCTGCGAAGTCATGTGCTTGGTGAGCCGATTGGCGGGAAACCGCCCGGCATTGAAGATCACGTAATCCGGCTCGCCAAAGTCGGCCAGTTCTTGATCTGTCGGCCGGATGAGCATGTTGTGCATGAACAGCGCGTGGTAAGGCCGCGCGCAGATGATGCGAATCTTGAGCCGGTACTTCGGGTCCCAGCCGGCGAAGCCATCGACGACGTACAGCCGGCCAACGGTGCTGAGGTAATCGACCGCTCTTTGGCGATTGATAAGAAACGAGCTTTCTTCGATGGGGATATTAACCGGGCCCCACCAGACATCTTTTTCGCTCTGAGGGTTGGCGACGATCCGCTTGTCTTTGGGGCTGCGGCCGGTCTTGAAACCCGAGGTGGTCGCCAGCGCACCGGCGGACGTGAGATGGGCATCGCCGACCCGAATCGCCTCTTCGTAGAGGACCGGAGGGCTGGCGTTTCTCAGGACTTCTGAGTAGTGGATCTCGTAGGGCGAAAGATCAACCGTGTGGCCCATAGCGCTCGTCTTACTCCTCCGGCAATGACTGTCAGGCGGCCGCGCTGCCCGGACAGCTGCCAAGTTCCACAGAGGTGGAGCACGTGGTGCTCACCGCGATGCCCTCGATCCGATGCGTCGAAGCCGCCTCAGTCCCGCGCGGTGGGCGAGCGAACTCACCTTGTTCGGCGAAACCGGGCATTATAAGGATCGTCCTGGTGTTGCAACACAGGGGTTTCGGCGTGTGTCGCCGCAAAGGAATGCGGACGTAGCGGTGTCGCACTGCACCGGGTCGCGTCATCCGTCGGCTACGCTGCGCGCCGATGCGGCTACTCGAACCAGTACCGCTCACCGGCCAGGAAGCGGGCCACGCCTTCGCGCATGCTATCGCTTTGTGCGACAGGAGCGAGATTGTCGCCTTCCAAATGCAGCGCTTCTTCCAGGCCGAGGTGGAACCCGCGGACGGCAGCCGTCAGGTCGGCGATCATCGCGTCGCGCGGCTGCCGGCAGATCTGTTGGGCAACGTTGATCGCACGGGCCAAACCTTGTCCCTGCGGTACGGTTTCCCAGACCAGGCCGATTTGAGCGGCCCGCTCGGCAGTGATTTTCTGGCCGGTGATGATCAGCGGCAGCGCGTGTCCCCAGCCCAGCAAGCGCGGCAGATAGACCGTACCCCCATCGACGAGCGGCACACCCCAGCGGCGGCAAGCCACGGAGAAGGTCGCCTGCGGTTCGGCGATGCGGATGTGTCCGTGGCAGAAGAGTTCGAGTCCTCCCGCATACGTGTAGCCTTGGGACACCGTGATCACCGGCTTGACTTGTACGATCCGCGTACCGCCCATCGGGCCGGTGTCTTCGTTCTGCGCGGCCGTGCTGCCCTGCGCCACTTCCGGCAATTCGGCCAGTGTGCCGAGTGCAGCGAGGTCGGCGCCCGAGCAAAACGCCTTGTCGCCGGTGCCGTGCAAGATGGCGACGACCAGTTGATCGTCGTCGCGAAACCGCGTCCACGCTTCGAGCAACAGGGCCGCCGTATCGCCGTTGACGCAGTTGTGCACCTCGGGCCTGTTGATGGCAATCTCGAGGTAGCGACCGCCCTCGCAGTCGTGCATTTGCGTGATGACGGGAGACTGCGAATCGCTGGTCATGGCGGTGTTCCCTGAGGACTGCAACGAGTGTCGCGCAAGACGAGGCGCACTGGTACATCAACGGCCTCTTGCGCGATGCGCGCACCGGGAAGATGTCGATCGTCCCGACATCTTACCCGTGTGTGTAGCGGGAGTGCCAGGACGAGGGAGGCCGGCTTCTCTCAGCGGCGAGCGGTGTGTTCGACGTCGCGCTGGCCCGATGAATCCTGAGGGACGAATTCGTAGACGACGTACTCGTCCTCGTAGCCCTCTTGATCGGGATCGAAGTTGACGCGATACGTTTGGCGATCGCTGAGTAGGAACCGATCCTGCATGTCGTCGAGCCAATCGCGGAATCGCGGATCGTCCAGCGGCAGCTCGTTGTAGAACACGCACCGTAGGGGGTAGTCGCGGGTTACGGCCGACAGATCGGCTGGCTCCTTCGCGCGATGCCGCGACGAGTACATCTCGCGTTGGCAGCGGTAGACGGCCGTGCGATCGAACGTCCAATGTTGCGGGTCGAACTCCAGGCCGAGGTCATCGTGGATGCAGGCCAATTGCCCTTCGCGGCCGAACTCCTCCCAAAACCAGTGGGCGAACTGGTCGGAACGCTGATCGTAGATCGTCTTGTAGGGGTGCGCCAGATCGTCGCCGAGCGTGGCAAGTGCGAGCAGTACGTAGTACGCGCCGAGCGCATAGACCACTCCATGCCGCCATCGCTTGCCGCGCATCCAGGCGATGCCCTGCACCGTACCGATGATTGACAGCAGGCAAGCCATGGGAGCGACGAACTGCATCGTTCGTTGACTGCCACCATAGGGATACTGTTCCATCGCGGCAGCCACGAAACAGAGCACCAGCGGGAAGAACATCAGCCCCAACAGCGCGATTTGCCTTCGCCGCCACAAGAGCCCGGCCGCTAGAGCGATGGCGATGGCCGTGAGCGTACTGCCGCCGCCAGACCCGCCTACCGGATAGGCGAACATGTGCGACGTGTGGCGATCGATAAGCCAGACGAAGAGTTCGAGCGGCTGATCGACGGGTGGGAAGTCAGGCGCCCAGCACGACTTGAGCCCGGCCGCCTCGTACGCTTCTGCTTGCCCGCGTCCGACGGTCAAGTACATAGCCGCGAAACTTGCCAGCAACACGCCACCGTAGAGTCCGACGACAAGCGGCAGGTCGCCGCGGCGTCGTTGCAAGGCGACAAAGAAGAGCACGAGTCCCACGGCCCCGGCCACGAACACGACGGGCATCGAGAAGCCGACGGCGATGGGCACCGCCAGGGTTAGCAAGATTATCTTGCGGTGAGAGGGCTGCGCGAGCCAGTCGACGGCAAGTGTCAAGATCACCAGCGTCGCCAGCAGGTCGATGGCGTAGGGCTTCACCTCGCAGCCGTGACGCACGGGATAGTACGACACGCAGAAGACCGCGACGGCCAGCAGCAGCGGAATGCCGGTGAGCAGCTTGCGGGCCAGGTGCGCAAACACGAACACGCTGGCCGCGCTGGCCAACATCGGTACTAAGCGTAGTGAGAGTTCGTGGAAGCCGAACAGCCGCACCGCGGTGAGCTCGGCCCAGCAAAACAACGGCGGAGCGACCATGTTGTAGTCGAGTGGCCCAATTAACTCTCCATAGCCGCGGGTCGTAAAGTTGACGGCCAAAAAGCACTCGTCGCCCCACAACGGAAACTGCAACAGATATCGCGCCACGCGAACCAAAAGGCCCAGCGCGATGAACCCCCAGATGGCGGGCTCGATCCACGGGCGCACCGTTGCCGAACTGTCGGCAAGCGGGTCGGGCAGGTGCAAGTGGTTAGGTGCACAAGGGCGTGTGAGCGAATCGGACATCGCGCTGAGATAGCTGGGAGCGATGGGGAGTCCGCTGCGGAGCGGACAACGCTGTCATCCACTGGCCGCGTAAAAACAAGAGTTTCCGCCCGTCATTACGGAATTCCCGCGCCTCGGACAAGAGAAGCTCGGATAAGCGGCCACTACCGTTTTGCGATGAGCGTGCCATGGACGCCGCGTCGAATCCGATTGGCGTTGGAGGTCGTGTGTGCGACGATGAATGCGACGCAAAGCTAGCCCTTCTAGCAGAGGCAGAATGGGGAGACCGACATGCCGCGAGTCAAGCCACTAGAGCGCGGCGACGCCAACGCGGCGACGCGAGACGAACTAAATCGCATCGCAGCGGCACACGGCCGCGTGACCAACATGAAACAGACGCTGGCCCACGAGCCAGTCGCGCTCGAGGCGCTCATGGAGTGGTATCCGCTCCGCGAGATCGTGGTCGAGTTTTTGGGTGAACGCGCGACGCTGTTGTTCGTGCATGCGATATCGAGGCAGACCGACTGCCTGATTTGCTCGACGTTCTTTCGGCGGATACTCATCGACTCGGGCGAGGATCCCGACGCGCTGGACCTGAACGACTGGGAAGGCACGATCGTGGAACTGGGCCGGCAGTTGGTCCGCGACGCCAACAACGTTGGCGACGAACTCTATGCGCGGCTGGCGGCGCGACTTGCGCCGCGGCAAATTGTGGCGCTGATCGCCTTTGGCGGCCTGATGATCGCCACCAACGTGTTCAACAACGCGCTGCGCGTCGAGCTGGATGAGTACTTGGTTCCGTACCGCGCGGCCGCAGATGCCGAGACAGCGACCGGGGTTGCGAGAGAGCCTTAGACCGACTCGTGGCGCGATATCGCGAAACGGACGTCCCCACCGCGCTCCGGGCGAACTGCGCCGATTCTTGCCCTGCGGACCGCGTTTGGTATGCTCGCAGGAACGTCGTATTCGGGCACGATCGCGGTCGCGTTCCACGCGGCAGCGTCCCATGTGCCCCAGGCGCCCGTGGCGCAACTGGATAGCGCATCGGTCTTCGGAACCGAGGGTTGTAGGTTCGAATCCTACCGGGC
>CALKYM010000083.1 GCA_938003525.1 uncultured Planctomycetales bacterium | reverse complement strand
CTAGTCGCCGGCCCCCGTCACGCCGCGGATGAACGTCACTTCTTCTTCGCGGTACGGAGTGCCGTCAGGACGAAAGATATCGTGGAACCACTCGTCGGGTTCGGCGGTGAACTTCCTCGTCCACGAGCTCCAGGGATAAATCGTTTGGGTCTTGCCCGACACCAGACCCCAGCAGTAAGCGCCGACTGACTGCTGGTTGAAGAACGCCAGATGCGGGTCGAAGCGGCTGCCGTTGCCGCGGGCCATGTACTCGGTACACACCAGCGGCCGATCGAAGCGTTGCAGGTGGGCTACCGCTCCCCGCGCTTGCTCGATGGGCGCGTAGGTGTGAAACGAGATCACGTCGGAGTTGCCCGTCATGTAGCGATCAATGTCGGTCATCTTCTCGTCACTTGACCAGTCGCCCCACCAGATGCCCGCCGTGAGGGGCGCCTGCGGATCGGCCGCGCGGGCCCAGGTGAACGTCTTGCGTAACAGCGCCAGCGCCATCTCGCGTTTGTTCGGCAGTTCCTGGCGGCGGTAGGACGGATTGGGATTGTCCGGCTCGTTGAACAGATCCCACATGTGGATGCGAGCGTCGTCGCGATACCGCGAGACGATGCCGGTCACGAACGGTTCGAGCGCGTCATGCTGGGCCGGCTCGCCGAGAATCTCGGCGCCGGGACTTTGCATCCATCCGGAGTTGTGCACATGGGGCTTGGGCGCGCGCTGCGTACCGATTTCCGGAAACGGATCCCAGACACCATCGAACAGCACGAACGTCACGCCGATGCCGTGCCGCTGGGCAATGTCGAGAAAATGATCGATCCGCTGGCAAAAGCCCTCGGCGTCCTGACTCCACAGCAAGTCGTGCAGGTAGACGCGCAGCGAGTTGAAGCCGAGCTCGGCCGCCCAACCAAGTTCTTCGTCGATGGTCTCCGGATCGAACGTTTCGGCCTGCCACATCTCAAGCTGGTTGATGGCCGTGCGGGGAATGTAGTTGCAGCCCACCAGCCAGCCGGTCCGCTCGTGCCACGCCCGGGCTTGTTCCGGCGTCCACCGCTCGCGGGCAGCCGCGTCGAGACTGCTGCACATCACGATCATTCCTGCCAGAAGAATCGGAGTCGTCATCGGCCGCTGCATCGCATCGCGTCTCCGCAAAGGGTCATTCGTCGGCGTGCGACGAGTAACTGCATGTCTCAAGCTCTGGAGAGTTTGCATCGTCAATGCGGCCGATGCAAACTAGGCGGGCAACGACCCACAGTCCACTGACCTTTCGATTCGAGATTCCAAACGACCCAACCACCAGCCAGCCGGCATCTCCCGGCGCAGCCTCTTCAGGAACATGCGATGAACTCCCGCCCTGCCCCGTTCGCCACAGCGGCGTTGCTGCTGCTCACACTTGTCGCCACGCAACGCGCCAGTGCACAGAACACGCAAGTCAAAGGGGGCGATACCGAATCCGGTGCTCGCAACGCGGCGGCCTACGTGGCGAAAAATGTGGCCTCGGCCGTCTTCATTTCGGGGCGCGATGTGGAAGAGGTCGTCCGCGTCGACATCGGCTCGCCGCTGCCAGGACTGGTCAAGTACGAGGTCGACGAAGACCAAAAACGCGTCACGGTGACCAGCACGCCGTACGGCAAGGCGACGGCTACAGCAATCTTCCGCGAGGGGCTCGGCTGCACGCTAGTGAACGGACTGACCGAAGAAGAACTTCGCGCGCAGCCGGTTCCCGAATTGCCCGGCCCGCCGAAGGGCTACGACGACGCGCTGTGGCCTGCCGGGAAACGCGTCGATCTGAGCGACTTGCCGGATGAGATCGATGCCGAGCTGCTCGCCGAGGCGCTCGACAATGCGTTCGCTGAACCCGATCCCGACCGCACGACCCGACGCACGCGAGCCGTGCTGGTCGCGTATCAAGGGCAGATCGTGGCCGAGCGGTACGCTGAAGGCTTTCACGCCCAGATGCCGCTCTTGTCGCATTCAATGACCAAAAGCATGACCAACGCGCTGGTCGGCATTCGGGTCGGCCAGGGCAAGCTCGATATTCGCCAGCCGCTTGGTTTGCCCGAGTGGAGTTCGGCCGACGATCCCCGCCGCGCGATCACACTCGACCATCTCCTGCGGATGAGTAGCGGGCTGGAGTGGGACGAAGTCTATCTCGATCTCACCTCCGACGTCGTGCAGATGCTCTACGGTGAACGCGACGCCGCCGCGTTCGCCTTCAACCGCGAGCTGGAAGACCCGATCGACAGCCGGTGGTACTACTCCAGCGGCACGACGAACATCATCAGCCATGCCCTGCGCGAAACGTTTGACGGTGATCTGGCCGCGTACTTCGCCTTCCCACGCCAAGCGCTGCTGCGCCGCCTGGGCATGTACCACTCGTTCATCGAACCGTGCCCCGACGGTACGTTCGTCGGCTCGTCGTTCAGCTACTGCACGCCCCGCGACTGGGCCCGGCTGGCGATGCTGTACATGAACGACGGCATGTGGCACGGCGAGCGGATCTTGCCCGAGGGCTGGGTCGCATACTCCACCACGCCCACGCCCGGCGCCAGCCGCGGCCGCTACGGCGCGCAGATCTGGCTGAATGTCGGCGAGCCCGATGAACCAACGCGCCGCGAAATGCCCGATGTCCCCACCGACGCATTCAGCTTCAACGGCTTCGACGGCCAGTTCGTCGTCGCCGTCCCCTCGCGCGAGTTGATCGTCGTCCGCATGGGCCACACCCGCAACCGAGGCGCGTTTCGCATCAACGATTTGGTCCGCGACGTATTGGCGGCGATGGAGCCGGTGGCGGTAGGGGCGGAGTGAGACGGACGTCGCAGTACGCGGCACGAAGTGCTACGAGCGTATTCCAAAAACCCGTTTGGGTCGGCTTCGGGTGCCAGCTTTGAAACACGCTCACGTCATTCCCCACGGGTTGTGCAGGCTGACGCCCGACGTTTCGAGGAAGGCGCGGATGTCTGTGACGAGTTGGGGTAGCTGGGACTCGTCGCTATCGAGCCGATTGAGGCGCAGGTCGAGACCGGGCGCGGAGCCTTCGGACTCGCGACTGGCGTCGTGGGTCAGCCAGTCGAGGCTGATGCGACCGTTGAGCTGAACGCCTGCGGCTTGATCCTCATCGGCGAGCGTGACCTCCAGCTCGACGTCCTCCCACCAGTTGGCCAATCGCGCTTTCTCCACAGTGCCGGCGATCAGTCTCTCGATCGCATCGGCGAACGCCTTCAAGTCGGCTCCCAACACGATCGCCGGAAATCGAAAATAGCTGTGCCCGGTGGTGACGTTCAGCAGTTCGAATTGCAAGTAGACGTCCCAATGCACCACCGTTTCTGCCGTGACGGTCAAGCGCATGGCGTCATCTTCGAGTTGGCAGGGCAGTGTGAAGATCGTGGTCACGAGAGTCTCAAAGGTCTAAGTTGTGGCAGCGTGCAGGCGGGACTGGCAACGATGTGAACTCATCTCGCAGCGGCTGGGGGCGCACTGCAGGGCAAGCCAGCAGTGGCACCCGGATTCCGATTCGACAAGTACTCCCGTCACGAACGGCGGACGTTTCGACCCCACTCGGAATTTACCACTTCCGGTCGTTCGAAAACATTGTTCATGATGTCGAGTGGCAAACCTGAGACGTCGGCCAGTCGTTTCGCCGCGCGACGGCAGTAGGAGGGGATTGAGAGGAATGCGCCGATGAGACCGATGCGCTCTTCGCCGCCCTGCGACGTCACGACGAGATTGACCTCGGCGTAGGAAATCGGCCCCTTTGTCCATGGCTCCGTGCGGCGGCCAACACTCTTGCCGGGCGCGTAGTCTTCGACGTATTGAATGCGCACCGTGATCTCGTTGGACGGCAGGAGTTGCCTGCCGCGGGCCGTCAGCCGCACTCCGCCGCGCGCGTCAAACTCGCAAATCACATCGGGCTCGCCAGCCATCGCCCGCAGTTGCTGCGACCGAAACGCAATGAGAAACGCCGACGCGGCCAACCCCAGCACGATGCCGAACACAGGCCAAAGCACTCCTTGCGCTTTTTCATCCCCAAACCGCCAGATGACCGCGCCCCAGACAACGAAGAATTCGAGCGTGATCGCTGCCATCAAGTAGATCCACCATTCGACGCGTCGGCGCGGGACGACGGCCAAGTGCCGGTCGCCGAGTTCCACGAGCTTCCACGGCGGCGGCATTTGATAAGGGCGCCCGTCCCACATCAGGCTCGTGGGCGGCAGAGCATGCTCGGGCGGCGCTTGAGGTGTCGAACACATCGCGTATGTCACCTCGCCTGAGTCATGGCACGCAAGGGGTGCGGTGCTTTACTCGATGGAACCTCGGTGCTCGCCAATGAGTTGCAATAGTCTTTTGTGGTCTTCATCAGTCAACTCGAATTCGAGTTCGTCAACGAAGGCTGCGAGCTGGTCTGTGGGCAACAGATCTCTCCAGCGAACCTCGCCTTCGGTTCCATCTTGCTCCTGCAAACGCCGATACATTTGATAGTTTGCAAATGCCACTTCGATGTTGTCTTTGATCCGCTTACGTGCCCGGTCCAGACATGTCGTTGTCCACTCATCGACGTCGGCCGACATCCGTGAATACGGTCCCAGCGCAGAGTCCGACACCCAGTACCGCGCAATTCGATAGCAGAGCGCCGCTTCTTCCCATTCTCCGGCGATGAGCGCGATGCGAGCCATGGTCAGGTAGATCATATGATCGTGGGCATTAAGTTGAATGGCTCTTTCGCACATGGCTCGTGCGGTCGTCACCTCCCCCTTCTTGGCGAAATCGACGGCGCTTGTGACGAGATCACTGGCGAGGAACCAGCGATACTTCTCCCTGGGTGCATGCTGAATCAATCGCTCCCAGGCCGCTCGTTGACGAGCGCTAACCTCAGGATCGGTGTACACCGCATCCCCGTAACGAAGAACACGCCATAACAGCGCCATTTCATAGGCGCGCGGCCAGAGTAGGCCGGCGGCGAATCCCAGGGCGACGGCAACGAGTACGACAAGTCGGCGACGCCACTTGCTTTCACGCACTTTCTGATCAGACATCGATTCCCTCTCACGACGAACTCGATAGTCTCTCGATGCGCTTCAACCAGTGGCGGTCATTCGCTCCACGTCTCGCGGAGAAACCGGATCCAGTTGCCGTTCATGATGTTGTTGATGTCGGGCTGGGAGTAGCCGCGTTGGGCGAGGAGGTCGGCGATCTTGGGGAGGTCGGCGATCGTTTCTAAGTCTGTGGGGGCCTGTTCGCGGCCGAAGCCGCCGTCGAGATCGGTGCCGATGGCAGCGTGCTGGGCGTTGCCCGCCAGTTGGCAAACGTGATCGATGTGATCGACGACGTGGGAGAGGGCCACGCCGACATCTTCAGGTCGCGTTGTGCCGCGCTGCCAGTCGTTGACGAGCATCCAGGCGTCGAAGGCCGCGCCGATCACGGCACCGCGCTCGATCAGTCGCCGCATCTGTTCGTCGCTGAATTGCCGCTCGTGGGAGACCAGGGCGCGGCAATTCGAATGGCTGGCCCACACGCGGCCGTCGAAGTGATCGAGCGCTTCGTCGAAACTGTCGTCGCACAAGTGCGTGGCGTCGAGGATGATGCCCAGCCGCTCCATCTCGGCCAACAACTCACGGCCGCGCGGGCCGAGTCCGCCCGTGGCGTGCGTTCCCTGCGCGTAGCGTCCCGGACCGTAGTGAGCCGGTCCTAGTGCGCGGAGGCCGGCGGCGTAAGCCCTCTCCAGATGCGTGGGCGTAAGGATCGAGTCGGCGCCCTCCAAACTGAGGACATAGCCGATGGGCAGCTTTTCGGTTGTCGCACCGCCAGACTCGATCGCGTCTTGCCATAGCGCGACGTGCCGGTCGAGGCCAGCGCGATCGACGATGGCGACCATCTCGCCGGTCTCTTCCATCGCGCGATACCATGAAAGCTGACCTTGCGTCTGCGCCCAGGCGATCTCGGGGCTGTGCCAGCCAGGGAGTTCATTGTCGGGGGCGACGTAGCGGGCAATGAGCGTGGCGACGCACAAACCGATGTTGCCGCGTCGCATCTCCGGCAGACAAACCACGCCGTTGCCGCGGTCGGGTTTGTCGTCGCGGTCCGCTTCTCGCTGGCGGATTTCTGCGAGCGGCCGCGTCAGATCGCGATTCCACTCCAGGGCGTTCATCGCCAGATCGAGATGCGCATCGAACACGAGCATCGGCCGCCTACTCGCTGTTGCCGATCTCGGCCATCAAGTACCGAAACAGCGCGGTGCGCTCGTCGCGATTGGGCTCGCGCGGCAGATCGATGATCAGCCCCACGCGGTGCAGACGGTCGGCCGCCCAACTGCGCACTTCGTCTTCGGCCGAGAGAATCAGATGGGCCAGCCACGATGCGGGCGGTTCGCGCTGCAGTTGCTCCAGTTCGCCAGACTCCAGCGGTTGGGGTTCGGGCGGCATGTCCTCGGCAAACGCGCGGACGATGTACTGAATGCGGGCACGCTGCTCGAGCGACAGTTCACCGTTGTCGAGGCCTTCGAGAAATGGCACGACGGCGGCTCCTGCGCGCAAAAGCGCCTGTGTGGCGGCATCGCGTCGCTTGTAGGCATCATCGTCTAGTTGTGCGACCAGGCGTTGCCAGGCAGCGCGCTCGGGCGGGGCCAACAGGACGATCGGCGCGCCCATCACGTGATGAATCACGGTGGGGCTGTAGCGGCTGCGCGGCACCAGGGCCACACCACGGAGCGAGCACTGGTGGGCCGTTTCTTCGAATGCGCGATACGCGGTGGCATGCTCGAGCATCATCTGCGCGAGCGTCTTGGCCCGATAGACGATCGGCGCGGCGCCACCATCGCTGAAAGATAGGTAGAAGTTGCCGAACCCGCGGCGGAGCGTCGTCTGATGGTAGACCGGCTGGCCATCGACGACCTGACACCAATCGAGCCGCAGCCCGTACCGGTGTGGACTGCTGGTGGGCTCCAGGTACGCGCCGAACCCTTCTCGCACCCGATCCATGCCGGGCAACTGATTCGCCAGAGCGATTTCCTCACCCCACGACTCAAAGCGAAACGAGTGTACGCGGCGCAGTGGATCGTCGCCCGGCAATACGCTGATCCGCGCGGTCACCGCCTGGCCGCACCACTGGAGTCCGTCAACGGCGCGCGAGCCGCTGGCCATCGGCGTCCAGGCCCGCAGTTCGCCATCGTGTTCGCTAAAGAACAGTTGCGGGAACGGCTCTTGCGCCGCTGCGCGATCGCCCAGCAATGTGCCCAACGCGAAGAGCGCGGTGAGAAGCAAGGGCACGATTGTGAAGCAACGCCGCATGGATGATTCGCCGATTCGAGCCGGGCCGCACGAACGGCCGTCATTATAGAGCGGCGGGGCCATCGTGGGGCGCATCGCGCGTCGTCAGGCGTCGCGTTGCCACGGCGATCACCTTCCGAGCCTGCCGCAGGACGAATAATGTGCAAGGTTTGCCGTCGCGCGTACTCAACTGCGGACGCAGTTTGTCGGGATCGACGCCGCAGCCCCGGGTCTTGATCTCGCGGACGCGGAGTCCTTTCTCCGCTAGCCAGCGCCGCACCGCGGGCGGGCGAAACGGCATCGTCTCCAGCACCTCGAAGCTGCTGACCATCGGGTGCAACACGGCCGCATCGCCGGTCAGGTAAACCGACTGCGGATCGACGGGCTGCAACGCGAGTTGCGCTGCCAAGGTGGCAAGCAAATCGGCTGCGAGTACGGCCGGGTCGGGATCGAACAGGTAGCTGGCGATTCGCTGGGCGGCCGCCACGATGAGTGCGTCATGCGCGGAGGCCGAAATCGTGCAAGTGCCGGGATTCTTGTTGCCCTTCGACAGGACGACCGTCGCCGCACGACGCCCGGCCTGTTGGGCCAGCTCGCCGCACCACACGACTTGCTGCCGACAGACGCCGTCGCGCGAGATCCATTCGCGCTCGAACTGCCCGCTCCAAGTGTCCGTCACCCGCGTGGCGGGCGCGAGTTTAATCGCTACGCCTGGCGCACGCCCGACCAGACGCTCGATGACCTCCTGCGGTGGATCGTGTGCTTCCAGGTGCGTTGTCCGCCGCGCGTTGGGGCGGCGGTCGGGATCGAGATGGAGTGTTACGCCGTCCGCGATGAGTCCCGAACCAACATCGCCCACACAGATGCAGGAGTTCCCCCTCGTCGCCACGCCGCATCGCCGCAGATTTTCGAATGCCAAGAGGGCTACCACAGGGTCGCGCTCGACACCTAGAGCTGGCCCACGCGCGGCGAGCGCAATCAGGTCGCCGCCGATGCCGGCGCACAAGTCGGCGACCGCCAGATCGACGGGAAAACGTGCCGCTTTGTACGCGGCGATCGTCTCATCGCTCGACTGTTCGAGCCCCCGCGCGGTGAAAAACATCCGCTCGGCCGCCGCAAACTTGCTCGCTGCGCGACTCCGCAGATGCGCCTGCTCCAGCACCAATCGCGCCCGATCAGGCGGTAGGTGGCGTTGCAAGAGATTGGCGGCGGCCAGTGGCGAAGTCTGTGTTTCCGCCTGCAAGCGCGCTTCGGACAGCCAGCGTGCTCCCTCATCGCCGCAGAGCCAACGATAGTCGTCGAGCGCAGTTGATCGGGACACGTGTGGTCGCTCGCGGCGAATGGGACTTGCCGATCACCAGATAGTCGCCGGCCCTGAAGTGGTTGTCTACAGCGCGCGCCGTGAGCACCATGCGCTGGTCAACGCTCGATGCCGCGAATGCAAGAGACGTCGCTGGGGTGCGCACCGGCACGGCCGGCAGGTATTGCGTCGGCAACAAAGATGGTAGTGTCGACGGCGTGATCGAACTTGCCATGAGTCCGAGTGCCAGGCATGCACGAGTCGAGCGAACTGTTGGGGCTTTACCTGCGGCTGGCGTGGGCCAGTTGGAAGCGCCGACGTCCCCTGGTTCGCGACAAGCTGCTGGTGTTGGCGGCCAGCGAAGCCTGCCGGCTCGAGCTGCCGCTGATCGCCGCTCATTGCCGTCAGTTGGTACTGGAGCACAACCCCGGTCACCTCGTGGGCCACTTCGCCACTGTGGAACAAGCCCTCGGCGATGAGGGATTCAATCTACATCTCGCCCGCCTTCAGCGGCACTACTCGCGCGAAAAGTCCGAGCACATTCTCGCCTCGCTGGGACTGACCCAGGCCAACGAACGCGCCGCCTATTACAGCGACGAAGAGTTCGCAGCAGCGCTGTTGGGCACAACGGTCGAAGCGCTGCGGCAGCGCTATGCCGAAGCGTCAACCGAGGACGACGGCGCCACGTCAGCCGCCCCAGTGATGCCAGAGCGGTCCAACAACGGTGCGTCGACTGACTCAGAGAGTGCGCGCCGCAAGCCAACGGTCGGCTGGTGGTTATCGATTCTGTTGCTTGGCGCGACACTGCTCATTGTTGCGGTTTGGTGGTGGCTCACCGTGACAAAGTGACCGCAAATCGCCGCAAATCCAGCCCGCTGACGTGCGTTGTCGCGTCGCTCGGCAGCCACGGCCGCTTGAGTCAGTCGTAGCGAGCGTGCCCGTGAGCGAAGCGGGGACGACGCACTAACGGACAGGCGAAGCGTGCGCGATGCCGTGGCCGATATGGATAAAGGGCCATCAGCATCATCGCGCGTCGCTTTTATTGGCAGGGCGTCGCACCGCGCCATTTGGGAGTTGCCATGCCACTTCGTCGTCTCGTGCTGCCGGTGGGGTTGGCCGCCGCCGTTGGCGGACCGTACGCCTACTTCTCGGGCGCGGATATCAGCGCCTCGCTGCCCGACCTATGGCAGTGGGAGCCGACCGCCGAAACAATGTTGGAGGAACCGCTCGACGAACAACCCGCTATGCAGGACATCTCTCCGGCAGCCGCAGGCGCCGGGTTGGCACTCGCCGACCCGAGGGTCCCGCTGGAAGAGACATTGCGTTTCGACGTTTCGCCCGACTGGATCATGCGCCGCTGGCCGCGCGTTTCAACGCACCTCTCTGATCTCCAACTGCAAGGCTTCCGCGTCCCACTGGTGAGCGGCACGGGCATCACAGACCTGGCCGGCTCGCTGACCTACTTCGCCGATCGCCAGCAACAGATACAGCGGATTGAATTCCACGGAACAACCGGCGACGCCAGCCGGCTGATCTACTGGCTGCAGGCCCAGCATGGATTTCGTCGCGACGCGTCGGCAAACCCGGGAACCTGGCGTTACGTCGTCACCTGGAACGGCAACGTGCACAGCCAACTCGAAGTGCGCCCGGCGGGCGTGATGCGTTCCGATACCCCGCACGGTCGTTTCAATGTCACCCTGGTGATGCGACGGCCGCGAAGTTTGTTTTGAGCCGGGCTACTCGGACATCGCTGAGCCGCTACTCAGCCGTCGGGGGTTCGTACTCGAAGTCTTTCCACTTGAGCGGGCGGCGGAAGGGTTCGATGCGGAGCATCACTTCACCGCCGCGGAAAATTCGCACCGTGCCGCTCGACTCGCTGACCGCGACGGCCACGGCCTTCGTCGCCCGGCTAATGGCGGCGGCCGCCCAATGGCGGGCCCCCAGTCCTTTGGACAGCGTAATGTTGGAGGCCGGGGCGTCGAGGTAGCGACAAGCGGCTTCGACGACACCGTCGGGGGCGACGATGATCGCGCCATCCATCTGCGCGAGTTCCTTGATCCCCTCGCGCACCCGCGCTACGCGGAGATTTCGCTCCTTGCGGTTGTAACCCTTGACGGGATCGAAGCCCACCGGCCGGCTGGAGGCCATCACCTTGCGCGTGTCGCCGACAACGAACAGCGTGCCTACCGGTTTGCCTTCGCGTCCCTCGTGACCGATCTCGACCGCGAGATTCACGACCGTTTGCAACGTCTCCAGCGGCACGCTGGTCTCAATCTGCCGCAGATCGCGGACCGTGAGTCGGCCCAGCCGGTCGTCGAGATCGATCACGCTCAGCGAATCGATTTCGCCCGGCTCGAACCCGCTGTACAGCGTGACGACGCGGGCGCCGGGCGCCAGATGATCTTCAGCAACGCACTCCAACAGGCCCTGTTCGAGACGATCGTGAACCGGACTGCCCGGCAAATCGATGACAACGGAGACCAGCTCAGCGTCTGCACACCCTTCGAGGTGCTCCTGGTCGGTGGCGGCGAGCACCAGCCGCGTTCCGTCCTGCAATTCGGCGTTCGCCAACTTGCTCAGCCGCGACCAATCGGCAGCGCCGTCGAGCAACAACAACATGCCATCGGCCTCGAAGGCCTTTGCCAAACTTGCTGCCGAGCTAAAGAGAGTGAGGAACTGGTCCGTGAACTTGAGGGGATGCATCCGTGGTGCGAGAACGCTTGAGCGTCATGATGTGCGAAGGAGGCCACCGAACCGCGCGACGATGTCGGCATCGTACGCGTTTTCGCGCCGGGCGACAACGCGAACGTGCAGCCGGGCGATCCGATGCGCAGCCGCGAAGCAAACGCAACGCGCGATCACTTGCCGGTGACCGCTTGTACTCGGGTCGACGAACCCGGCGGTGCACGCACCTGGCAGGCCAGCGGAGTCTCGCGCTGCGAGAGAGTGACGGCCACCGTCACACGATGCCGTCCCGCGGAGCATTCGATGGACCAGTCACCCGCCTCAGGCAATGGCTGGCGGTCGAGCCACACGCTCAAGCCGGCCCGGTCGCCGAAGTCGAGTTCGATGGCGCCGGGCATCGAGACGTCGATCTCGAAGCGAACGACCGCCACGACAGGGAAATCGCCACGGATCGAAAGGGCCGGCAGTTCGTCGAGTGGCAGCGCGCCGGCGGCGTTGCTGTAGAGCGGTTGCCAGGGTAGCTGGCCTTCATCTTCGGCGGCGAGTTCCAGGCTCTTGCGGCGCAGCGCCTTCGTGACCTCGGGCGTCGCCGGCAGCACGCGCCAGCGGCGAACCCAGGATTGAGGATCGACGGCGTAGGCACCCGGCTTGCCCAGTTCGGTCATGTAGCGCAGCAGGTCGACGAGTTCGCCGCGGGTGAGCGTGTCGGTCAGGCCCGTGGGCATCATCGATTGGCCGGGCGCTTCGTCGTCGATGGATGCGGCCGGAATGCGGAGTTCACGATCCTCCGCGTCGCGCAAGATTAGCTCCTGATCGTTGCGGCGGACCGGGATGCCCGTCACGATCCGGCCTTCGTCCGTGGTGACGATCAGCGAATGGTAGCCCTCCTTCACCGCCTTGGCCGGCGCAAGCAGCGACTCAATCACATAGTCGATCGGCGCGCTGGCGCCGATCGTCGACAAATCGGGACCCACGCGCCCCCCCGCCCCGCCCAGGCCGTGGCACTTGAAGCAGGCCAGTTCGCTGCGCCGCAGGACGGCCTCGCCGCGTGCCGCGTCGCCGTGATCTGCGATCTCCTGGGCCAGTTGCAGGACTTCCTCGGGTGTGGGAGGCCCACTCGGCTGCGTCAGCCCGCCGGCGCCCCGCAATGCGGCAACCAACAGGGGTGCCTCCCGTCCGGCTGACTGCACGGCCCGCAGCGCGAGCTTGGCGGTATCCGCGTCCATGGTGAGTTCGCCGATCGCTGCGGCCAGCAATTGAGCCCCTTTGCGGCGCTCGAGAAACGCGGTGATCAGAGCAGCCGGGTTCCGGGGAGGCGCCTCGGCCAACAATGTCGCCGCAGCAGCGGCGGCCGCACGCAGATCGACGCCCGCCAGCGCCACAATAGCCTGCTCGCGCACGAGTGCCGGTTGCGAGCTTTCCGAGAGCTCTTCGAGCACCGATCGCTGCGAGCCGCCACCCAGGGTGACCAGTGCCTCCAGCGCAGCGCGTCGAATCACAAGGTCCGTCTCCGCAGCGCGGGCCATGTCGACCACGCGCGACGTGAGCGGCTCGCAATTCCACGCGCCAGCGGCGGCGATTGCCGCCGCGACAAGTTGTGGCTCATCAGCGTCGAGCAACGCTTCGACGGCCGATAGATCGCCGTCGGGTCGCACGTCGCGCTCGCGGGCCGCTTGCACCAGCGCCATGAGAACTCGGGCGCGATCGGGCGGATGAGCCCACTGTTGCGGATCGACGACCATCGCCAGCACTTCGGCAAGTTGGGCGTTGTCGCCCAGTGTGGCGGCCAGCGCGAGCGCATCGGATCTGCGCTCGGCGGAAACGTCACCGGCCCGCACCAGCACCAACAGCGGCTCGACCACCGTTGGCGAACCAACGGCCGTGAGCGCGAACTCCAGTTGACGCGGCGATAGTTCGCCTGCCAGCTCGCCGCGCCGCAGTGCCGGCATCCAATACGGCTCCAACTCGCGGACGCTGAGCCACAAAGCGTAGTCCACGAAGTTGTCGACGGGCGCCTCTAGCGCCGAGAGAACCAACAACAAGCTTTCAGGCTGGGGGATCCGCGCCGCAGCGCGGACCGCTTCGAGTCGCACGCGCGGGTGCTCATCGGAGACACCGGCGGCCAACAGCCGCGCAGCATCGTCTAGTCGTGAGTGCCAGTGCCCGACGACGCGCATGCAGGCCGCGCGAACGCGCGCGTCGCTCGATCGTGCCAGTGCAGTCAGCAACTGGGGTTCGACAACGTCCAGCGCCTGATACAACCACAACGCTTCGAGCCGCAAGTGGTCGTGTTGCATGTCGGCCGCATCAAGCTGCGCAACCCAGCGGTCCAGTTCGGGAAGGACACCCTCGCCGCGCTCCTTCAGCACGCGCTTCGCCTGGTGCCGCGTCCAGCTTTCGGGCACCGCCAAATGACTGAGCAGTTCGTCAGTCGGCCGGCCAACAAGCTGTGGGCGCTGGACCAGCGGCCGGTCCTTGCGCGTCACGCGCCAGATGCGGCCATGCACGTGATCGCGGCGCTCGTCGCGGAAGTCGACCTCGCCGTGTTGAATGATGGGGTTGTACCAGTCGGCGATGTAAATCGCGCCGTCGGGCCCCTGCTTGATGTCGACGGGACGAAACGCCACGTTGGTCGAGCGAATCAAGTCGGGCAGTTTGTCCGCCGCGTAGCCGGCGCCGTCTTCGCGAATCGCAAACCGGCAGACGCGGTTGGCGCGAAAGTCGTTCGTCAGAATGTTGCCCTGCCAGTCTTCCGGCAGGTGACGACCGTCGACGATCTCGGCGCCACAGTATTTCGGGCTGCCGGGATTGAGCCCCGTCATGAATCGCTCGGCACCGACGGCCGTCGGGTAGTACGCGCCGGGCAACAGGTAGTTGATGCCCTGGCCGCCGGCACCATCGGTGACGAACGATTGGCCGTAGCGATCGAAGTGATGCCCCCAGGTGTTGATGAAGCCGCGGGCGAAGACCTCGAGTTCGAGCGACTCAGGCCGAAAGTGCCAGATTCCGCCGCCGTTGAGCCGTCGCACGCCGTGGGGAGTCTCGATGTGCGAGTGGATGTAGATCGACTGATTGAAGTACAAGAGGCCCTCGGGACCCCAACGAAGTGTGTGCACGATATGGTGCGTGTCTTCGGTGCCGAAACCGGAGAGGACAACCCGGCGACGATCAGCGCGGCCGTCGCCGTCTGTATCGGCGAGGTGCAACAACTCCGTGCTATGCCCGACGTAAGCGCCGCCGTCACCTGGTTCAATACCGGTGGGGATCATCAAGCCATCCGCAAAGACCCTCGTCTCGTCGGCCACTCCGTCGCCGTCGGCATCTTCAATGACCAGCACGCGATCGTTGGAGGTCTCGCCCGGTTTGATCTGGGGATAGGTTTCAGAGCTGACGATCCACAGGCGGCCTTGCGAATCGAAGTTGATCTGGATCGGCTTGGCAATCGCCGGGTCGGCGGCGAAGAGATTCACCTCGAATCCCTCGGCCACAATCATCTCGCTCAGCTCGCGCTGCGGATCGGGCACGGGAATGTCCGTCAGCTCGTTTTGCGCCATGGCCGGAGAACAGGCCAAGCCGACAACCAGGCACCAGACGAACCGGCGCACAAGGCCGTGAGCGTCGCAAAGCAATCGTTGTATTGGGTGGCCGATCATGTGCGAACTGGGTGGGTGCTCGGATGGGAATCAACGGTCGGCCGCGTCCACTGGCCGCAGGTGGTAGGTATGCGGCCGGGGGGCACTCAGCCGTGTCACCTCTTCTTGGGCGGCGGCGATGAGCGGGTCGAGCCGGGCCACCTCTTCGGCATTCTGTCCTTGCTCGTGGCTGCGAAAGCCGAACAGGTAGGTCGTGTTCTGCGGCCGCCAGCGGTAAAAGAAGAGCCGGTTCTTGTGAACGATCGCCGCCCTCAATGCCTCGACCGCGTCGAACTCCGGGCCCGAGGTGATCGCTACTCCAGCCCCCCACGCTTCGGCGTCGGCAGTCACGATGTGCTGGTCGTCGATCGCAAGTTCGTACTGTCCCGGCGACAGACCGTCGATTTGCAGAATGCGGTTGTCGACCGGCCGCGCGACGACGGCGTTTTCCATCTCTGGCAATGGCGGCTCGGGCAGCGTCGCGTCGAGCGCGACGAATTCGAGACCCGCACCGCCAGCCGATACCTCGGACAGCTCAGTCCCGACTGAGTCGACAATCTCGCCTTCTGCCGTCAAGGCGGCGCGCCATGCAAACGGTGAACAGCCGAGCGCTTCTTGAATCGACTCCCCGGCGCGCCAATAACCCAGCGCATTGAGATGCATCCCATTGTCGGTCAGCGGCGTGCTGGGCTGCCCCCGCGCTTGGACCCCCAGACGGGGCTCCAACTCGATCCACCGGTGTCCGCGGCGCGAGGCGACGTCGCGCATCGACTCGGCATAGAGCCGCAAGTGGCGATTGTGCGCGGTGGGATCAGGCAGCGGTCGGCCCAGATCTTCGTGGCGGATCGGTGCCAGCAGTGCAATGTCCGCGCCGGTTTCTGACAACATGTCCAACAGCCGTTCGAGCCCTTGCAGAAAGTGCCGCAGACCGGGCTCGCCGGCATATGCCTCGTTGCCGCCGTAGCCGACCAGGATCCATGTCGGCGCGAGCTGCTGAACCCACTCGCTCAGACGAGTGAACCCTTCGGCAGCCGTATCAAACCCGGCCCTCGAATCGGCGAAGACCGTATCGCCGCTCCAACCCAGATTGCGGACGATGATCGACTGACCGGGAAAAAGTGCCGCCAGCCGGGTCTCGATGTACCCGTGCTCGGCCGCCCGCTCGATGAGCGTGTTGCCCACCAGCACGATCCGCTCGCCGTCTTGCAGCGCCGGGTCACCGGCGTGCGCGAGAAGGACGAACGCGTTGCACAGGCAGCTCGCCAGGGCAACCCGCCGGCGGTTCACGACACTTCGCGCACAGCAGCTCACAGCTGAACGTCCCGGTTGCTCTGGCGATGCACAGTTGGCCCAGGCAGCGCAAGTTCGCAAGAGTTCCGCGCGCTGCGGTCCACCACTGTAATCGGGCGGACAACGTCGGTCGAGCGACGCGATGATGTCGTGACTCAGAACACCTTGGCCGAGCCGCGAAAGGGCCTGTTACCGCTGATCCGCACAGTCCCGAACACGCGCGACGGGAGAAGCAGAGCGGCAGGCTACGGCGCGCCCAGCGCCGGTCCGGCCGGTTCTTGAAACGCGCGACGGTGACTGGAATCGGGACGCTCGGCGACGTTCTCTTGCCACCAGGCAAACTCGCGGGCGGTCTTTTCATCGTTGTCGTCGACTTCGACCTCGGCCACCGAATCGCCGGTGGTGGCGGGCGAAGGAGCGTCGAACACGCGGCTGCGGTAGAGCGCCAAGGCGTGAAGCCCATGTCCCAGCGGCCCGATCTCCCAAGTGCGATTGGGCTCGCGTTCGAGAATCGTGGTCAGGAAGTCGGCGGCGCGAATGGTCTGCGGTTGAGTCAGCTCGTCTTCGGGCAAGGTGAAGGCCAGCCACTCCAGGATGTGTCCCGTGGTCCGCAGCTTGCGATCGACGTCGGGGCGATCGCCGCGGCGCTTGAACCACTCGGTGCTGAAGCTGCCATCGGGGTTTTGCAGCGCAAAGGCATAGCGATGGTAGTCGTGCGTGTACTTCGCGGCGCGGGCATACTCGCCGGTGATGGGCTTGTCGTTCTTCAGCCGCTTGTAGACCGGGTAGTAGATGGCGGTCAAGCGATGCGTGCCGCCGCAGGCCGTGGTGTGAATGGGAGCGTCGATCTCCGCTTTTAACAGTCGCGGGATCGACCACTCTTCGCCAATGTCGTTGGTCCACGTCTCGTCGGAGTCGAGATAGTGCGCCAGCGCGATGAGCTTGAACGTCAACTCCATGTGCTGGCGGCAGCCGAGCTTTTCAGACTCGATCAGGTCGGTCAGCGTGAATTCCTGTCCGTTGACCAACAGCGGATAGTCGCTCTTGACCTTGGACTGCGCGAGGATGGCCAGGAACTGACCGTAGTGGCCCTGCACACGCGGCCCCTTCTGCGCGTCGATGCGTCCGCGATTGATGTACAACAGACGGTCGCCGCCACAGGGGCCGTTCCAGCACATGTACGACACCGCATTGACGATGTCGGAAACGTCCCGTCGAGCCAACTGGGTATCGCAGCCGTAGGCGATGATGGCGTGCATCACTTCCCACGGGTTATGGGCATTGGTGTTGAGCAGCTTGTGTCGGTACTGGGTCAACACAGCGTCGATCCGGTCGCGCAGCACATCCAACTCGGCCGGCGATTGGGGCGCGGCGAACTGCGGCGGTTGCGGCGCGGTGATGTCGGTCTCGGACTCGGGCGACGCGGCGGTGTCGTTACTACGTGCGTCGCGCAATGCTTGCCGGCGCGCGGCGAAGGGGCCGGCGGCCGTGGCCACCGAAACCAGAACAGTGCCCAGCAGTAAAGACGCAACCAGGTGGTGGAGCTTCATCGTGTGCCTTCGGGAGTGTTCGGGGAGGCCGGCCAAACGCGCAGGCGGAAAGCGCGGGCAGGGGGTTTGTGCCTGTTGGAACGCTTGCGGTGACTCTGACGCGCGGAGCGCTGCCCCTGTGCCGCAATGCGCCGGTCACCGTAGCAGCAATGATATCGGTGCGCTACGCCGTCGTAGTTGATGGGTTAGCGATCCATTTCGCACCTTGGCGCTCCCCTTGAGCACGCTAAAGAAACGTTTGTGCGGGTCCGGAACTACGGCCGAGAAATGCGGGCGCGCAACTTGTGGTAGAGCTTGACTCGTTTGCAGCCTGGGCACCCCGCGACGGTAGATTTCCTACCGCCATTCTGGGCTTGCTGCCACTGCGTCGCCCGCGCCCGGCAAGGCACAAACAGATGGAGATCGGGGCCGTAAAAACACGGCCCGCGCGGTGTGAATCTGGCAGGCCAAGCGATCGAGGTCGGGCGCGCCCTAGAAGCCGGGCGCGCTCTAGAAAATGTCGCGGAATCGTTCGGCGATCGAAGGCGCCTGACGTTCCGGCGTCCCGCCCTGCAGGTATTGCCGCCAAGCCACGACGTCCGGTCCGTAGTCGGCGTCGGTAACATTGCGCAGCGACTCGACCGCTCGCCGCTGCATGGCAGGATCTGGATCGTCCAGTGCCAGCGTCAACCCCTCGATAGCCTGGGGATCGTTCAGCCGCCCCAACCCGCGGGTAGCCGCGAGACGGACGTCGACATGGGTATCGCTGGCGACCGCTTCACTCAGCAACCTGGCCGCTTCCGGACCGCCGCGCTCGCTCCACAACTCGCAGCACAGCACGCGAACGTCCTTGTCGGCGTCCTTGAGCCCTTGCCGCAACATGGCGGCCGCTGTCTCGGTCCTCAACTGCGCCATGACCCGCAGGATGGCCGCGCGGACGAGCGGATCTTGTTCGGCCGCCAGTTCGTGGCCCAAGGCGGTGGCCAACCGCTCCTGATCCTCGACGGGCTGGTTGGCACTCGACTTCTTGAGCTTCTCAAGCTCCGCGATCCGCTGCGTCGGATTGCGGACGCCCGCCGGCAGCGGGTGTTCCGCCTGACTGGTTTGCGCCCAAGGCGCGACCGGCATGTCCGCACACCCGCCGGCAGAGAACGCGGCGGCAAGAGCCGCGACGACGGTAGCTCGGGTAGCAGCAGAGCGCAGCATCGACTCACTCAGAGGCGGATTCATGGTCGGGCGCCGGAGCGGCGAACAAGACGTGGGCGGCGACGTTACCGCAAACGCCCTTCGCAGGCCAAGGCCAGTCGATGACGAGAGTGACCCGCTAGCCCGACTAGCGTCTTGTCGCTGTAGGCTGATTGATTACCGGTCATCGTTCTAGACTATGTGGTATGTCCCGACGGCCGACTCGACTTTCGCGCGTGTTCATCCCCCTGGCCCTACTGGCGGCGCTGGCGCTGCTGGCATGGCTGGCGGATGATGCCCGCGGCCGAGGCCTGATGGTCAACACGCTCTGGCTGGCGGCCGGATCTGCGCTGATTGCCGTTCCCTGCGGCACGCTGCTGGCCGTGGCGCTCGTGCGGACGCAGCTGCACGGGCGCACCGCGCTGGGACTGCTGCTGGTCTCGATGATTTTTCTGCCGCTGGTCGTGCAGGTAGGTGCCTGGCAGGCGGGGTTCGGACTGCAAGGCTGGTTCACACTCCGCTCCGGAGGCGATGCGTGGCTCGACGGCATGGCCGGGGCCATTTGGGTGCACGGCGTAGCGGCAATTGCCTGGGCTGCGATCATCGTCGCGGCCGGGTTATGGTTCGTCGAACCCGAGTTGGAAGAAGACGCGCTGCTCGACGCGTCGACCCCTCAGGTGTTGTGGAACGTGACGCTGCGTCGCGCAGTAGGAAGTGTGACGGCCGCCGCAATCTGGACGGCTCTGATTGCTGGCGGCGAGATTACCGTGACCGACGTCTTTCAGGTCCGCACGTATGCCGAAGAGCTGTTCACGCAGTTGGCCGCTCAGGCGGACGTCGACGCGGCGCCACTGGCCGTACTGCCAGGAGCGCTGCTGCTGTTGCTGCTGATGGTGGCAGCGGTGGTCGTGTGCGGTCGCCTGTTACCGGCGGAAGGTTTGGTCGTCGCCCGGCGCGCCAAGAGTTGGCAGCCGGCACTGGGGAGGCGTTGGCTACACCTACTCACGTGGCTGGTGATTGGCGTGGTCGTGGGCGTGCCGCTGGTCAACCTGTTGTACAAGGC
>CALKYM010000082.1 GCA_938003525.1 uncultured Planctomycetales bacterium | reverse complement strand
AGCATTCGACTAGGGTAGGTCGGCCCACGTACAATGGCCGCCATGATGCGATTGCTCGGATTTCTCGTAACATGGCTGGCGTGCACGGCTCTTCACACGGCCTGTGCGCTGGAGCCGGAAGGCAGCACAGAGTTTGCGCAGCAAGACCTGGACTTCTTCGAGCAGCGTGTGCGCCCGCTGCTGATTGAGAACTGCTTGTCGTGCCACGACGACGGGACTCAGGAATCTGGGTTGCGACTGGATTCGCGGGCGGGCGCGTTGGCGGGCGGTGATCGCGGGCCGGCAATCGTTCCCGGCGACCCGGCGGCGGGTCTGCTGATGCAGGCCGTGCGGGGAGACGGCGAGCTCGAAATGCCGCCCGATGATCCGCTCAACGAGCAGCAAATCGCTGAGCTGGTGCATTGGATCGAGATCGGCGCGCCGTGGAGTGACGTGCGGGCGGATGCCGCGCCCGGCGATGCCCGCAATCATTGGGCCTTTCAACCGGTGCAGACGCCATCGATCCCACCGGTCAGCGACACCGCCTGGTGCCTCAACCCGATCGATCACTTCGTGCTCGCGCACTTGGAAGCCAACCAGCTCTCTCCTTCCTCGCCGGCTGACCGCCGCACTCTAATACGGCGGTTGTCGTTCGATGTGACCGGCCTGCCACCCACGCCGGATGAGGTGGCCACCTTCGTCGGTGATCAACATCCCCTGGCCCATGAGCGACTCGTTGAACGAATGCTGGCGTCAAGCGCCTACGGCGAGCAGTGGGCGCGCCACTGGTTGGATGTCGCGCGCTATTCGGACACCAAAGGTTACGTCTACGCGCGGGAAGAGCGCAACTGGGTGCACGCCTGGGCCTACCGAGATTGGGTCGTCCGCGCGCTAAACGACGATATGCCCTACGACCAGTTCGTCCTGCTGCAAGTCGCCGCCGATCAGGCGAACGCGCCAGACGCAGACGACCGCAGCAATCTAGCCGCCCTGGGATTCTTGACGATCGGTCGACGGTTCCTCGGCGTCTCGCGCGACATCGTCGACGATCGCATCGACGTCGTCACGCGCGGCATTCTGGGCCTCACAGTCGCCTGCGCGCGATGCCACGATCACAAGTACGACCCGATCCCCACAGAGGATTACTATTCGCTCTCCGGTGTGTTTCAGAGTTGCACTGAACGGCTCGTCCGCATCGATGCAACTGCCCGCGATGAGACATTCGAGAACGAGCTCGCAGCGCGTCAAGCTGCGTTGGCAGCAGGCGTGAAAAAGCGAAGGGCCGAGGCTGCCGCCCGGGCGCGAGCGCGCGTGGGCGATTACGTCTGCGCACAACTGGAGCTGGAGAAGTATCCCGAAGAAGGTTTCGATGTAGTCATCTCGGCCGACGACATGCCGTCGGCATTCGTGCGCCGCTGGCGCGATTACCTCCAGCGTGCCCGAGGGCGGCAGGATCCGGTGTTCGTAGCGTGGCACGATTTCGCCGAGCTACCTGCCGAATCGTTCGCCGATGTCGCGGTTGACGTGTGCGACCGGATTGCGACAGAAGCTGATTGCAATCCGCTCGTGCTGGCCGCCTTCACCCAACCGCCAACGAGCATGGTAGAAGTCGCCGACCGCTACGGCGACCTGCTGACGGAGATCGAAGCCCAGTGGCAAGCTGCTTTGCACACTGCCGCTGAGCAAGGTCACGACGCGCCATCTGAACTGCCCGACGCCGATGCCGAGCAACTTCGCCAGGTGTTGTACGCCGACGACTCGCCCTGCATCGTGCCCGATGAGCCGGTCGTCAGCATCGAGACGTTCTTTCCCACCGATATCTGTAACGAGCTCTGGAAGCTGCAAGGCGAGGTGGAGCGACTGTTGCTCAACGCGGGTGATCCTCCAGCGCATGCGCTCGTGCTGGTTGATCGCTCCGAGCCGACGACGCCACGCGTTTTGCGCCGCGGCGATCCCCGGCGGCCGGGCGAAGAGGTGCCGCGGCAGTTCTTGGGGTTGTTGCGCGATGATGACGACCGACCGTTCGCGCACGGCAGCGGGCGACTTGAATTGGCTCAAGCGCTCGTCGATCCGGAAAACCCGCTCACGGCGCGGGTAATCGTCAATCGCGTCTGGATGCACCACTTTGGTACAGGGCTGGTCGAGACCCCCAGCGACTTCGGCACCCGTGCCGAAGAGCCTGTGCATCTCGACTTGCTCGATTGGCTGGCGAGCCGTTTCATCGCCAACGGCTGGAGCTTGAAGTGGCTGCATCGGCAGATTCTGCTCTCGAACACCTACCGGCAAAGTGCTGCGGGTCCACCGAATGATGCGACGCCCGGCCGAGCACTGGAAGTCGACCCGGATGCCCGCTGGCTGTGGCGGCGGCGGGCGCATCGGCTGACGTTTGAAGAACTCCGCGATGCCGCGTTGGCAGCGACAGGTGAGTTAGATCCGTCGGCAGGTGGCCCGCCGGACGACTTGTTCAGTTCGGATGCAAAGCGGCGATCGATTTACGGTCGCGTCGACCGCCAGTTCTTGCCCGCCACGCTGCGCGTGTTCGACTTCGCCAATCCCGATCTGCACGTGGCGCAGCGGAGCGAAACGACAGTTCCTCAACAGGCGCTGTTTTTTCTCAACGATCCCTTTCTGCTCGCCCGAGCGCGTAGATTGGCTAAGGTGACAGGCGCCGAAGCAGACGGCGATGCCGGCCTGCGCGTACAACGAATGTATACACGCCTTTACCAACGCGAGCCGACTTCCCAACAGCTCAATGCAGCGCTGGCGCTGGTTGAATCCACGTCGCAACTGGTGGCGTTGGAGAACTCGGCGCCTGCGACAGCCGCTGATTGGCGTTATGGCTACGCCGCGTTCGATCCGGTCGCCCAGGAAGTCTCCGGCTTCACGCCGTTGCCACACTTCACGGGCTCGGCCTGGCAGGGTGGGCCAGATTGGCCGGACGCGGCATTGGGCTGGGTCCAACTCACCGCCGAAGGTGGCCACTCGGGCAACGATCACGCGCACGCGGCCGTGCGCAGATGGGTCTCGCCGCTTGAGGGCACGATTCGCATTCAGTCCACATTCATTCACGAGCATCCGCAGGGAGACGGCGTTGCGACCTGCATTGTCAGCAGCCGCACCGGCCCGGTCGCGTCAGCCGTGGTGCACAACGACCAAACAACGCTCGATTGCGAATCGCTGCAGGTTTCGCCGGGCGACACGATTGACTTCGTGGTGGATGTTCGCGACGTGTTGAACAGCGACGATTTTCTTTGGAAGATCGAGATCGCCGTACACGCGGCTGATTCGACCAAAACCTGGAACGCCGAGCGGGACTTCGGCGGCACCGTGACCGCGACGCTCGATCCCTGGGAGCAACTCGCCCAGGTGTTGCTGGCCACCAACGAGTTTCTGTTCGTCGACTAGATTTCCCCACAGTTCGCGATGAACTTCCCGCATCTCAGCCGCCGCCAAATGCTCACCCGCCTGGGCGCGGGCTTCGGCGGCGTGGGACTGGCTTCAGTTCTCGCCGCGGCTGACGAACCGGGTACTTTTGCACCAGCCACCGGCCCCTTGGCGCCCCGGGCGCCGCACTTCCCGGGCAAGGCGAAACGCGTCATCCAGTTCTTCTGCAATGGCGGGCCTTCGCACGTCGACACGTTCGACCACAAACCGGCGCTGGAGAAGTGGGCGGGCGAGCGGCTACCGCAGACGCTGCTCACCGAACGGAAGACCGGCGCGGCCTTCCCCTCGCCGTTCAAGTTCGCCCAATACGGCGAGAGCGGCATCGAGGTCAGCGAGATCTTTGCGCGGACTGCGCAGCACATCGACGAGATCGCCGTCATCCGCTCGATGCAGGCCCAGGTTCCCAATCACGAGCCGTCGCTGATGCTGATGAACTGCGGCGACTCGGTCCTGCCGCGACCGAGCGTCGGCGCTTGGGTGCTCTATGGTCTGGGCACCGAGAATCAAAACTTACCCGGCTTTATCGCCATGTGCCCCGGCGGCCTGCCGATCAAAGACAGCGAGAACTGGCAAAGCGCATTCTTGCCAGGCGCCTACCAGGGCACGCATATCGACTCCAAATACCGGCGTCTCGATCGGCTGATCGAGAACATCGAGCATCCGCAGATTTCGACCGCCGCGCAGCGCGGACAGCTCGACTTGCTCGCACAGCTCAATGCCGAACATCGTGACGCGCGCGACGATGCTCGACTCGACGCGCGGATTCACTCCTTCGAGTTGGCGTTTCGCATGCAGATCGAAGCGGCCGAGGCCTTCGATATCTCCCGCGAGCACGCCCGCGTGCGTGAGTTGTACGGCGACGGCGTCCACGGGCGGCAGACGCTCATCGCGCGGCGGTTGCTGGAGCGGGGCGTGCGCTACGTGCAGCTCTGGCACGGAGCCGGCCAGCCGTGGGACAACCACGACAACATCGAAGACAATCATCGCAAGCTGGCCGGCGAGCTCGATCGGCCGATCGCCGCCTTGCTCACCGATCTCAAATCCCGCGGCATGCTCGAAGACACGCTGGTGATCTGGGGCGGCGAGTTCGGCCGCACGCCAACCGTCGAACTCGGCGGCGACGGCAAGAGCAAACTCGGCCGCGATCACAATCACTACGGCTTCAGCGTCTGGCTGGCCGGCGGCGGGATCAAAGGCGGGACCGTTTACGGTGCGACCGACGAGTTCGGCTTCCAGGCAGCCGAGAATCCCACCACCGTTCACGACCTGCACGCGACCGTACTGCACCTGCTCGGCTTCGATCACCAGCGGCTCACGTATCGCTACGCCGGCCGCGACTTCCGCCTGACCGACGTCCACGGCCACGTGATCCGCGAGATCGTAGCCTGAAACTACCAGCCGTCGCGGATCGCCCGCTCCAGACAACATCGCCTTACCCGGAACGCGCTGCCATGCGCCGAACTGCCGTCCGCCCCGAACAACTCGATCTCGACTCTCCGGGGCGTCGCGACTATTTCGTCGCCTTGGAACACGACAGCATCTGGGGCGAGCATCTCATTCCGCTCACCGTCTTTGTCGGGCCGCAAGCGCGCGGGGAGCAGGGACTGGTGGCCTTCGGCTCGAACCACGGCAACGAGTACGAAGGCCCCGTGGTGCTCAAGCACCTGCTCCGCGAGATGGCGCTGGATGCCGTGCTGGGGCGGATCATTCTTGTCCCGGTGCTCAATCCGGCCGCCTTCTGGGCCGGCACGCGAGAGAGCACAGAAGACGATGGCGTGAATCTCAACCGCGCTTTTGTGGACGGTGCCGGCGTCACGCCGGCGCTGTCTGGCATCACGCATCGTATTGCGGCGTTCGTGCGCGAGCGGATCTGGCCGCGGGTGCACGTCGTGCTCGATCTGCATTCCGGTGGCGACGTCGCGCGGTTTGCGCTCTGCGCCAACTACCATCCACCCGACGATCCGCAACTCGGGCGGCAAATCGAAGAGACGGCCCGCTGGTTTGGGACACCCTTTCTCATGGTCTATCAAAACCAGACCCCCGGTCTATTGCCCAGCGAAGCGGAGCGACTCGGCAAGATCACCGTCGGTACCGAACTCGGCTGGGGCCGCGCTGTGGGCACCGAGGGAGTTCGCTACGGACGACAAGGTGTCTTGGCAGCCGCCATTCATCACGGGCAACTTCGCGGTACGATCGAGCCCATCGCACATCACGCCGCGGGCACACAGCGCAAGCTCGAAATGGTCGATCGCGAGTGTTTCACGGTGGCGCCCTTCGCCGGACATTACGAACCGTTGCTCGACTGCGGCCAGCAAGTGCGTGTCGGAGAAACCGTCGGACTTTTGCACGACTTCGATCATCTGGACGAAGAGCCCTGGCCGGCCATCGCGGCGGTCGACGGTGTCGTGCTCGCCCAGGCATGGGTTGCGCCGGTCCAGCGCGGTCAGCACATTGTCGTCGTCGGCCGCGAGATCGAATGATGTCCGTCCCAAGATCAGGAACGACTCAAGACTGCCACCATCGTGCGGCGGAGAATACGGCGTGAAGATCACCGAAATCGTCTGCCAGGTACTGCGCATCTCGCAGGTCGAAGCCAAGACGGCCAGCAGCCAGGACTCAGTGCTGGTCCGCGTTCGCACGGACACGGGCTTGGAGGGCATCGGCGAGGCGGACTCCTCGCCCGAGATGGTGAAAGCGGCCATCGACGCCCCTTTCAGCCACAACGTGGCCAGCGGTCTGCGCGAATTGCTCATCGGCGAAAACCCGCTGGAAACCGAACGGCTGTGGCAGCACATGTACCGCCGCACGATGTACAGCGGACGTCGCAGCGTGATGATCACGGCGATGGCCGCCATCGACATGGCGCTGTGGGACATCAAGGGCAAACACTTCGGCGAACCTATTCACCGGCTGCTCGGCGGCCGCCAGCACGCGCGGATCCAGGCCTACGCGTCGATCTTGTTTGGCGCCGACGGCCAGCAAACGGAGCGGATCGGTCAGCGGTGGCGCGAGGCCGGCTATCGAGCCGTCAAGTTCGGCTGGGAGCCCATGGGACCTTCCGAGTCCGTCGATCGTGATTTGGTGCGCGGAGCGCGACGAGGCATTGGCGAAGACGCCACGCTGCTCGTCGACGCGGGCTGTGTCTGGGACGCGCGCACCGCACTGGGCCGCGCGCAGATGTTCGCCGAAGAACGCATCGGCTGGCTCGAGGAACCCTTGCCACCAGACGACTACGAAGGCTATCGCTGGCTCCGCGATCGCTCGCCCGTGCCCATCGCGGCTGGTGAAGAAGAATGCGGGCGTCAGTCGTTCCGACCGCTCATCGATGGTCGTTGCCTCGACGTCTATCAGGTCGACTTGGCGCGGAACGGATTCACCGATGCCCGTTATATCAAGGAGCGGGTGGAAGAAATCGGCGCCCGGCTATGCAATCACTGTTACACGAGCCCCGTCACGGTGGCCGCCAGCCTGCACTGGCTGTCGACGTGCCGCGACGCGTTCTTGTTCGAGGACTGCGTCGAAGACTCACCCCTGCGGCACGAACTGACGCACGAGAAAGTTCAAGCGGTCGACGGCTGGATCGAAGTGCCCGACCGACCGGGACTGGGAGTGACGCTCGACGAAGATTTCGTCCAAGCACACCTCGTCACCCAGTCGCGGTAGCTACGTGCCCGCCCCTGCGGGTTCGTACCATCGTAGTATCCAGCGGTCGGTCAACGCTCGGGACCACAACCCTCATGGCCACCAACAATGGTTGACGCGGGGGTGCCACTGGCTGCTGGCCAGCCAGTGCCTTGCTTCGGCGACCCACGAAGCCGGTGACATCAGAATCCCATGCGAGTTCGAGCACTGGCTGACCAGCAGCCAGTGGCACCCGGGTCGAACGGCCTCTCTCGCTCCCATTCGAGAGGCGGGAAGCCAAGCATCTTCTTTTGGGCGTTTGTCAGCGGACGACGTCGCTGACGACTTCGCCGTCGATCACCACGCCCACGCAGTGGCTGGTGTACTCGAAGGGGTCGCCATCGTAGAGTGCCAAATCGCCGTCTTTGCCGATCTCCAGCGAACCGACGCGCTGGTCGATGCCGAGGATCTTGGCGGCGTCGATCGTGATCGTGGCCAGCGCTTCGTCGAAGCTCAGTCCGTGGCCGGCTGCGACGCCCGCCTCGAACAACACCACGCGGGTCTTCGGCACGTAGGCTTCGTAGCCGCTCTGCAGAGCCACGGGAATTCCTGCGTGGACCAGAGTCGCGGCCGTTTCGTAGCTCAGGTTCTCCCGTTCGCCGAACGCCCGCATCATGGTCGGATGAATGATCACCGGTACGTCAGCCGCTTTGATTTCGTCAATGAGCAAGTACGCTTCGGCCGCACCATCGAGCCACAACGTCACGTTGAACTCGTGCGCCAGCCGCAGTGCGCTGGCGATGTCTTGCGCACGATTCGCGGTAATCATCAGCTTCAGTTCGCCGTCCAGCACGCGGCTCAGTGCTTCCAACCGCAGATCGCGCGCGGGCGTTGTCTCGCTTTCTTCATCTTCGGTGGCCGCCGCCTGCTTGGCGGCATACTCCTGTGCGCGAATCAACTCGGCGCGGAGCATCGACATCATCTTCCCGCGCGTGCCCGGCGACTTGCCACCTTCCTTCTCAGCCAGCGGTCCCAGCGAGACCGCCACGGCCATCGCTTCAACGACCGTGGCATCCTCGACCGTGTTGCCAGTCGTCTTCACGACAAACGTCTGTCCGGAAATCAACTCGCCCGGCGCGTGACCCGTGTGCATTGTCGTGACGCCGAAGCTGCGTACCCAGTCGATCAGTTCTTCGTGCGGATTGTATGCGTCAACGGCCCGCAGCTCGGGCTGCATGGCTTGCGAACGTTCGAGCTGATCCTGGTCGTGATCGTAGTTGAGAATGCCCGTCAACCCGACCGCGCTATGCGCGTCGATCAATCCCGGAGTGACAACCTCAGCTTCGAGCACCTCATAGCCATCGGGCACGTTGATTTGCGGCGCGGCGCCGATGGCCACGATCTTGCCGTCTTCAACGACGACGACGCCATCTTCGACCGGATCCCCGGCCATCGTGTAGACCGTCTTTCCGCGTACAGCGATCTGTGCTTGGACGCTACTGCTGAAGAGAGCGGCCGCAGCGACAACGCACTGCAGTGCGCAAATCCAGGGGCGTGTCGCGGTGCGGCATAAAGGTCGGTGCGCGATCATTGGGCGGCCTCCTGTTGCGACTCGTCGTAGCAGCAGAGATAAGGCTCTTGATCGTGCCCGGCGCCGTAGCCACCTTCCGCGTAAAGGCGATCTTGCGGATCGCTGCGATCGAACACCCGCTGGCCTTCCACCCAAGTCTCCAGCACCTGCGTATACACACTGAACGGATCGCCCGAGAGGATCACGAAGTCGGCGTCCTTGCCAGCGGCGAGCGAGCCGATGCGGTCTTGCAGGTCGAGCATCTCGGCGCCCGCCAGCGTCACTGACTCTAGTCCCGCTTGCCGCGACATACCCGCCCGCATGGCGAGTGCCGGACTCCGCAGAAAGACGCGGGAATCGGTGATCCAGTCGTCCGTATGGAAGGCAACCCGGGCACCGGCACGCTCGAGCACGCCGCCGGTCTCCAACTGCATGTTGAGCGCCTCGAGCTTGCCGCCGGGTGAATCGATGACGATCACCGAACAGGGCACGCCCGCAGCGGCGATTTCGTCGGCCACCTTCCAACCCTCGCTCACGTGATGGAGCACGACGCGAAAGCCGAACTCGCGCGAGAGACGAATCACCGTCATGATGTCGTCATGGCGATGCGTGTGGTGATGCACGATGCGGCGACCCTGCATGGCCTCGACCAGCGCTTCGAGATGCAGATCGCGCGGCGGCAACTTCGACCCGTCGCCGGCAGCGCGGGTGATCTTGGCCTGATACTCGCGGGCCTTGATGTACTGCTCACGAACCAGAAACGCCGACTTGCCGCGCGTGCCCGGGAACGGTGGATCGCGCATCGAGTTCGTGCCGTTGGCCATCTTCAAGCCACCGGTCGGACGGCCGTCTTCATCGAAAATGAACAGATCATCGATCCGTCGCGGCAGCGTTTCGCCAAAGCGGAGCTTCACATAGATAGTCTGTCCACTGATCAGGTGCCCCGAGCCGGGCATGATGTTGAGCGTTGTGAGCCCACCGGCCACGGCCCGCTTGAAGCCCGAATCATGCACGTTGAGGGAGTCATAGATCCGCACGCCCGGTTGAATCGGCCCGCTGCCATCCGCTCCGCCGATGCCGCCAATGTGGCTGTGCGTGCAGATCAGCCCCGGCATGATCACGCGGCCCGAGACATCGACCTCCTCGGTCCCCTCGGGCAATTCCACATCGCCCACGGGCCCTACCGCCGCGATGCGTTTGCCCTCGACCAGCAGCACACCCTCGGGAATCTCTTCACCCTCGATAGGGATGATCCTCGCTCCGACAAACGCTCGCGGTTGGTCGGCGGCGTCGGCAGTCGCCACCCGCACCCAAGTGCCGATGGCCGCGACGATGGCAGCGGTCCAGAACAATTGTCTACGCATCGGGTGCGTCTCCGGTAGAAGTACGGGACGCTATAGCATAGCACGCGCTGAACGCCGTTTCCCGACACCAATGGGCTCTATGTTGCGCGAATACCCGCCGAACAATGGCCCTAGTCGCTCGACAAGGCCGAGCCATCGCAAGACTCTGCGCAACGCTTCTTGGCTCGACTTCTGAATAACGGCGAGCGACTACAAGCCGGCCGACACGGTCGTCTCCACGGGTCGGGCGAACTTGACGGGTGTCAACGGAACGACTTCGTAGCCATCCGCACCCTCGAACACGCGAATCTGCTCATCGAGGGGGACGCCGTCGATCAGCGTCCGCTTGCCCGAACCGGGCCACGAGACCTCGAGGCGAACGATCTCAGTCGCATCACCAAGCCCGATTTCCAGCCGCCGCGGGAGACTGCCAAAGCTGCTCACCATGCCGGCGGCGCGATGTATCGCGCGCAGACCAGATGGCGTATCGCAGATCACGCTCACACGCGCGCCGACACCATAGCGATTCGTTTCGGTCCCAACCAAACTTAAGTAGAGATAGCGTCCCGCCGCGCGCGGATTGAGAAACATCGCGTTGCCGTACTGATCGCCGGGATATGCGCCGCCAAGCTGCGCGTAAACATCCTGGTCACCATCGTTGTCGACATCGGCAAAAACGACGCCGTGCCCCTTCTGCAAGTGACCGAAGCCGCCGGCTGCAGTCACCTCCATGAATCGCTCTCCTCCGTCGTTGCGCAGCATGCGGTTGGGCACGAGATATTGATACTCAGGCGTTCCGGTCCCCAAGTAGATATCGAGAAAACCGTCGTTGTCGAGATCACCGAAGCCGGCGCCCATGGCCAAATAGACATGGTCGAGCCCGACCTGCTGGGTCACGTCCTCGAATCCGCCTTGGCCGTCGTTGCGATAGAGCCGCGGCGTGGGACCGTGACCATTTCCGCGGACGTCGTCGACAAGATCTTGTAGCGTTTCGCCCAGTGCCGCGACGAAGAGATCGAGCCAGCCATCGTTGTCGTAGTCCCAGAACCACGTGGCGAAGCTGCTTCGAGCCGGCTCTGTCACGCCCAATTCTGCGGCCATGTCGGTGAACGTGCCATCGCCATTGTTGCGGTACAGCCGGTTGGCGCCATGTTCCGGATCCTCGCGCACCGAGTGGTTCGAAACGTAGATGTCGAGATCGCCGTCGTTGTCGTAGTCTCCCGCTGCAACGCCCTTGGTGAAGCGGCTATTCTCGACGCCGGCCTGCGCGGCCACGTCCGTGAATGTGCCGTCGCCGTTGTTCATGAACAGTTGGCAGAGGAAGTCGCCACCCGACCATTCCTCGACCAGCGACTCGTTGCCGACATAGAGATCGAGATGGCCATCGTTGTTGAAGTCTCCCCAGACGGCCGTCTGCGTGGGTAGCGCCGGGTCGGCTAAACCGGCCTCGCGCGTGACGTCGACGAAGTTGCCGTGACCGTCGTTGCGCAACAGCGAGTTGCGGACCATCCCTTCGAGACAAAACCAGCCGCCACGCAACACCAGCACGTCCGTGTCGCCGTCGTTATCGTAGTCCGCCATCGTGCAATTCAGTCCGCCGAGTTGATCGGCAACGCCGGCCGAAGTGCTGCGATCATCAAACCCGCCACGGCCATCGGCCAGGTAAACCGTGAGGGGACCGGACGGATCGGAAGTCGACGTGACGATATCGAGAAAGCCGTCGCCGTTGAAATCGTCGACGAGCGCGCCGCCGGAGAGGTTGAAGGCGTTCACTCCCAGTTCGGCCGCCACGTCGACAAATCGCTCCATCGGTTGCGCGGCGCCGAAGCTCGCGACGTCGATGCGATGCTCGTCCGCCACTCCGTCGGGATACTCACCCAACGTCATGGCGACGATATTCAAGACCCAACGCATCGCATCGGCGTCCTCGGGCTCGTTGGCGAGATAGCGCAACAAGTCTTCGCGGGCGTTCAGCGAGGCATCGCGAAACGAATGAATGGCTCCCCCGGCCAGCGGGAAGATACAGCTCTCGCAAACGTGTCCCTCGATGCAGTTCTTTCGCTCGGCAAGCCGTAGCGACGCGATCGCCCGGGCACGGTAGAGGTCCGGAAGCCGGTCAGCAAGATGGTCGTCGCTCTCCGCCCGCGCGATCCCGGAACTGACGACCTCGATCGCCTCCTCAATCTCACCAACTCGTAGCAGGTCGTGGCACAATTCGATTTCTGCAGCAAGTCGCCCGCGCTCGTCGGTGGTCTCGGTCGCGCGCTCGCGCAGCCGCTCAAGTTGCGCATACCCAACGTATTGGTTGTCGCTCTTCCGCGTGTATTCGGCGACGAGATGAAACTCGCGCTCGGGAGGTGTGTCCGCGGGGATGGGCGGCAGCCCCACCTGTGTTTCCGTCGTACCGCTGGGCGACGAGCAACCCGCCGCGCTCAACAGTACAAGTGCCAGGCAGCCAGTGGCTCGGAAGGACATAAACAGCTCGGCTACTACGCGGAGGAATGCCAAGATTGCTGGCCGGCTGGGTTCCCTCATCGCCGGCGCGACGCTTCTCCGAGGACAGTCGGGAACCGTAGAGCCACCAACAGCAAGCGTCATCGGCAAGCTCTGAATCAGCCTACCGACGCCACCCTCGGGCGGCAATCGCCGCTCAGATACGACTCGCCGCGATGGCCGGAGCTAGAAGGGTCTAGGAACCCGCTGCCACGACTTCTGCCGAGGCGATGACTTCGGGGCTGAAGCCCGATTCGAGGTCGGTCATCAGGCGGACTTTGGCAGTCACCTTGCCGGGGTTGGCTCCCGCCTCGAAGGTAACCGGCACCAGGTGCAACGGCTTGGCCGCGTCGCTCAACACAAAGCGGAAGCAGTCGTCATCGCAATCGACGTTCGTGATGCGAAATGGCCGGGTGCCGCGCACGACTAGTTTCTTGGTTACCGTTTCGCCCGGCTGCAACTTTCCCAGCACCAGGGGAGCGGGAGTCACGGTCACTTCCGAGAGGACCTGACCTTCAACCAACACCGGAAAGGCGCCGCCACGATCGCTGCTGGCCAATCGCAGCTCGTCGCGGAAGAAGCCGGGTGGGACGGTAGGCTGCATACGGACGATCAACTCGTACTTGGCCGATCCCACGCTGCGGCTGAGCTCGATCAGTTGGACATCGAGATGTTCACTGGCCGCTTCGATGCCGGTGAGTTGCCAGTCGCCGCGTCCGGCGTAGTCGATCGTGAGTCGCTTCTCGGCGGTGGTCCCGGCGGCGACGTCGCCGAAGGCGATACTCTCAGGCGAGAGCACGATGTCGCTGCGAATGTAGCCCTTCACCTGGAGCTGAACTTCGGCATAGTACGGCTGATCGAAGACGACCGTGATCGTTGCCGAACGCTGCCCGAGGAAAGACTGCGTATTGAGCGCCGCAACGATTTCGGCTTCTTCCCAGGTCTTTAGATGATCGGCGGTGAAGCGAGGCTCCGCGCAGCCGCAACTCGAGCGAACGCTGGCCACGTGCAGGTCTTCTTCGTAGATATTCGTAAACGGGAAGCTGAACTCCACCTTGCTGCCGCGCGCGACGACGCCGAAGTCGTGATCCAGCGCGTCGAACATCTTGCGGGCCCATTCCTGGGCCGGCGCGGAGGCGATGCCCCAAGGAACGAGGAACGCGGCGATAAGAAGCGATCGCAACACGGGGATGTCTCCGCTCAGGATGGTTGGACGCGCTCCAACAGGCCCCCGTCTTGGCGCTCGAAAAAAGCGCCAATTGACCCCGGTTCCCCGACATCGACGGCACGGACATGGCCGGGCGCCGGGCGCACGTTCTGCGCTCGCGCGATTGCCAGTCATTCGCCGCCAACTTGCCAGAGGACCCGGGAGGGCGGGCACCTTAGGGTGGCCCATTGGCAGTGTCAACGTCGGTACCGCAGTCTACGCAAGTACCGCCTGCACCGATATTCGACCAAGCCCTCGGCGATCTGCACTAAGTATTGGCTTGGGTTGAACATCGGCAAGACCCTCGCGGGAAATACCTGCGCCACAAGGGGTGATATCGCGCTATACGGACCGCGCTGGGCGAGGCAAGTAGCTGGCTTGAAGCGGGCGGCAGACACCTGGAGCTTTACATAAATTGGCCACGAAGCCACAAACTGGTTGAATTCGCCGAGCGTAGTACCTGTTGTAAGATGGGCGCAGGCTGATGACGCTCACGAAAGCGCAGATCGCGAGGCGGTCGTCCTGCCGTAACACGCGGCTCCCGATCCAGCTCTCCCCGACTCACCTTTCCAGCCTCTCCGCCCTGCCAACTCCTGACCGCAAGGAGCGAACCTTGGTTTGCAGCCTACCAACCGCTGGCCGCGCGCTAGGCGCGAGCCTGATGCTTGTGCTCATCGTCGCCATCGCCGGCTGCAATGCCCAGTCCACTGGCTCATCGCAGGGTGTCGCGTTCGCCGCAGAGCCGCAATCGGGAGGCGGCGACGCTGAAGATCAGGCCGAAGACGGCGCCGAGCCGGAAGGGGATCCGACTGTGCCGGAACATCCTTTCCCCCGCCGCATCGAATCGCCACCGCTGGATGGCGGACTCGCCTGGATCAACGTCGGCGGGCCCATTGAGCTGGAAGATCTCCGCGGCAAGTTCGTGCTGCTCGATTTCTGGACCTACTGCTGCATCAACTGCATCCACATCCTGCCGGAGCTCAAGAAGCTCGAGCACAAGTACCCCAACGAATTGGTCGTGATCGGCGTGCACTCCGCCAAATTCGATACGGAGGCCGAGACGCAAAACATCACCGAAGCCGTGATGCGTTACGAGATCGAACATCCGGTGATTAACGACGCCGACCATGTCGTCTGGCAGGCCTTCTTCTGTCAGAGCTGGCCCAGCCTGCGCATCATCGACCCAGAGGGCAATCTCGTGGCGGCTCACAGCGGCGAGATCGACTTCGAGACGCTCGACAAATTCCTCACCGACGCGCTCCCCTACTACCGCGAGCAGGGCCTGCTCGACGAGACGCCCGTGCGGTTCGATCTGGCCGTCTATCAACAGCCGGAGACTCCGCTACGTTTTCCCGGCAAGGTTCTTGCCGACGAAGCAGGCGGGCGGCTGTTCATCTCCGACAGCAACCACAACCGCATTGTCATTAGCGATCTCGCCGGCGAACTGCTCGACATTGTCGGCTCGGGTGACATCGGCGCAGCCGACGGCGATTACGCGTCCGCCCAATTCCATCATCCTCAAGGAATGGCGCTTCACGAGCTGACACTGTACGTGGCCGACACCGAAAACCACCTTCTTCGCAAAGTCGATTTAGAAACGAAACAGGTGGTCACGATCGCCGGCACCGGAAAGCAAAGCCGCAATCCCTGGCCGGGCACGCAGCGCGGCCCCGCTGGTTTCGGACTGCTGCCCGATCGCTTTGTCGGGCCTCCCGCAACGACGGCGCTCAACAGCCCTTGGGCGCTGTGGGCTCATGGCAGGGAGCTGTTCATCGCGATGGCGGGCCCGCACCAGATCTGGCGGATGCCGCTCGACGAATCGGAAATCGGCCCCTACGCCGGCAATGGGCGCGAAGACATCGTCGATGGTCCCTTGCTTCCCGCGGAACCTTACGCGCCGGGCGCGAGTTCCTTCGCGCAGCCGAGCGGACTGGCCTCCGACGGCGAGCGACTCTTCGTCGCGGACAGCGAAGGTAGTTCGATCCGCAGCGTGCCGCTCGACGGTACCGGCAACGTGACGACACTGGTGGGCACGGCACATCTTTCGCGCGGACGACTGTTCGCCTTCGGGGACAAAGACGGTCCGCCCGAGAAGGCCCAGTTGCAGCACGTGCTGGGCGTGGCGATGTACGACGACACGCTCTACATCGCCGACACGTACAACAACAAGATCAAAGCCGTCGATCCCGCCACAGGAAACGTGACCACCGTCGCCGGCACCGGCGAAGCGGGGAGCGATGATGATGCGCCGACTTTCGACGAACCGGAAGGCCTGACAGCCGCCGCCGGCAAACTCTTTGTGGCCGACACGAACAATCACCTCATCCGCACGATCGATCTCAATGACAACTACCGCGTCGGCACGCTGGCCATCGCCGGACTCGAACCGCCGCAACTCGAGAGCGCCGAGCCCAAGACACGCAGCTATCCGGGCGCGACCCGGCTCGCGTTGGAGTCGCAGCAGCTTCGCGCGGTCGATGGCAATCTGCGCCTCGACGTGCAACTCGTGCTGCCCGACGACTACAAGCTCAACACGCTGGCGCCGATGGGCTACCAGGTGGCGCCCTTAACCGACAGCGGCATCGTCCGACGTGAGGCACTCAACAATTGGGTCCGGCTGGAGCCGCAGGCAACCGAATTCACCGTCGACCTGCCCCTTGCCGAAGAGGCCGGCAGCGACCAGCTCGAACTGGGCCTGACGTTCTACTACTGCCGCGAAGGAGCCGAGGGACTCTGCAAGGTCGCTAGCGTCGTCTGGAATCTCAGTCTCGAGGTCACCCCCGACGCGACGAACGAGGCAGTCCGGCTGGAATTCGCCGCCGAGCAGCAGCCTAAAGAAACCACAGGGCCAGAGGCACCGGCTGTGGAGTCGTTGAACCGCTAAGTTGGCCGCGCCGCTGGTGGACAGGCCGCATGAGCCCCCCCGGTTCTGCGTCTGCAACACGGGTGAAAACCGCCCTCTCGCCGGTTGTCATGGCGTCGTAGCGTCTGGTAGATTCTGGGTTTACCTTGATCCGGCCCTGCCGATCGACGCGGCCTCCCGGCCCGTTTCACGCGCTCGGTCATCACACGGCACCCGCGTCGTGCGGTGCTGCGCGCCGGCGGCCCGCGATCACGTTGCGCACTGTCGATTCCCTCCATGTTCGAGTCGCTGCAGGATAGCCTGAGTTCCGCCCTTCGCAGCTTCCGCGGTCGCGGCAAGCTGAGCGAAGCCAACATGCGCGAAGGCCTGCAGCTCGTGCAGCAGGCCCTGCTCGAAGCCGACGTCAGCTTCCAGGTCGTGCGCGACTTCATGGCGCGGGTCAGCGAGCAGGCGGTGGGCGAAAGCGTTCTCAAGGCGCTCGACCCTACTCAGCAACTCGTCGGCATCGTGCATCGCGAACTCGTCGGACTGATGGGCCCGGTTGATCACTCGCTGCATCTCGCAGGCGAGACGCCCGTCCTCATGCTGTGCGGCCTGCAAGGTTCCGGCAAGACGACCACCTGCGGCAAGCTGGCCTCGATGCTCAAGCAGCGCGGCCGCAAGCCGATGCTCGTAGCTGCCGACCTGCAGCGTCCGGCCGCCATCGATCAATTGCACGTGCTGGGCGATCAGCTCGACGTACCGGTTTACTCCGAGCGCGACGCCGACGGGCCGGTGAGCGTCTGCCGCCGCGCCGTCAAGAAGGCCCGCTCGCAGGATGCCGACGTCGTGATTCTCGATACGGCCGGCCGCCTGCACGTCGACGATGAACTGATGGGCGAGCTGGCCGAAGTCGATCGTCGCATCGCGCCGCAACAGGTCTACCTCGTCGTCGATGGCATGACGGGACAAGACGCAGTCAATAGCGCCAAGGCGTTCAACGACGCATTGGAACTCGACGGCGTGATCATGACCAAGCTCGACGGCGACGCTCGCGGGGGTGCCGCGCTCAGCGTCAAAGCCGTCACCGGCGTGCCCATCAAGTTCATCGGCGTGGGCGAAAAGCTCGACGCGCTGGAAGAGTTCCACCCCGACCGTCTCGCCGGGCGGATCCTGGGCATGGGCGACGTGCTCTCGCTCGTCGAACAGGCGCAGCGGCAATTCGACCAGGATGAAATGGTCGCGCAGGAAGAGCGGCTGCTCAAAGGCGAGTTCACGCTCGACGACTTCCGCAAAATGCTTTCGCAGGCGCGTCGACTGGGCCCCTTGAACAAGATCATGGGCATGATCCCCGGCCTGGGCCAGATGAAGGGCATGCTGGACGACGTCGATGCCGAAGCCGACATGAAACAACTGTTCGGCATCATCGATTCCATGACGCCCGAAGAGCGCCGCAACCCGAGCAAGACGATCGATACCAGCCGCCGCCGCCGCATCGCCGCCGGCGCCGGCGTCGAGCCGCATCAGGTCAACGAACTGGTCAAGAACTTCGAGCCGCTCGCCCAACAAATGAAGGGCATGGCCGGCCTGGGCATGCGCGAGCGGATGCAGAAGATGCGCGAGATCGCCGCCGGCGGGTTCATGGACCCCAGCGGGCGGCTGGCCAAGCAAAAAAAGGGAACCGGCAAGCGGCTGTCGGCCGCTGAGAAGAAAAAAGCGAAGAAGATGCGCGAGCGCGAAAAGCGCCGCCGCCGCCGCCGTGAACGCGGCGATCCGACGAGCCCCAACTAATCACCGACACGAGCCACCTCCGAATATCCACACAACCACAAACCAATCGATCGAGCTGAGGAGACCGTTGTGCCTGTACGAATTCGCATGAAGAAACTGGGACGCACGCACCGTCCCTTCTACCGCATCTGCGCGGTCGACGGACGCAAGCCGCGCGATGGCCGCGTGCTGGAAGAACTCGGCACCTACGATCCCGGTGTGTCCGACGTCGATGCCCGCGCGGTGCTCAACGGCGCCCGGGTCGACTACTGGCTGAGCGTCGGCGCCCAGCCGAGCGACAAAGTGAAGGTGCTGATCAAGAAGTACGGCACCGACGGCACGCATCTCGAAGCACAGCAGGCCGCCCGTTCGCGGCTCGCACAGCCGAAGGTCGTCCCGCCCGCTCCGGCGCCGGTCTACACACCACCCAGCGAAGAAGAACAGGCCGGCGCAGCGCCCGCCGAAGAAGCCGCTGCCGCTGATGATACGGCCACCGCAGAATCGCCAGCCGAAGCCACAGCCGAAGCGCCCGCTGAGGAAGCGCAGGCCGAAAAGCCCGCCGCGACGGAAGAAGCTGCCGCCACCGAGGAAGCCACAGCCGAGGCGACCGAAGCGCCCGCTGAAGAACCGGAGAAGCCCGCCGAGGGCTAATGTGCCGCCATGCGGTTCGATGTGCTGACCCTGTTTCCCGAAATCTTCCACGGATATCTCGGGCAGAGCCTGCTGAAGCTCGCTCTTCAGCGGCGGCTGCTCGAGGTGCATCTGCACAACATTCGCGATTGGGCCACAGGTAGGCATCGCCAGGTCGACGATCGCCCGTTCGGAGGCGGACCCGGCATGGTGCTCATGGTCGAGCCCGTCGTCCGCGCCGTCGAAAGCGTGCGCGCCATGTCGAGCGAGCCCGGCAGACTCGTGATGCTCACTCCGCAGGGCGCCCCCCTTTCACAATCCAAGGTCGAAGCGCTGGCCATCAGCAACCGCCTCATCCTGCTCTGTGGCCGGTACGAGGGCTTCGACGAGCGGATTCGCGAGCTGCTCGAACCCGAAGAGATTTCGATCGGCGACTACGTTCTCAGTGGCGGCGAGGTCGCGGCGATGGTCGTCATCGACTCCGTCGGGCGATTGATCCCTGGCGTACTGGGCGACGAGCAGAGCCCCGGCGACGATTCGTTCTCCGGCGGACGCGACTTGCTCGAGCATGCCCAATACACCCGCCCTCGCGAGTTCCGCGGCCGCGCGGTTCCGGAAGTGTTGCTCTCGGGCGACCATGGCCGCATTGCCCGCTGGCGCGATGAGCAACGCCTCTCACGCACCGCCGAGCGTCGCTCCGACCTGCTCAGCCGCTCGACGAGAGCCCAATGTACGAACCCCAATCCAACCGAGACTTCGAACCTCCCCCGTGCGGGAGCCTGATCTAGCGCGACCGCGCGATGCATGAAGGAAGACTGAAATGAGCCAGCAAATCCTCTCTCTCGTCGAACAGTCGAGCCTCAAGCCCGAGGTGCCGAAGTTCGAAATCGGCGATACCGTCGACGTCCACACCCGCATCCTGGAAGGCGACAAGGAGCGGATTCAGATCTTCAACGGCGTGGTCATCGCCCGCAGCGGCTCCGGCACGCGGGAGATGTTCGTCGTCCGCCGCATCGTGGCCGGCGAGGGCGTCGAGCGGAAGTTCCCTGTGCACTCTCCGCGAATCGCCACGATCGAAGTCAAGCGCAAGGCCGTCGTCCGCCGCGCGAAGCTCTACTTCCTCCGCGACCGCGTCGGGAAAGCCGTGCGTCTCAAAGAACGCCGCATGGAACAGCCTGTTTCCGACCAACCCAAGGCCGCCAAGAAAAAAGGCAAAGGCCGCTCCCGCCGTCGCAAACAAAAACAAGACGCGTAAGCCTCGCCGAGAACGCCGGCGTGCGCAAGACGAGTACCGATTCGCTTGGCGCTTCTTGAGTTCGACGTGAAGCTCCCCGCAGGCGAAGCGGGGCATCAATGCCCAGAGGGGTGGGGCCGCCTTCGTTGTACTGGTCGATATGCCCCGTTGATCTTCGTTGTTGCCGGATCTCGCCCGCGAGGAGTTACTGGTTACGTCGGCGCCACAGCGGCACGCCGGAGGCGCTCGACAAGTGGCCGTTCCGTCTCGACGAGCCCGTAGGTCGCCCAGCAACGCCTGTCATCGAATCCGGTGATTGACTTCTCGATATGGCCTCCTCGTACACGATGCGCGTTCTCCGGTGCGCGCTTGAAGCGCACAAGAACCGTTCGTCGTTGGGCTCAATGGTACGAACGTACCCGGCAATGGGCGTCCTTGGTCAGGCCGCACGGCTCCGTTTCCGCGCGAGATCGGTTAGACCGTCGCACCCAACACGCGACCGTGCCGAGGGGCAACGTTCGGCGGCCACAGCCGTCACTGGTTTCTGGTGGAGCGTCGAGCTTCTGCCGCTACTCAGACCACGCGCCTAGGGCTTGCCGTACCGCCATCATTTGTCCCAGGTGATACGCGTTGTGTTCCGCCACGAGCAGGGCTTCCCGCAGGAGCGTCTGCCCCTCACCCCAGGGAAACGGGACGACAAGATCGCGCTCTGGACTGGCGACCAGCGCCTGGAACTCATCGCCGTCTCGCCGAAACGCGGTGATGCTCAGGTCCCAGGAATCGTCGTCCGGCGGTGCGTCTCTCTCGGGCCAGTAACCGCTGGGGAAGTCCGGTGACATATGGTTCGGATTGCGCGAGAACTCCAGGATGTCCCATTGCGCGATCCGCATGTGCTCCAGCAGGCGCCAGGGCGTGTGGGGGATATTTGCGGGCCTGCGCCCGCGCAATGGCACCGGCAGATCGGCGAATGCCCGCTCGAATCCTATGTGGGCATGTCCACCACGTAGCAGCCACAGCAGATGTTCGCGAAGTTCATCCACGCCGGCTCCCTTCGTTGCTTGCATCCGACGGATGTCCGTTTTTCGACTCGTGCAACCCATTTCCCCCGCTACCCAGGCTCCCGCGGTGGGCCACGGCGCGAGGAGCGGGCTCCAGCATCTACCAAACGCCTGCAACTGGCACATCGCGACGGGAGCGCGGCCCATTCAATGCACCGGAGACCTTGGCACTGGCAAGAAACCTCACTTCCACGGAGCCTTGATCATATCGACAACTACGGATTGGTAGCTGTGGGCCCTTCAGCCCGCCACGTCAATGTTTCTTGCCTCGTTTCGCTGTCCCGAAACCGCTGCCCGGCCGTGAGTCGTGCTGAAAACGCGGACGCGCCAGCCGGGGAAACGCCGTCATGGGGGGTGTACGCGGCGCGCGTCTCGCTAGAATCAGTCTTGGTTGAACTCGACCGCCTGGATTCAAATGCCCACGCGGTTCAGCGCGTGGCTCGACGATGTTGTGAAGGGCTCCGAACCGAACGTCGAGCAGTAGTAGACCAGCACGCCGAGCCTCGCCCCCTTGCCTGGAGGGATTCTGGCATGACCGACTTTGAGCAATGGACCGACCCGACTTTAGAAGCCGACTTATGGCGACTCTATCGCGATTTTTTTGACAAGGCCGAGCGGAAGCGGCGCTGGAGCATTCAGGCCGATATTCCCTGGGAGGCGTGCAACAAGCGGCTCGACCCCGCGGTGGCCGACATCGTCGAGTCGTTTTGCGTGGTCGAGCTCTACCTGCCCGACTATCTCCGCTCGGCGATCCCCAAATCGCGGCCGAGCCGGGCCCGTTCTTGGTTCTACGCCAATTGGGGCTACGAGGAGTCGAAGCACTCGCTGGCGCTAGGCGACTGGCTGATCCGCTCAGGCATGCGCACCGAGAGCCAGATCGCCGACCTCGCCAGCGCGACTTTCGAGTACCCGTGGAAGATGCCGCACAAGAGCATCATCTCGATGGTTGCCTACACGATGGTTCAAGAGCGAACCACGGCGCTCATCTATCGCAACCTGCGCGAGCGATTGCAGGACAATGAAGGCGATCAGGCCCTGGAGCGCCTGCTCATGCTTTTGGCGGTCGACGAGCAATCGCACTACAGCTTCTTCCGCGACTTCATCAGGCTCTTTCTCGAGCGCGATCGAGATCGCACGCTCGAGCATCTCCGCGGCGTGATGCACCATTTCGAAATGCCGGCGCTGCACCTGATGGCCGACAGCGATCAGCGCGAGGCGCAGATCAGGGAATTCAGGATCATCGACGAGGAGCAGTATTTCCGCGAGGTCTATTTCCCCATTCTGAGATCGCTCGGCGTCACGCGCCCTGAGATGAAGAATCAGGTTCGGCAACGCAAGTCCGCGCCCACCAGCACCGGAGCATGAGCCAAGACGTTGCGGGGTTTCAGGCGACGGTCAGACGCAAGCGCCTTACCTTGTCGTCAATCCAGTCACCGGTTGTTGGGGACTCGTGAACGATTGGTTGCTCGCCGGGCGTCGGTGAAAATGATGACCCTGGTCGCTTTCGATGCTCACCGACGGCGCTGTCTCCCCAAAACCAACCCGCACGGTGATCTCGACCAGCGAGCAGGCTGAACTCCTCGGGACTCACCGACGGGCGCGACGGCGCTTTCTACTGGTTTGGGGCGAGCACCACAGCGTCAGATGCCTGGCGTTGCGCTGGATCGAGGTCAAAGCGATCGAGATTCATCACCTTGTTCCAGACCGTCACAAAGTCTTTGACGAACTTCTCCTCCGCTTCGCCACTGGCGTAGACTTCGCAAATCGCGCGCAGTTGCGAGTTCGAGCCGAAGATGAGATCGACGGAAGATGCAGTCCATTTGACGTCGCCCGTGCTGCGATCCCTGCCTTCGAAGACGTTTTCGCCATCGCCCGACCGTTGCCACTCCGTACCCAGGTCCAATAGGTTCACGAAGAAGTCGTTAGTGAGTGTTTCAGGGCTGTCCGTAAACACGCCCAGCTGCGAATCCCCGTAGTTGGTCTTCAGGACTCGCAGCCCGCCCACGAGAACGGTCATCTCTGGCGCCGTGAGCGTGAGCAGGTTGGCTCGATCCACTAGCAATTCCTCAGCACGGCGGTCGTGGCTGCGACCGTGATAGTTGCGGAACCCGTCTGAGGTCGGTTCAAGCACGGCGAATGACTCGACGTCGGTCATCTCCTGTGATGCGTCGGTTCGCCCTGGTGCGAAAGGAACTTGCACGTGGTGACCGCCCCTTTTTGCCGCCTCTTCAACGGCGGCACAGCCGGCGAGAACAATCAGGTCCGCCAACGAAATCGCTTTGTCGCCAGCTTGAGAGTTGTTGAACTCTTCCTGAATGTCCACGAGTGCTGAGAGAACCTTTGCCAGTTCGTCTGGCTCGTTGACTTCCCAGTCTTTTTGCGGCGCCAAACGGATCCTTGCCCCGTTCGCACCACCACGCATATCGCTACCGCGGAACGTGGATGCCGATGCCCACGCGGTCGAGACCAGTTGGGAAACTGAAAGCCCGGACGCCAGGATTTGACTTTTCAGGGCCGCGATATCCTGGTCGTCGACTAGTTCATGGTCGACCTGCGGAACGGGGTCTTGCCACAGCTGCGGCTCCGCAACCCACGGTCCGAGGAGCCGCGAAACCGGGCCCATGTCACGGTGGATCAGTTTGTACCAGGCTTTAGCGAAGGCGTGGGCAAACTCGTCCGGGTTCTCATGGAAGCGTTTCGCAATCTTTGCGTAGGCTGGATCTTCTTTGAGAGCCAGATCGGTCGTGAACATCATGGGGGCATGGGATTTCGATGGATCGTGAGCATCCGGCACGGTGCCCTGCGCGGACTGGGCCTTCGGGGTCCACTGCCACGCGCCGGCTGGACTCTTCACCAACTCCCAGTCGTAGCCAAACAGGTTGTCGAAGTATCCATTCGACCACTGCGTCGGGGTGGTCGTCCACGCGCCCTCGAGGCCGCTGGTAATCGTGTCGCCAGCTTTTCCACTGCCGTAACGATTCTTCCAACCAAGCCCTTGTTGCTCGATAGGCGCCCCTTCGGGTTCGGGACCGACGTACTCTGCCGGACTGGCGGCACCATGGGCTTTGCCGAATGTGTGCCCGCCAGCAATCAGGGCGACCGTCTCCTCGTCATTCATGGCCATGCGCCCAAACGTTTCGCGAATGTCTCGGGCTGCGGCGAGCGGGTCGGGCTTGCCGTTGGGACCCTCCGGATTCACGTAGATCAAACCCATCTGAACGGCGGCGAGTGGATTCTCGAGTTCTCGGTCCCCCGAGTAACGCTCGTCTGCCAACCACTCGCTTTCCGGACCCCAGTAGACGTCCATTTGCGGCTCCCAGACATCTTCGCGACCCCCGGCAAAACCGAGCGTCTCGAATCCCATCGACTCCAGCGCGCAGTTGCCTGCGAAGATCATGAGATCCGCCCAGGAGATCTTCCGACCGTACTTTTGCTTGATCGGCCAGAGCAGACGACGGGCTTTGTCGAGGTTCGCGTTGTCGGGCCAGCTACCCAGTGGTGCAAATCGCTGCGTGCCGTCCGACGCACCGCCGCGGCCATCAGCGACACGATACGTCCCTGCACTGTGCCAGGCCATGCGAATGAACAGCGGCCCGTAGTGTCCATAGTCGGCGGGCCACCAGTCCTGGGAGGTCGTCATCAATTCCATGACGTCCCGCTTTAAGGCGTCGAGGTCGAGCTTCTTAAACTCCTCGGCGTAGTCGAAGTCCTCGCCCATCGGATTGCTCATGGACGAGTTCTGATGGAGGATGCGTAGATTCAACATATCCGGCCACCAGTCGCCATTGGACATGGAACCAGCCGCCGTGTGACGTTGCGATGGGCTCGCAGACGCGCCTGTGACGGGACACCTTGCGCTGTTGGAGGCATCTTCTCCATCCGCAGTTTCGACATCGCTGGCGAGTACGACTGCCGCTGCGGCGTAAACCAGTAGCGCGGCAATTAACAGTGACGATCGCACCAACATCTCGGACCTCCTCAGTACAGAGTGCTCGGGAGCCGGACCGGCTCTGTCGACGCCCCAACAGTGGAGTGTAGGACGATTACTGGAATACGGCCAATCCGCAGGCACGTGGGTTCCAATGCGCTCGGGGAATCTGCGATCCAGGTTTACAGGTCTTGAATATGCTGCATCCTAGACAGCTTTGCGGTGGAGATCCCCTGACCGCCGATTAGCCGGTTCGAGGGCTACCCGTCGGGGCTAAGTTTGGTGGGCGGGTGGTGGCAGTGACACGTTTCGTGCAGGACACACCATGGCAATCGCCGATTCTCGGGTAACGATTCACATGGCGGCGAGCCTCGACGGATTTATTGCGCGCAGCGACGGGAGCGTCGACTGGATCGAGACTTCCGACGAGTTCATCGACGGCGACAGCCTGGAGTCCGACGCCCTCGAAGCATTCCTCAAGACGATCGACTGCTACGTCATGGGATCGCGGACCTATGAGACCGCGCTTGGTTTCGAAGCCCAGGGGCTGGGGTGGCCGTACGGCGACAAGCCGACGTTCGTGCTGACGACCCGGGAGCTGTCGCGCACGCGAGAAACCGTCGAGTTCTGCTCCGGTGATCTCGCGCAATTCGTCGGCGCGCGGCTGCGGTCCACGTTCCACAACATCTGGATTGTGGGCGGTGGTGCGGTCGCCGGAGAATGCCTGCGTCTCGGACTGGCCGACGAAGTTTGTTATTCGATCGTGCCGGTCGTGATCGGGGACGGGATTCGATTCTTCGAGAAGCTCGACCGAGACGTGGCCCTGCATCTCGCCGGGGTCAAAGCCTACAAGACCGGCACCGTTGAGCTGCGCTACGAGGTGCGAGGACAACTTGCCGAGCGGCACAATGCCACCGAATAGCGGCACGCAGTGGTCGTTCGCCGCACGCTGGGAGTCACCGAGGTAGGCTGGCGAGACTACCGCCCGCGGGCCCGCGTGAAGTATCGAGGCGACCGATATCGAGTGAAGCCGTGTGCTCTGCCTCCGATAGTCGCTTTCGAACCAACGGTGCTAGGTGACGGGCGATGATTTCCGCCTTACGCTTCCTGCCGTCAATAGTCATATGACAGATGTCGATAAAGACGTCGCCGGATCCCGACAACTCCTCCGCGACGGGCACGAGTGGGACGCCCTCCCGCTTGCAGAAATCGGCAAGTTGATCGTTGAACAACTCAATGATGCGCACGTAGTCGGCCAATCCGAGGTATTCGCCTCGCCAGAACGTGCGGAAATCATGCTCGAAGTGCTCCCATTCCGTTCTGGTCAGCCGGGAAAGATCAGGCGTGGCGAAGGTGCAGAACGCCAGCTCAACGTCGTTCACCTTGGCAGTGCGCAGTAGAGACCTGAAGTTCTTGAGAGTCACAGCCTCCAAGTCCGCAATGATTTCGCGATCAGAGGGAGCCATCGTTGAACCGTAGCAATCCCGCAGCCAGTAGGAGGCGCGAACTAGTCGCGTCCACCACCCGCCCTCTTGGTCGAGACGCTCCTTCCAGACGGGCAGGATTTGCCAGCACACGTCATTGACTGCAGCGTAGTCGACGATCAAATCCGGCTTGAGATCCAAATATGTCGGGCTGTTGGTTGGCTTGCCAATGCGATCGAGAGCCCACATTCGTGCCACCTGACCGTGTGTTGTCAGGCCGGCGATGCCGCAGTTCACAACTTCGACTTGGTCGGTATCGCACAAAATCCGCAGTTGTTGGCTCAGCAGAGACGGATACGTCTCAGCTAGATTGTGGCCCTCCGCGGTTGTCGACCCCCCAATACATGCAATCCGAAAGGTGCGTTCCGGCTTGGGAACATCAACCTCCTCCCCCCGAAAGCCAAAGCGATTGGTGTGAAAGGAATACGTTTCGTTCCTCCACTCGATGTCTATTTGAAGGGCAGGAAGGTACTCGAAATTGGGAACCTTCCAGACACGAGGTTTGATTGTTGCTATTTCGGCCATCTTCGCGCGGTGGGCCACAATGAGAGGGTTTGAGTGCGCGATTCGGTAAGCTTTGTAGCGGGCCGACAACTCCAGAGCGAATGGGGCGATCAAGACCAGTGAACAGCCTGCGATGCCAAGCTTAAACCGGTTCGCTCTCGATCGAGACAACCTCCCGCTGCGCCCTGTGAGACTACTCGAACGAACGTCGCGCTGGCGCCGAGGCATATGTCGTGTTGCTCTTGCTGCGCTCATGCCATGGCCGTTCTAGAGAATGTCCGGCAGCCTCACGTTGTGACGTCGCTAGAAGCCTCGGAGATGCCACACAACACTAGGTCGCATGTCGCCTCACCGCCCGACAATCTCAGACATGACTGCGATCGCGTATTGCTGGTGCTCGTTGAGCGTAGTTCGTAGGTGTGGCACTAGCAACGATGTGTTCCTTGCCAATTCAGCCACTTGCCATCCACTCGTCTCGCGACTGACGACGATATCAATCGTCGCGAAAAATATATAACTTCCTGTCAACAACTATAGCGCGTAAAGAGGGCCCAGTGCAGCTGAGTTTTTCCGAAACAAATGCCCCTCTCTATATACGAGGTCGGCGATTGAATTGATTTCGTGATGCTTGATCTGCTCGTCGTGCCCTCAGCCGCACGTGCAGCCGACGCTGGTTGTTGCGATCTGCCGACAGCAAGCATGATGTCCTCCAAATTCTCCTCGGTGATGCGCAGCGAGGTTGCGTTGCTGCGTCGGCCAAAGTGCGACTGAGAAATCAACATCATCGCGCGTCGACTGAGTCGACCAGAGGCCCGAGAGCGCTTCTCGATACCTTAGTTGGATATGTCGGATATTCGGAGCAGCTGCAGAGAAGAGAACGGCTTTTGCAAATAGCTTAGCAGTCCTAGGAGACGCAAAGCCTGTAGAGGCCGAGAACGCCTGATTGATTGACACCCAGCTGGCAAGGAGAATGGCAGCGAACACAGTTCTCCCATTCAGGAGCCCGAAACGATGCGCTGGTTCTTGGTCGGTGCCATTCTCTTGCTGGGCAGGCAAAACGGGTTTTGCGAACCGCCCGCTCTGACAACGACCGACAGCAACTTCACCGTGTTCTCGAACAACGTCGGCGTCTTTCCGACAGCGGTCGCCGCGCTCTATCCGGCGAAGCTCAAGGACAAGAAGAAGCACATCATCGCAGACGAAGACGAGCGTGCTCGGCTGCTGGCACAGGTCCTGCTGGATTTCGAAGGCGATCCTGACATCGTGCTCTTGCAGGAAATCTGGTCGATTCCGGCGAGAGACCGACTGATCCAGGATTTGGCTGACGAGTATCCCTACTTCCACCATCCCGAGACGATCGGCGCGGGCGTCTCCACGATGCAAGCCTCGGGACTGATGGTCTTCAGCAAACACCCGCTGCGCGACTTCGCCTTCCAAGTATTCACGCGAGGCATCGGGGCCGACAAAGTGGCCCGCAAGGGCATCATTGGCGTGCGGCTGACGAAGCGGGGCCAGGAGCTTGCGATCTTCAACACGCATCTCCAAGCCGGCGGGAAGCGCGATCCGTCGGTCAAACGCGACCAATTGCGCGAGTGCAACGCGTTCATCCGCGAATACGTCGGCAACGATGAAGACGTGATCGCCATTCTGGCCGGCGATTTCAACATCGACTCGACTGATCCCGCGGCCTATGGCGAGATCTTCGAGTTCCTCTCCGGCGCCCGCGATAGCTACAAACAAGGGCTCAGCCCGCTGACACACACGGGGCGCAACAAAAAATACCCGAACAAGCGGATCGACTACCTGCTCACGTTCGAGAATGTCGAC